>NZ_JBQFXM010000031.1:0-22946 GCF_056540845.1 Ruegeria sp. AL2
GCAAACGAGCAAAGCCTGACAAGAAAGGCACTCGCGCTCAGTTCGGTACGCCTCTCTCTGCGCCAGCAACACGTTGTTTTTCAACAATATCCCCCAAATCCGGACTTTCGCTGCAGTTGCAAGTTTCATAATTGACCGGGTCGCGTGATTGCGGGACAGAGCCTTAAATCGCGGCGACTGCACTAACGTCGGTTTTGGTGAATTTGGTAGCGTCGCGAGTGCTTGTGCTCATTCATCAGCCATTGGATGTAGCCAGATGCATCCAGGAGATACTGCCTTGTCGTTTGCCCTGCATTCACACGCTTGGGCGGAAAAGAGCTTTTCCTCAGCAACTCCGAGTTTCGAAAACCCGTGACATTCGTTTCTTTGGTTGTTCGGATATTTTCTGGAATCTCAAGATATCCCCGGAGGCTGGCAATGCGGATGTGATCGAAGTCTTCGTGATTCTGAATCGCAAATTCAATTCGTCTGCCAAATTCGCTCATTGACCATTTTTCGACCTTGCGAATGGTTCTGAGAATGTTCTGTTGCGTGTTGAACCTTCGGCCAGCTCCACGAACCATCGTCAAATTGTAAATCAACGGCGCGATGAGGGGCACGCCGTTGTCGTCCAGGAGCATTGGTAAAGGCGAACCTGATCCGAGCTTGATGGTCTGGATTCTCAGCCTCATAATTTACGCTTTCAAATGGTCAGTCATAATTTGAAAAGCTTAGGGCACTAAAAAAGGGCTGGCAAGCGCCAGCCCTTTGTTTTGATTTGTAAAAACGGTAAGATTTTACGCTATCGACATGGTCAACGTCAGAACGGAATCTCGTCATCGTCGATTCCGCCCGAGGCTGGTGCCGCAGAGCTGGAAGGACCGCCATAGGGGTCATCGTAACTGCCACCGGCCTGGCCACCACCATAACCGCCGCCGCTGCCGCCACCGCCTTCACCACGACCGTCCAGCAGGGTCAGTTCCCCGCGATAGGGGCGTAGGACAACCTCGGTCGTATACCGATCCTGACCGGATTGATCCTGCCATTTGCGGGTTTCCAGCTGGCCTTCGATATAAACCTTGCTGCCCTTGCGCAGATATTGCTCGGCGATGCGGGCCAGCGGTTCCGAGAAGATGGCAACCGAATGCCACTCTGTCCGTTCGCGCCGCTCACCTGTGTTGCGGTCTTTCCAGTTCTCCGAGGTGGCAATGCGCAGGTTGCACACTTTGCCGCCGTTCTGGAACGACCGGACCTCGGGGTCGCGGCCAAGATTTCCCACCAGAATGACCTTGTTGACTGAACCCGCCATGTAAATCCTCGTTCTGTTCTGCGTAAATGCGCCGAATCTGACGCAATGAGTTTCGTGAGACCCTATACGGCCTGCATCATGGTTGAAAACAGTTGATACAACACTGTCGAACAAGAGTCTTACTGTACTATTTACCAAGCTTTCATTTTTTGCGGGAATACCTATACTCCCACTGGTTTTGATCGAGCAGGATAAGCAAAGATGCGTTCTTGGGTTGCTGGGTTTTCCGTTGCCTGCCTTGTATTGGCCGTTGCGCCGGTGCAGGCACAAACATTGTCCAGCAAAAGCCGCAAGGATATCTTCCTGAAACAGGCGAAGGTTCTGGATTCTCGTGCGGCAACCCAGTACCGCGACTCGGCCCGGCTGAAACCCAAAACAACGCGTGATCAGGTCAGCAAACGGTATTCAGGAAAATATCGTGGAGAATATCTGGAAATCGCACGGCGTGTTGCTCGCCTTCACAACATCCCTGAAGATCTCTTTTTGCGTCTGGTGCAGCAGGAAAGTGGATGGAACCCACAGGCGAAGTCACATAAAGGTGCGTTGGGATTGGCGCAGCTTATGCCACAAACGGCCGAGCTTTTGGGCGTAAACCCGCATGATCCCAAGCAGAACCTCGAAGGCGGTGCCAGATATCTGTCTTGGCAGTACCGCAAGTTCAAATCGTGGCCTTTGGCGCTGGCGGCCTATAACGCGGGTCCTGATGCGGTTGAAAAGCACGGTGGGATCCCGCCATACAAGGAAACCCAGAACTACGTGAAGGTTATCTGGGGCGGCTGAAACTGATGCTGCGCTGCAGAGTGTCGTATTCTTGATTCAGTGCAACGCCTCCAACTAACCTGACAGGGTATCGCCCAGTAACTGGTGAGGCCCATTATGCCTGCTGATCATCCGCAGATTCCCAAAGAAACGCTGGCAAACTGGCAGCAACTTGTTGATCTGGTCGCAGAAATGGCCGACGTGCCCGCAAGCCTGATCATGAAAACCGATGCGCCGGATCATGCGGTTTTGATCACATCCGATCACCCCGAGAATCCATATCCGGTCGGTCTGAGTTTCCAGTTGAACCCCAAGCTATACTGTAAGGGTGTTCTGGAGCGTGACGGAGAGTTGGTGGTCGAAGACGCCAAATGTGATCCGGTTTGGGCGGACAACGACGACCTGGAACACGGAATGACCTTTTACATCGGCTTACCGCTGAAATGGCCCGATGGATCGGTGTTCGGCACAATCTGTGTTCTGGACCGTAAACAGAACCGGCGAGCCTTGTTATTCCGTGAGGGGTTGGCGCAGTTCGCGCGCATGGTCGAGTCGGATTTGGCTTTGTTGCAAGAGGTTTATCTGAGACGCGCGTTGGAAGAGAAACTGAACGAAACACTTGCCCAGCTTGAAACGCGTGTTTCGGATCGAACCCGAGAGCTGCAGGAGACGAACACAGCGTTGCGCGTATTGCTCTCAAGTCTCGACGATGACCGCAAGAACCGGGATCACGAAATCGTCGAGCAGGTTCGCAGCAGAGTTTTGCCGTATCTTGAAAAGGTTCGGGCGCAGCTTTCAGGGGATGAGGCGCAGTTTGTCTATCTTGAGCTGGCCGAGAAGAACCTGAACGAGATCACGTCTTCGCTGTCTGACAAGTTGACGGATGCCTTTGCGGCAATGACCCCGACAGAAATGGAAATTGCTCAGATGGTCATGTTTGGGAGAACCACGAAGGACATAGCCAAGGCCCTGTCCCGAGAGACGTCGACAATTGATTTTCACCGCAACAACATTCGCCGAAAACTTGGACTTGAGGGCCGGGATAAAAACCTGCGCAGTCACTTGCTCTCGATTTCGTGAATGTCGAATATGGGGATTGCCCCCATATTCCACCCCTATTTTTCGGTCTGAGCCGATGTGCTTTAGCTTGTTACCCTTTGAGATGAGGTGCGAAAAAAAGGCGCACGTCCAACAGAGAGGTACATAGATATGGATCGCAAGGATCTGAAGCCGACCATCCTGAAAGGGGACAGGGATCATCTGGCACCGGGCTTGTCTCGGCGGTCATTTTTCATGGCGGCAGGTGCTGCCGGTGTTGGCGCGACCGCTTCAGTGCTGGGGGCGAAACCGGCCGAAGCGCAATCGCAAGCCTGGTTGCAGCCAGGGAACAATAACCATGTGATTGACCTGCAGGGATCGACGGGTCAGGCCAGTGCCGGAGTTGTCGGTATCGATTATTATGGCCATTGCGCCATCAAGATCACCTCGCCCAACGGCGCAACGGTCCTGTTTGACCCCTGGCGTGATGACCCGTCGGGCGCGTGGGGGCTTTGGTTCCGCAATGAATTCCCCCAGATTCCGGTAGACATTACCCTGTCGACCCACGCGCATTTCGTTCACGACGCGATCGAACGCCCAAGCTCGACCATGGTGCTGGACAGGATGGTGGGCAATTTCGAATTCGCCGATATCAGGATCACCGGTTTTGCTGATAAACATGCCTGCGTGGCGCCGGGGTGGTACAACTGGACCAATGCACTGGCCGAATTTGGGGTCGATGCCTGCCCACCGAACAATGTGGGTCATATGGATATGGTGGTCTATCTGGTGGAAACAGGCGGCATTCGTACGCTGATCTGGGGTGACAATCGTCATAACCCGCCGCAGGAGTTTTGGGACGCCGTCGGACAGGTCGATGTTCTGACCCTACCGGTAGACGGCTCGCAACATATCCTGAGTTTCGATCAGGGTAATGACATCGTGGCCAAGCTAAAGCCCAAGATCATTATCCCAACCCATTACCTGAACGAAGTCACGTCTTACACGCTGACCACGCTGCAATCTGCGGACGAGTGGGTAAAGGGGCAGAAAAGCTATCAGATGCTTGACAGTGCCAGCCTGAAACTGGAGGCCGGAGAGATTTCAGGCATGGATCAGGAGTTCATGCATTTCGGCAACAACGTCATGACCGGCTGAGAGTCTTGTAGGGAACCACCACTCACAAGCGTCGCCTGTCTCCTCGTGACACGCGGCGCTCACAGAAAGGGCCGGTCAACGACCGGCCCTTTCCAGTGAAGATCCGCAAACCTATTCAGCCGCGACTTTGATCACGGGTTGCATCCGTGCCAGCACCTCTTCGGACAAGTGGCACTTTACCTGATGACCCTCGGCCAATGTCTGCACTGGCGGTACATGCGACTCACAGCGGCCGTCAGGCACTTCGGACTTCCAGCGACACCGTGTCTGGAACGGGCATCCCGGTGGCGGGTTCATGGCCGAAGGGATATCACCCTCCAGTACGATGTGCTGCTTTTCGACCGATGTATCGGCGATGGGAACAGCACTCAGCAGCGCTTCGGTATAAGGGTGGTAGGGGGGTGCAAAAACCTGGTCGGTTGTGCCCAGCTCGACCACGTGGCCCAGATACATCACCATTACCCGGTCGCTGAGGTATCGCACGATGGAAAGGTCATGGCTGATGAACAGCAACGTGGTTTTGTGCTCGCGCTGAATTTCCATCAGCAGGTCGGTCACCGCAGCTTGCACCGAAACGTCCAGCGCCGATACAGGCTCATCGGCCACCACGATGCGCGCATCACCAGCAAAGGCGCGAGCGATACCAACGCGTTGCTTCTGGCCACCTGACAGCTGACGCGGCATCCGGTCAGCAAAGGCGCGCGGAAGTTTCACCAGATCCAGCAGCTCCAGCATCCGCTTCTTGCGATCAGCCTCGGAATTGCCAACACCGAAGATTTCCAATGCCCGGATGATTTGGCGCCCAACGGTCATCGACGGGTTCAGCGTGTCGAACGGGTTCTGAAACACCATCTGAACTTCACCAACGGTCTTTGCGTCACGCTCTTCTATGGGCACTTGTTCGATATTGCGGTTGTCCAGCAGAATCTGCCCATCCGTGGCCGTCTCAAGACCCATCAGAACTTTGGCGAACGTGGATTTGCCGCAACCGGATTCGCCCACAATGGCCAACGTCTCGGATTCATGCGCCTCGAAACTGAGCGTTTCGTTTGCTTTCACAACCTTCTTTTCGCCACCGCCGAACAGGGCGTTTGCCGCAACCTCATAGTATTTCTTGAGGTTGTCCATCTTCAGAACGACCCTGCCGATCTCACCTTTCTCTTTCTGTTCACCCACCGTGATCGGTGCGTTCCAGTCGATCTCTTTGAATTTCAGGCAACGGGTATGGTGCCGGTCATTTCCGGGCACTGCCTCCATCAGGATGTCCTTGGCGTCACAGCGACCCTCTTCGAAATAGTCGCAGCGCGGGCCGAAATTACAACCAGGGGGCCGCTCATGGGGTAGAGGAAAGTTCCCCGGTATAGCCACCAGCGGGCGCGAATTCTTGTCGGCCCCCGGCAGCGGGATCGACCGGAACAGGGCCTGCGTATAAGGATGCTGCATCTCATCAAACACATCCTTGATCGAGCCGCGCTCGACCGCCTCACCTGAATACATGACGCAAAGCCGGTCGCAGGTTTCCAGAACCAGACCGAGGTTGTGCGAAATGAACAGCATCGAAGTGCCGTATTTCTTGCCCAGATCCTTCACCAGCTCGACCACGGCAGCCTCAACCGTCACGTCAAGTGCCGTTGTTGGTTCGTCAAGGATCAGCAGCGCCGGTTTCGACATCAAGGCCATCGCGATCACGATGCGCTGCTGTTGACCGCCTGACAGCTGGTGCGGGAACGAGTTGAGCATTCGCTCGGGGTCCGGCAGGCGCACATCGGTGACAACTTCCAGAGCGCGCGAATACGCTTCTTCTGCGCTGACGCCCTCGTGAATCATGGGCACTTCCATCAGCTGCTTGCCGATCTTCATCGCCGGGTTCAGCGAGGCCATCGGCTCCTGATAGATCATCGCGATCTCATTGCCGCGTATGTCGCGCAGTTCATCTGAACTCATTTCCGCCAGATCACGACCCTTGAACTTGATCGTACCGCCAACGATGCGACCGTTTTTACCAAGGTCCTGCATGACGCCCAGCGCCACCGTGGATTTACCGCAACCAGATTCACCGACCAGACCAACAGCTTCACCGGGTTGGACGCTGACTGAGAAATCCATCACAGCCGGTATTTCCCGCAGGCGGGTAAAGAAGGAAATCGACAGCTTGTCGATCTCAAGGATCGGGCCGTCATAATCCGCCATCTTGCTCATCTTGTATCTCCTCACCAGATCGAGGGGATCCTCTTCATCTGGCTAAAAATATCTCGGGGGGTCCGGGGGGCTGGCCCCCGGGCGCTTTCACATCAGTCCTTCAGGCTTTCTTCGCGCAACCCGTCGGCCAGCAGGTTCAGACCCAGAACCAGCGTCAACAAGGCCAGCGCGGGCGGCAAAGCAGGGTGCAGGTAGATCGACAAAAGCTTGCGCCCCTCGTTGATAGTCGACCCCCAGTCAGGGCTTTCGGGCGGCAGACCCAGCCCAAAGAAACCTAAGGTTCCCAGAAGAATGGTGGTATAGCCAATGCGCAGGCAGAAATCGACGATCAGCGGGCCACGTGCGTTGGGCAGGATTTCCCACAGCATGATGTACCACGGACCCTCGCCACGGGTTTGTGCTGCCGCCACGTAGTCCCTTGTTTTGATGTCCATCGCCAGTCCGCGCACGATGCGGAACACGGTGGGCGAATTCACAAAGACCACCGAGACAAAGACCACCAGAATACCGCCTGGAATATCGAAAAGATCCAGATAGGTCGGCAGGCCCCAGATACGATAGGCGTCGGTATTGATGATGTAGCCAGCGGTCGAAATCAGAGACAGGTAGAACCAACCCGCAACCCCCAAAACTCCGATCAGCAGCGGTGTTCGGAAGTTCGGTCTGGTATAGTAGCGTGAGTTCAGCAGCACGCCGAGGAATATGATAGGGAATACGAACAAGACAGCCGCCATGTAGTTCGGCACACCGGTCGCAACGATCTCAGGCGTGACCAGCAGATAGAACAGCAGGATCACCGGGAAGGCCAGGATCAGGTTTGCAAGGAAGGACAGCAAAGTATCCAGCCGACCACCGTAGTAGCCTGCCGGCAGACCCAGCGTGATGCCAACCATGAAGGCAAATATCGTGGCAAGCGGGGCGATCTGAACAACAATCCAAGCCCCTTTGACCATGCGGCTGAACACGTCGCGGGCCAGGTTGTCGCCACCCAGCAGATACCAGGCGTATTGACCGTCCTCCAGATTGGACAGTGGCGTCCCTGGCACTTTGTTCTTCATGCCCGAGACCTGCGACAGCGGATCATGTGTAACGATCAGATCCATCGCGCCGAAAATCCCGGTGAAGACCCAGAACATCACAAGGCCAAAGCCAATCATGCCGATTGGACTGTCAAACAGTTTGCCGTAGAGGCCAAGCTTGCGTTTGAAAGCGATCGACATGGCATAAAGGATGATCAACGACACCCATACGGGCAAAAACTGCTGGGACATGGCGCCAACTATTCCGGCGCTGGTGCCCATCAGAACGCCTAGCACAATATAGGCGACTGCGATTCCTACACTGGCCAGGAAACTGTAACGCAGCGCCAATTGTATCAGTGTCCGCAGGCCTGAGCTTGAGCTCAACGTACCGTCCGGGTTCACCGTCATCTGGTCTTCGGGCAGCACGATGCTGGCCAGCATCCATACGGCAATAGACAAGAGCATCAGCGCAAGGCCAAGTGCAAAAAGCGGGTTCAGGAAGGCAATAGAGCCGGTCCAGGTAAGTGGTTCCATGATCTAACCCTCCTTAAGAAATGCGGATGCGCGGGTTGAGGTAGACATAGCCGATATCAGAGATCAGCTGGGTCACCAGCACCACAAAGACCGACACGACCGAAATTGCCAGTAACAGCTGAATGTCGTTATTGCCCGCGGCCTGAACCAGCGCCCAGCCGAAGCCCTTGTAGTTGAACAGGGTCTCGACGATCACCACGCCATTCAGCAGCCAGGGGAATTGCAGCATGATGACGGTGAACGGTGCGATCAGCGCATTACGCAGCGCATGTTTCATGACGATATTGGGGAAGGACACACCTTTCAGACGCGCCGTCCGGATATATTGGGCGGTCATCACTTCAGTCATCGAGGCGCGGGTCATCCGGGCAATATAACCCATCCCATAAAGCGCAATGGTCAGGACCGGCAGGAAGAAGTTTTCAAAGGTCGGGTTCTCCATCGCTTGCGTGGCCGTACCCTTGAACCACTTCAATCCAACTGCAGAAGAGGTGAAGATGGCGATAAAGATCACGCCCGAGACGTATTCCGGTGTCGCCGTCGTTGTGATGGCGAAGGTCGACAACGTCCTGTCGGTGGCAGATCCTTCTTTCATTCCTGCCAAAACACCAAGGATCAACGCAGACGGAACCATCAGCAGCATGACCCAGAGCATCAGACGGCCAGTCAGAGCCAATCTGTTGCCAACAACGGTCGAAACCTCTTCTTTGAAGACGGTCGAATAGCCCCAATACCCTTGCAGGATTCCGCAAAAATTCGGAGATTCCTCGGCGGTTTTGCCCGGCAGAATGCATCTTCCCTGAACGGTTCCGTCTTCATTCGTGTACCGATATGAGGGCAGGACACCCAGCCATTCGCCGTATTTTATCGGAGTGGATTGGAGGTAACCATTTTTGTTCAGGTAGCTCTCAACCTGCTCATCCGACATCCGAAAGTTGCCCTGCGTTTTCGCCAGCTTTTCGAGGTTCGGATAGAGGTTGGTTAAGAAGAAAACCAGGAATGTCAGACACAATGCCGTCAACAGCATGATGCCAACGCGCCTTAGAATGAAAAGTCCCATATTTGCCCCTGTGGGTCGGCTAGCGCGGGTTTCATGGAACGCCACGCTTAGCTGCTATTATTTGTTCGCCGCATTCAGGAAGAAGAGGCCGCGCCGAGGTGGCGCGGCCTTTTGCTTTTTGGCTCAGGACGTAAAGCCGTACTTATAAAGCTGCGGCAGGTCAGCGATATGCTTTTCAACACCCACCAAATTGTCGCGATGATGGCGCATCGCAGTCCGCCAATAAGGTTGGATCGTGACACCTTCGTCAATCATGATTGCCTGCAGTTTGGCCATCACTTCGCGACGCTTATCTACGTCCGCGATCGAGTTTGCTTCAGACAACAAGGCGTCGAACTCTGCATTGGCGAAACCTGATTCATTCCAGGCAACACCTGACTTGTAGGCCAGCGCCAGAACCTGGGTGCCCAATGGGCGGTGGTTCCAGTTCGTCGACGAGAAGGCGTATTTCGTCCAGTCGTTCCAGAAAGTTGATCCCGGCAGAACTGTGTGCTTGGCCTTGATGCCAGCGTCGTTCAGTTGCGCTACAACCGCAGCTGTGGTGTTACGACGCCAGTCATCGTCGATCGATTGCACTTCATGCTCAAAGTCACCCATACCCGCTTCGTCCATCAGGGCTTTCGCGCCGGCAGGATCATACGGAATGCGAGTTACGGCCGAGTCATGTTCAGGGTGCATTGGCCCGACGTGGCAGTTGTCAGCCGGAATGCCATAACCCGACATACCCAGTTCCAGACACACTTCGTTGTCCACCGCCATGGCTAAAGCCTGACGAACGCGCTTGTCGCCGTAGATTTTGTTACCGTTTTCGTCCTCCGCCAACTGGTTCGGTCGGATAACGATGGTGAAGCCCGACGGGATTTCCGAGCGCACAAGCCCAATGCCGTCGAAGATGTCGACGAATTCGCCAACAGACTCCCAGTTCATGTCGATCTCTTCGGCCTCATAAGCCGCAAGGAATGCAGCCGGGTCAGTGCCGTAGTCGATGAACTCGATGCGGTCTATATAGCCGCCTTTGCCGGCCTCATAACCCCACCATTCGAAGCCTTCGTTGCGCACCAGCACGCCTTTGACGCCAACTTCGTGGCTGTCGGGCAGCATGAAGCCTGTGCCGACCGGGTTTGAAAGCATGTCGTTTGCATCAAAGCTGCTATGAACGATAGGAGCGGGATAGTCCGCCATGCCCGGGATGATCGTGATGTCAGGCGCGTTGCACTTCAGTTTGACAGTATGGGAGTCGACAACGGTGATTGCACCGTCCGCAGCTTGCTGAGTGCTTTCGTCGATAAGCGACGCCATACGCGATGCCATCGAGTTGCCTTCCAGACCAGCGTCACACCATCCTGCGATGTTGCGGGCCACGTCTTCGGCTGTGAAATCGTCGCCATTGTTCCACTTTACGCCCTTGCGAACGTTCAATGTGTATTCGGTGGCATCGGCGTTGGCTTCCCAGCTTTCCAGCAGCATCGGCTTGAACGAGCCGTCGTTGTTGTATTCGACGAGGTACTCCAGCCAGCCTGCTGTGAAAGTAGCAATTTGCGTCCAGTCATAAGTCCGCGGATCTTTGAGCGCGCGCACTTCCATCTGATAGCGGATGGTGCCGCCGCGCTGCGGCTCTTGCGCCGCCGCAGGCGACTGCAGACCGATCAATCCATAGGCTGCCGGTACCGCGACACCCAGCGCCGTCGCGCGGGCCAGAAATTCCCGGCGGCTAAGCTTGCCGTCACGGTATTCCTGCGCGTGCATCTCGGCCGCCCAGTGCACCTTGTCTGTGGTGATTGCCGTATTGGTCATAAATGTCTCCCTGTGACATTGATTTTGTTGATTTGTTATTGTTCTAAGCGACACGGGCTTGTCCTGTCGAAAGAAAGAAGGGTTCCGGTTTTTGGACTCTGTGCATCCCCATGCCGCTATTCGGCACCAGAATTCACTTAACGTCAACGTTCGGAATCGACATAAAATGCACAAAAGCGACGTTCCCGCAGTGTTGATACTTTGGCGCGGATTTTGTCATGTGGCGCTTCGTCAGGAGAAATCCTTGCGGAGATTCTGTGTCAAATCACTGATAACAGACGAAAAACTAATTCGTTTCCGTTGATCCGTTTACTTTGGTTGTCAAATCTTGTGGAATGAACAACACTAGATATCACTTTGAGAAATCAACGTGATTCCATGTTTTCATTCTGGCCCGGAACCACGTGCGTTGGCGTTTGGCAAATTGCCTGGTCGAGATTGTGGCCCTTTCACGGGCCTGATCCAAAGTCAGTGTTCCATCCAGATAGGCCATAAGCTCTGGCACACCAATGGCTTTGCAGGCGGGAAGAACGGGGTCGAAACGATCCCGCATGGCGCGAACTTCGTCGATTGCGCCCAGTTCCAGCATCTGGTCAAAACGGCGTTCAATCCGGTTCAGAAGCCACGCTTTGTCGACGTCGAAAACGATTGGAACCACATCTTTCAGCCGTAAGATTGGCGGTGGAGAATCGGCCTGCCAGGACATCAGGCTGCGCCCCGTGGCACGCTGCACTTCCCAAGCGCGCTGCACGCGCGCGCGGTTCTGTATATCCAGACCAGCCAGAGTCTGTTCGTCAACCCCGGCAACAAGATCAGCAAGGGTCAGTAAGTCTGCTTCGGCCCGCACCTGCACTGGGGTAGCAGGGATCTCGGCCATGCCTTCGGTCAGGGCCGTGAAATACAATCCTGTGCCGCCGACGATGATTGGCCGCTGGCTCCCGGTCAGCAGTGGCACCACTTCACGCAGCCAGTGACCGGCTGAATAATCCTGATCATAGGCGATGTGACCATAGAGCAGATGCGGTGCGCGTTCTTCTTCTTCGGCAGATGGTCGGGCCGAAATCACGCGCCAACAATCATAAACCTGACTTGCATCGGCATTGACGATGACCCCGCCATGGCGTTCGGCGATCTCCAGTGCCAGCGCTGATTTCCCGGATGCTGTCGGCCCTGCAATCAGGACAGGCTTGTCATCGGGAATAGGGGGCAATTGCCGAAATATCGCGTCTGTTGATCGCCGGGTCATATGCGGTTGCCTCAATCCTCACCAACCGCATTGAACCTGCGGAGCTTTTGCTTCATTTTGCGCCGGAAATTAACCCCGTGCCAGCCCGGAGCGCAACATGAGCCTTTCCCCGTCTTCTGAAACTGCCGAAACCCCGAAAACCACATACAAACGTGTCATGTTGAAAATTTCAGGAGAGGCATTGATGGGGGATCAGGGCTTTGGCCTGCACCCTCCAACCGTTCAGCGCATCGCGCAAGAGGTGAAATCGGTTCACGATCTGGGTGTTGAGATCTGCATGGTTATCGGTGGCGGAAACATTTTCCGGGGCCTGAGTGGGTCTGCTCAGGGTATGGAGCGGACCACAGCAGACTATATGGGGATGTTGGCCACGGTGATGAACGCACTGGGTATGCAGTCAGCCCTGGAAGAGATTGGGGTGTTCACGCGGGTTATCTCGGCCATTCGGATGGATGAGGTGTGCGAGCCCTATATCCGCCGTCGTGCCGTGCGGCACCTTGAAAAGAAAAGGGTGTGCATCTTTGCTGCCGGAACCGGTAACCCGTATTTCACCACCGACACCGCGGCGACATTGCGCGCCAATGAAATGGCATGCGAGGCGATTTTCATGGGCAAGAACGGTGTCGACGGCGTTTACGACAAGGATCCCAAGCAACATGCCGACGCGGTGCGCTATGACACGGTCACCTATGACGACGTTCTGGCCAAGCGCTTGCGGGTCATGGATGCGTCGGCCATCGCGCTGGCGCGTGACAACAACCTGCCTCTGATCGTCTTCGGTCTGGATGAGCCCGGTGGTTTCCGTGGTATTCTTGCAGGCGAGGGGACGTATACCAAGGTTCAGGGTTGAGGCCCGAACGAGATTTGGCCCAGAGTATGAGCAACTCAGCCCTGGCAGTCCCGCCGGGGCTTTTTCTTTTGCTTCAGCTTGACGGTCGCGGATGGCGCTGTCTAAGTAACGGTGTCCTTCTGCGGTGAAGGGCTGCCCGGTGTTTCGTCAGTCCATGACGCAAGCACAGGCTGGGCTGGAAGACCTGCCATGATTTCTGAGATGTCCGGAAACATGAGCGGGCATCTTGTTGATATGACAGCACAACTAAGGAGCAATGAGGCATGAGCTCTCTGGATATCAATTTCGTTCGGGCACAGTTTCCGGCTTTTTCCGAACCCAGCCTGAAAGGACAGGCGTTTTTTGAGAACGCGGGCGGGTCTTATACCTGCAAGCCGGTGATCGACCGTCTGACTCGGTTCTATACACAGCGAAAGGTTCAGCCCTACGCCCCGTACGAGGCCAGCCGTCTTGCAGGCGCAGAGATGGATGAGGCACGCACGCGCATGGCCGCCATACTGGGTGTTGAAACCGATGAGCTGAGCTTTGGCCCATCGACAACTCAAAACACCTATGTTTTGGCGCAGGCATTCCGGCAGTGGATGAAACCTGGCGAGGCGATTGTCGTGACCAATCAGGATCACGAGGCAAATTCGGGCCCTTGGCGCCGTCTGGCCGAGGCAGGGATTGAGGTGCGGGAGTGGCAGATCGATCCGGAGACCGGATCACTGAACCCGCAGGATCTGGAAAACATGTTGGACGAAAAAGTGCGTCTGGTCTGTTTCCCGCATTGTTCCAATGTCGTGGGAGAAATTAACCCGGTCACCGAGATCACTGCGATTGCCCACGCTGCAGGCGCATTTGTCTGTGTGGACGGCGTATCTTATGCCCCACATGGTTTTCCGAATATTGGCGATCTGGGACCGGATATCTATCTGTTTTCGGCCTATAAAACTTACGGCCCTCATCAAGGCTGCATGGTCATTCGCCGAACATTAGGAGAGTTGTTGCCCAACCAGGCGCATTATTTCAACGCCGATGTTCTGTATAAACGCTTTACCCCGGCGGGCCCGGATCATGCCCAGATTGCGGCAAGTGCAGGTATGGCCGATTACGTCGAGCTTCTGTGTGCTCATCACGGCGGGCCTGACATGGGCGCGGCAGAGCAGGGTGCATTTGCCCATGATCTGATGCGCGCGCATGAGGTGTCCTTACTGCAACCGGTTCTGGACGCGGTAAAGGATCGCAATGCGGTGCGTCTGATCGGCACATCAGACGCCACCCGACGTGCGCCGACTGTAGCGCTGTCGCTGAACCGTCCCGCTGAGTCAGTTGCAGCAGAACTGGCGCAATACGGTGTTATGGCTGGTGGCGGCGACTTTTATGCTGTGCGCCCATTGCAAGCGATGGGAGTAGATCCGGCACAGGGCGTTTTGCGGGTCAGCTTTACGCATTACACCTCGCAGCAGGAGATTGATCAGCTTTTGGAGGCGCTTGAACGCGTTTTGTGATCCAGTTTCCGCCTGGATTCGTAGAATGAAGAAAACAACAGGGCGGAAATGGAATTCGAGCGGTCTCCAATTATCTTATGGTTCCGACGGGATTTGCGCCTGTCGGACCATCCGGCACTGTCTGCCGCTGTCGCAAGCGACCGTCCGATCATACCTGTCTTTGTTCACGACCCTCTTGTGCAACACCTTGGCGCGGCCCCGAAATGGCGGTTGGGGTTGGGTCTGGAGGTCTTTAGCGACGCTCTGACGAGGCTGGGTAGCCGCCTGATCCTGCGGCGTGGCGATGCGCTTGAGCAGTTGCAGACACTTGTCAAAGAAACCGGTGCCAAGGCTGTTTATTGGTCGCGCGCGAATGATCCCGTGTCGATCAGACGCGATACACAGATCAAAACGGCACTGACCGAACTGGGTGTAAGCGCAAAGTCCTTTCCCGGTCATTTGCTTTTTGAGCCTTGGACGGTAGCAACAAAGCAGGGCCAGCCGTTTCGTGTCTACACCCCTATGTGGCGCGCGGTTCAGCGGCGGGACGTGTCAACCCCGGATGCGTTGGTTTCACGCTTGGCAGCGCCTGCAACCTGGCCTTCCAGTGATAAACTGAGCACTTGGCAGATGGGTGCAGGCATGAACCGAGGTGCTGCAATCGTACGCCCCCATGTCCAACCCGGCGAGCAGGCCGCCCGCGACCAACTTGAGCACTTGCTCGACAAGTTACCCCGCTACTCCATTGATCGTGACCGGTTGGATCTGGACGGAACATCAAACCTGTCAGAATACCTTTCATTGGGCGAGATCGGGCCACGTACTGTCTGGCACAGGGTTCAACAGGCTGCGATGACGGGAACCCCCGGGGCTGAGGCATTTCTGCGGCAGTTGGTCTGGCGTGAGTTCGCCTATCACCTGGTGTATCACTCACCGCATCTGCTGACCGATAACTGGAAAGCGGAATGGGATGATTTCCCTTGGAATATCGATCCGCACCACCCTGAAGTTGCCGCTTGGAGGCGGGCCCGAACCGGAATTCCTGTGGTCGATGCTGGCCTGCGGCAGATGTATGTGACAGGCCGTATGCATAACCGGGCCCGGATGATAGTGGCCAGTTACCTGACCAAACATCTGATGACACACTGGAAAATCGGGATGAGTTGGTTCGAGGATTGCCTGATTGACTGGGACCCGGCCTGTAACGCCATGGGCTGGCAGTGGGTTGCGGGTTCAGGCCCCGACGCGTCGCCCTTCTTTCGTATTTTTAACCCCCAAACGCAGGCCGAAAAGTTTGATCCGCAGTGGACTTACCTGCGGTGCTGGATCGCCGAAGGCCAGACGAAACCCAGTGACCTTGCACTTTCCTATTTCGCTGCGGTTCCCCGGTCATGGAACCTGTGTCCGCAGGCGGATTATCCCGAGCCTGTCGTGAAACTGGCGGATGGACGAAACCGCGCCTTGCGTGCGTATGAAAGCCGAAAATCTCACTAAGGAACTGAAAACTTGCCAGAAACAGAATCGCGGCCTAGCCTGAGACCTGTGCCGCAGAGGGGAGAGCGGATGGTGCTGACGACGACAGAGGGGCAGTCGGATCTGCCCAGGTATTTCGCCCAGGTCTTCAAGATGCTGACCAGAATGGAGTCGGGGCGACTAGACATAACATTGCCAGATGGTCGCATCTTTCGCGCAGAGGGGCCCAAGGCAGGGCCTGTTGCTCAGATCGATATCCACGACGGAGATGTTTTTGCCCGTCTGATCCGCGAAGGCGAGCTGGGGTTTTCTGATGCCTACCTTGAAGGACATTGGAGCACGCCTGATCTGCGCTCATTCATGGATCTTGTCCATCTGGGGTCCGAAACCGTCTATGACGGGTTTACTGGGAAGTTCCTTGTTCAGGCCTATGAACGGCTGCGGTTCTGGCTTCATCGCAATAACCGGACGCAGGCGAAAAAGAATATCTCTTACCACTATGATCTGGGTAACGACTTCTACGGTTTGTGGCTGGATGACACGATGACTTATTCCAGCGCCATTTTTGAGACCGGGCAAGAAAGTCTTGAGAAGGCGCAAACTGCCAAATATGCCAGCCTTGTCGATGAAATGGGGGCCAAACCCGGTGACCACATTCTGGAAATCGGATGCGGTTGGGGCGGTTTTGCCGAATATGCCGCGAAAGAGCGGGGTTTGCATGTAACCGGCCTTACGATTAGTGTGGAGCAGTTCAAGTTTGCCAATGAACGTATTGAAAAAGCAGGACTTTCTGATAAAGTGAAGTTCAAGTTGCAAGACTATCGCGACGAGCGTGGGCAATATGATGGCATCGCCTCTATCGAGATGTTCGAGGCGGTCGGTCAAAAATACTGGCCGGTTTATTTTGAAACCGTTCGTGAACGGCTGAAGCCGGGGGCGCAAGCGACCTTGCAAATCATAACGGTAGGTGACCACCGCTGGGATTATTACAAGAACGGTGTTGATTTCATTCAGAAATACATATTTCCGGGTGGAATGCTTCCGTCGCCCACGATCCTACGGCAGCAGATCAATCAGGCGGGTTTGAATGTGGTGAAGTCGAAAGAATTCGGCAAAAGTTACGACCTGACGCTGCGGCGGTGGTATGAGACGTTCAATGCAAAATGGGAACAGATCGCAGACCTGGGCTTTGATGAGCGTTTTCGCCGCATGTGGAATTATTATTTGACTGCCTGTGGCGCAGCCTTTGACACGCGCAATTGCGATGTGACACAGATCACCGTAGCAAAGCAAGTTAACTGACGGACCGTAACATGCCCACTGCCTCGCGTCTTGTAGCCGCCGTTTGCCTCATCGTGCTGGCATTCATTGTCTCTGGCATGATTATCGAGAACGGCGAAGAAGGTAAGGATTACGGGTACTTTACCCTGGTTAACATGGGCCTTGGCGCGGTTTGCGGGTGGGGCATCATGGGCAAGCGTGCAGGGCGCGGCTGGACTGCTGGGATCAATAACGGCCTGACTGGTGTCGCCTCGCTGATATTCTGGGCGTTGTTCGTGCAGGGCTGTTACGAAATGTTCCGGCTTGCCATGCGCAACCGTTACGGTGGCCCATTTGAGGCCATACTGGCCATTTTCAAGATCGGGATTGAGTACGGTAAGCTGCTGATTTACCCGGAAATCCTGATTGCATTCCTAATTGGGGCTGTTGTCTCGGGGCTGGCCACAGAACAGGCCAGCCGGTCGTGGCGCTGATCCGTTACTGACAAGAGAGATCGAATTTGTCTGATTTGTTCTTTTATGGAACGCTGCGACACTTGCCGTTGTTGGAACGCGTTCTTGGCCATCCTCTGAGCGAAACCAAAGCGCGGCCCGCCCAACTTCGAGGCCACGCTGTCCATTCTGTTCAGGGGCAGGATTTCCCAATGATCGTGGAAATGGAAGGTGCCAGTGCCGAAGGTCTACTGGTGCAGGAATTGTCGTCTGTGGATCTGGCCAGGCTGGATTATTACGAAGGGTCTTTCGACTATGATCTGAAGTCTCTGAGGGTCGAATTGGAAGACGGAACCGAGGCTCAAGCTCAGGTCTTTTTTCCTGCCCCCGATGCCTGGAGACCGGGTGATCTGTGGTCGCTTCAGGACTGGGCGGACAGATTGGGTGAACTTACAACGCTCGCCGCTGAGGAAGAGATGGCCTATTTCGGGAAGGTCGATCCCCGGGTCATGGCCCGCAGTGTTCGCGCCACGCAAACCCGTGCCTGGTCGAAGATTATGGCCGGGCAGCGGCGAACCGGTGATCCGCGGGACATTGCAAAAGACGTGATCGTGCATCGCCATGACCGGGTGTATCTTGATTACTTCGGGATGGAGGAAATCGATCTGCAACACCGGCGGCATGACGGCAGCATGGGTCCGGTTCTGCGCCGTGGAAGCTTGTTGCAGGGCAGTGCGGTCGCCGTTCTGCCCTATGATCCGGCCAAAGATACCGTTTTGATCGTGGAACAGTTCAGACCGCCGGTTTTCCTGAACAACGATCCGGAACCTTGGCTTTGGGAAGCGGTAGCTGGGATGATTGATCCGGGTGAAACACCTGAACAGGCCGCGCATCGCGAGGCGATGGAGGAGGCGGGTATTCGTTTTGACAGGCTGGAATATGCTGGCGGTGCCTATACCTCGAGCGGATCTTCCACCGGGTTCATGTATCTTTATGTTGGTCTGGGTGAATTGACGCACACCACAATCACTGGCGGCCTTGACACAGAAGGTGAAGACATCCGCAGTCAAATCTTGCCATTCGGTGAATTCATAGACATGACGGATCGCCATGTTTTCAAGGATCTACAATTGGTGTCTCTGGCTTATTGGCTGGCCCGCCACCGGGATAGATTGCGCGGGTGACTATCCCGCTTGTGGTCGCCGCGGTGCGGCTGTAAATCTTCGATGGTACAAAACTACAAGGGGCCATCATGCGCATTGCACGAGATCTTGCTGACGCAGTAGGAAAAACACCGTTGATCCGGCTGCGCCGCATCAGTGAAGAAACTGGTTGCGAAATTCTCGGCAAAGCCGAATTCATGAACCCCGGTCAATCGGTCAAGGACCGTGCTGCACTCTATATTATCCGTGATGCCATTGCGCGGGGCGATTTGAAGCCCGGCGGCACCATTGTGGAAGGCACCGCAGGCAATACTGGTATTGGCCTGGCGCTGGTGGGTGCGTCAATGGGGTTCAAGACCGTGATTGTGATCCCGGAGACCCAGTCGGAAGAAAAGAAAGACATGCTGCGGCTGGCAGGTGCACAACTGGTTCAAGTTCCGGCCGCACCTTATCGCAACCCCAATAATTTCGTGCATTATTCCCGCCGTCTGGCCGAGGAATTGGCGCAGACGGAACCTAATGGGGCGATCTGGGCCAACCAGTTTGACAACGTGGCGAACCGTCAGGCCCATGTTGAAACCACAGGGCCCGAAATCTGGGAACAAACAGCAGGTAAGGTCGACGGGTTTATCTGTGCTGTCGGGTCGGGCGGTACGTTGGCCGGGGTTGCCGAAGCGTTGCAGCCCAAGGGTGTGAAAATCGGTCTGGCCGATCCTATGGGTGCGGGTCTCTACTCTTACTACACCACCGGTGAAATCGCGATGGAGGGCGGATCGATTGCCGAAGGTATCGGACAGGTGCGGATAACAAAGAACCTGGAAGGGTTCACGCCGGATCATTCCTATCAGATCACTGACACCGAGGCGTTGCCCTATATCTTTGACCTGCTCCGTGAAGAGGGGCTGGTTATGGGCGGGTCAACCGCGATCAACATGGCGGGCGCCGTGCGTCTGGCCAAGGAAATGGGGCCGGGCCACACGATTGTGACTGTCCTTTGCGACTATGGCACGCGGTATCAGTCCAAGCTGTTCAACCCGGATTTCCTGCGCGAGAAAGAATTGCCGGTGCCGGATTGGATGACTGAAGCACCGCGCAGCATTCCCGGCGTTTTCGAGGACGTGTGATGCCTGGGCACGTTCGCCTGTTTCTGACACTGGTATTCCTGTGTCTTGTCGGGCTCGCAGGCGGTGCTGTCGCGCAGCTGACCGACAGGCAAAGTGAGTATTACCGGGGCTGGATAAAAACGGCTGACCGTGCCGAGTCCGTGATTGAAGCGAACCGTGCGTCAAACGCTGCGTTTGAGAATTTACGTTCTGAAATAAACGGTTACCGAGAGGACTTTAACAAGGCACGCAGCGCCAACACAGACCGTATCGCAACGCTGGAAAGCCAGATCAAGGCGCTTGGTCCGAAACCCGAAGGGGACGCGGCCGAACCTGAAGACATCGCTAAATTGCGAACTCATCTTAATGAGCAGCTCAACAGTTTGCGGGTGCCGCGCATCATTTCCGAAGAAGCTTATACCCGCGCAAATGGATTGATCAGTGAAATCGATCGGATCATCCGGACGCGGCAGACAAAACAATTCTTTGAGCGCGGGCCGTCACCGATCAACCCCGTATATTGGGGACCTGCATGGCAAGACGTAAAAGAGGCGCTTCAGAGCCTGACAAATGAAACAATTACCAACCTGCGTTCGGACGTAGTGAAAGAACGTATCCGTGATCGTGGCTTGGGAATCCTGTTTCTGGTGATCCTGGCCTCGGTTTTACTGATCTTCGGCAAACGTTGGTCCGAGCGGGGCGGCGACTATCTGAGGTTGCTGGGCGGAGCGGGCACTGGTGTTTGGTCCTTCATCATTTCTCTGTTGCGGATTCTGTTGCCATGGATCGGTGTCGTTGCCGCCATCGCCGCGATCAGTCTTTCGGGTATTCCGGGTCTGCGGGGCAGTTTGTTGCTGGAAAAAATCCCCTACTGGGCGGCAATTGCCTTCTTCTACGACTGGATTGGCCGACAGATTTACGTGATTGGCGCTTCACAAGGATTCAAGCGCCTGTCTGCTGCTCGGATTACCGAATTGCGGATATACATTGATCTGTTGGCTTTGATGTTGATCCTGCACGAACTGGCGCTTCTGTTTCAGCAGATCGAAAACGTCTCGGATGCGACCCGTGCGGTTATTAGCTTTCCCGTGATCGTCGGAACGGCATTGCTTTTGCTCCGCGTGCGGCAGACCCGAACGAACGACCGCCTGCTGGACCAGACGGCGTCTACGCGGGCCGCCGGATTCAGCCAGTTGTTGGAATTCCTGCGCAAGGCCATGTTCCTGCTGGGGATTGCAACACCCGTTCTGGCAATCGCCGGGTATACCAATGCGGCCGAAGCGATCGTGTTTCCGGCGGTAAAAACGCTGGTTCTGATTGCCGCATTGGCAATTTTTCAACGGTTCGTCAGTCAGATATACGGATGGATCACAGGGCAGGGCGACGCTGCGCGCGACTCTCTTTTTTCAGTCTTGGTGGGCTTTGCACTGGCCATCGTCGCGCTGCCTGTTCTGGCGATATACTGGGGTGCGCGTGAAACGGACCTGCTTGAGGTGTGGTCACGTCTGCTGCTTGGCTTTGACATCGGCGGTGTCATGATCTCGCCCAGCAATTTCCTGACATTTATCGCTGTATTCGCAATCGGATATACGCTGACACGGTTGTTGCAAAGCGGGTTGCGCAACTCGCTGTTGCCCAAAACCAGCATCGATCCGGGCGGGCAGAATGCGATTGTCGCTGGCTCGGGGTATATCGGGATCTTTCTGGCTGCGTTGGCAGCGATTATGGTCGCGGGGTTCGACCTGTCGTCGCTGGCAATTGTTGCTGGTGCACTGTCTGTCGGTATTGGCTTTGGCCTGCAAACGATTGTGTCCAACTTTGTGTCCGGCATCATCCTTCTGGTCGAACGGCCAATCTCCAAGGGTGACTGGATTGATGTGAACGGGATGATGGGCTACGTACGTGACATTTCCGTCCGCTCGACCCGTATCGAGACGTTCGACAGATCGGATGTGATCATTCCCAACTCGGACCTGATCAGCGGTGTTGTCACCAACTATACGCGTGGCAATACAATCGGCAGGGTGATTGTTCCGGTCGGCGTCGCATATGGCACTGATACGCGTCTGGTCGAGACCATCCTGAGTGAGGTTGCGAACAACCACCCGATGGTTTTGGCCAACCCGGCGCCCAGTGTGGTGTTTCAGGGGTTTGGAGCGGATGCATTGGATTTTGAAATCAGGGCGATCCTGCGGGATGTGAACTGGGTTCTGTCCGTCAAATCCGACATGAACCACGAAATCAACCGACGCTTCCTTGAAGCAGGCATCGAGGTGCCGTTTGCACAGCGTGATATCTGGTTGCGTAATCCCGAAGCTTTGCAGACCTCAAACAAGGTGAAAGCTGCTGGTTCTGCGTCCAAACAGAAGGCAGATGAGTTGACGACAAGAGAGCCAGTTGAACTGACCGAATCTGATCTGGACCCCGACGCTGGCGATGAAATCTGACGACCTGTCCGAAAGCTGAAGAGTAGCCTTTCCGGTGGTTTGGCACACCGGAAAGGCGACCGGATTTAATTGATCTTTCCCGTGATTTCACCGAATTGGGGCCTTGCAAATTCCATGACATTGGTCCAAACATCGCCGGCACGGAGAGGTGGCCGAGTGGTCGAAGGCGCACGCCTGGAAAGTGTGTAGGCGGGGAACCGTCTCCAGGGTTCGAATCCCTGTCTCTCCGCCACTTGCCCTTGAGAAACCTTTCTCCCCGTCCGGCTGCGGCCGGATTTCCCCGAGTTTTCAAAGGGGTTTACGAGTGGGGCTGAGCACTGCCGCCTCGGATGTTGGCCCAAAATCCGTTCTCTGCGGCCCAAATTCTCTGAACCTGATGACTGCGCCGATTTAGTGCAGAGCTTGTAAGCCACTGACCTGTATGAGTTTCTCGGGCCGGCAACCTAGACACTTCGACGGTAGTCGCTTTCGCTAGATGGAACAGAAATCGAACGTTCGCCATTGCGGCCGTTCGCTGCGGCCCGTCCCGATGACCGAGTTGCGGACGAAGAGGACCTTCAAATGTGGCGGCCAAACAAGGCGCATCTACATACTACTCGCATGGGTCAGGTGAACATGTTGCATTTTCGCA
>NZ_JBQFXM010000032.1:0-22663 GCF_056540845.1 Ruegeria sp. AL2
TTTGAAGTACTTGAAAGAGGCAGGTTTGGTCATGGGCAAAAGCTACGCAACCGTCCTGCCTGCCTCAAGACAAGTTCTTCTGACAAGACCCCCCAAGGGACATCGAAGTGTTCTTTGCCATGTTTGCCTCCTAGATATCACATATACCAATATTCGGTATTTTTTTAATATCCCCGGATACGTGGTACAGTGGCACGTCATCGAACTGACGATGGGGTGGCATGCGGCGGATCGGAGGATCGGTCAAGCGCTGCGGCATAGCTTCACCAGACCAGACTTTCGCTGCGGTGGCAAAATTGAGCGTACGGCGAGCTGGTGGTCTGCGGATGTAGCTGGCACTCACCTCGAAGCAAATAAGCTACACGAACGCCTGATCATTGGAAAACCGCGGGAGTTGGAAATGAGAAAGCGCTAGATTTTCGATTTGGTCTCGGTATTTTTTGGTAAGCGTTAGTCGCGAACGTAACACTCTTACCATTGCATCAGAAGATGATGAATTTTGCCGCAAGATAACGAAACGCAAGCGAGTTCTAACAAGATTGCAAGACGTCTTGCAGCGATACTGGCTGCCGACGTTGCCGGATATAGTCGTCTTACCAGCATCGATGAAGAAGGCACTGCTAAAATGCTCTTAGAGCATCGATCAGTGACTGATGCGCTTATTGAGAATTTTGGTGGTCGGATTGCCAACACCGCAGGTGACAGCATTATTGCTGAATTTGCGAGCTCTGTCGAAGCGGTGCGATGTGCCGTTGAAATTCAGGAAGCAATACGGACACGCAACCTCTCGGTTCCGTCGTCTTCTCAAGTTCAGTTTCGCATCGGGATAAATGTCGGAGACGTGATCCTTCAAGATGGTGATCTTTTAGGTGACAGCGTAAATGTGGCCGCTCGACTAGAAAGCCTCGCTGAACCTGGTGGAATCTGCTTGTCTGGCGAGGTACACGACCAGATACAAGGCAAGCTATCCCTTGGATTCCGTGCCATGGGAACCAAGCGATTAAGGAACATTGATCGTCCGGTGCGCGCTTACAACGTTGAAGGCGTCCAAGATGTCAGTGTGCGTAAAGAAAATAAGCTGCGCATTCTGGCCGCGGGAGGTGCCTTTTTCGCTGCCGCCTGCTTGGGTCTTGTGTATGTTCTTACTGCTCGTGACAGCACTACAACGCTTTCTGGTGGATCGCCGCCGTGGACGTCTGAAAGCAACCTGGATGCACCTCCACTGCCTAAGATGTCTGACGTAGTTGCATCAGGCGAATGGAATGAACATTCCTATTATGCAATTTTGACATGGGGCAGTTCCTGGCAGTCAGCTGTTGCAGATGCCAAAGAGAGGGGTGGCTATTTAGCTTCCATTACATCCGAAGCTGAGAACAGTTTTGTTTTCGAACTCATTAAGAACGATGAGCGCTTGTGGGATATGCATCAGGATGGGCAAGCTTTCGGACCTTGGATCGGCACATATCAGGAGGAAGGTGCTATTGAGCCAGACGGTGGGTGGGCGCTGGTCAGCGGCGAACCGGTTACGTTTTCGAACTGGTCAGAAGGCCAGCCAAACAATCATGGCGGGAACTCGGACGTCGTTCGGTTCCACAATTACGTTCATCAGCCTTCACCGTATTGGGACGATGCAAACGGCACCGGATCATCACGAGGGTATATTCTAGAAGTTGAGCGCGTGGATAGTACTAACTGATAAAAGCGGGCCTTTGACGTTGTAAATATCAGTACATTCCAATTCTCTGAATACGGGGAACCTGAAGAAGCAAAATGCAAATATTCTTTAGACATTGGATCTTATCCGTTTTTTTAGTGTCGTCGATCATTGCGACGTCGGCAAGTGCGCAAAACGTGACGTTCCCAACGGACTTCTTTGCTGAACGCCTGCAAGGCTCTGCATGCTCGAAGTTTTTTTCTTCATCTCGCCTGAACAGTGACCTTAAGATGATTTCAGCACTAAGTTCAGCGAGCATGACGAGCACCAATTCTCTGAACGTCAACCACGATGCCTTCTCCAAAAGGTGGACAAAGCTCTTAGAAGTTTCATATGGCGCGGCGGCAAAAGGTGACGCCGCGGCCAGCAAAAAAATCTTGGGCACTCTGGTCCATCTTGGGAAAGCGAACGCCCTGCTGAATGCCCCATCATATAATAGCGCAAAGAAAGTGGAGTGCTGGAAAGGTGGCCGAAGCGACCAACCATGTCCACTGCATGTTGTGCAACACACTGGCTATACTGGCGTTGCAATGTTGTATTCGGCCATTGTGCTTGAGGAATACGCGACACCAGACCAGAAACGAATACTGGATACGTACTTTGACAAGATCTACAAGAAATTCCTTTCCCCACTGGCGTCAAACGGCGCGCAAAGTGACGGATTGTATGAATTTGGAGACTATGGTTTGGGCGTGCTTGCCTACGCTAGGTGGAAACGTGATGCATGGCTCGCCAAAAGCGAAATACGCAAGCGCCGCTCCTCTTTCATCAAAAAGATAGATGCCCAAGGCATGCTGAAAGAAAACTCATTTCGCGGCTACCGCGGCTATTGGTATCACACTCTGGGAGCAGAAAGCGCCTTTGGTTACGCGCTAGTTGCCAGAAGTTTCGGTACCGACTTTTTCAAGGACGCCAAACTTGGTCCAAGGCTTCAGAACCTTGCCAATCAAACGGTGATTGGTGGGCAGAGTTACTCTGATTTTCGCGAGCGCGCCCTGCAAAAATCTCCGAAAAATGCAATCAAGGACCCAAACGCAGAAATCCCCCACATGCATCAGTTCGCCGTTGGCTTACCGATCATCTTAAAACGGGAATATGGCTACGGGATAACAACAACGTCAGCTTACAGATCAAAGGGCCGTCTCGAAACGATCAGCAAAATAACAGGTTTCAACGCTGATTGTTACTACTCCAGTTTACGCTGAATTCGGCAGCGTATCTGTTGCAGCGTGGCACACTGAGAAAATCTAACGTTCTGCTTAGGGCTCTCTCGGAACCTTCGCTGCGCCAGGCTTGAATGGCCGCCCTTCGAGATAGGGGCCGTTCACCTGGTCGCGCGTGAATTGGCGGTGAGCGGACGAAGCGCCGTTTCGCTGCGCTTGCGCCAAGGGTTGCTTCATGGATTGTACCGCTCTTGGTAACGCAAGTTAGGCAGGGTTGTCGTTTGCTATGTCACCGGCCATACAGAAGGTACTCAAACCTTATCCGAGACTGACCATGGGCGATGACCAACAAAACTGGCGCAAAGACGTAGCCCATTTCCTCGCAGGAACTTTGCCAAAAGCTTCGGATCGTCCGGGCTGGAATGACATGGCGTCTACGGCCTACCAAATCGGATGCATGGCCTTGGTCAAGCTTGGCTTTGCAGATGCAACGGACTGGGGGGCAGTACCAAAAGATGTTCCTGAACTACCTGCGATCATGCCGCGATGGGATGACATCTGCATTTCTGTTCTTTGGCTTGCGGAGCAACAAAACAAACTTTCATTCCGCCTACCAGACGGAAGCCTCCCGCCAACTCGTATCGGGAGCGGCTTTGTAATTGCTATGAAGGATCCGCCTCCACCTCAGACCCCAAACATCAAAGCTCGTTCTGGATTGGGCTGCGCACTTTGTGATGATGACCTTTTACAATTGCTTCAGCAACTTGGCCTTGTCTCGAACGGCACCTGGACGCAACAGGCGGAGTTCATTCTGTGGAGAACTTCGCCTAAGAATTGGTCCTTAGAATTCCTGCGCGACGAGCGTTTTTTGGATGCAGTTCAAAAGGCTACGGCCACCATTCCCGATGACATAGCAGCCGAAATTACGGAGTTAACTGAGATCAGCGAAGAACACATCGACGAGCTTATAGCTTGGCATGAAGAGAAGCTTGCAGAGGGTCGAGAGAAGTACGGGCAGAAGGCCGGCTTGGTGAGATTCCAACAAGAGAGCGAGCCAAAAGCTCTCTCGAATTCTCGCGCAGAAACGCAATAGATTGGGTGTTCTTTCGCCACTGGAGAATTGAAGATGGCTGGCTTTCTACGAGAGAGGCGGAAGCCGCTCTGGACATCTTTCATGACAGGCTGGCGATTGCGATGCGCAGATCAGTAATGAAGGATTTGCACCCCTCAAAGCCTAAGTTTTTTGAATGAACACGCATATCGTCCAGAAGGCTCGATCAGTAGCATTCTGGATTGCCGACGTTCGCGACGAGCGCAGCATCCGGTAAAATGGGCTCGTTCCAGACCTCGAATGCGGCGCAGCATCCTGTGATATGTTGCCTCGGTCAACGTCGAGTTGTCGTTGTGGGAGGGCATGGCGGATCGGAGGATCAGTCATGGAAACACCAAACTTACCTGCCATTCGTGCGCTTCGTCCCGCCTGGAACAAAGGACGTATTGTTGGTCAAAAGCGCCCCCTGAAGCCAAAACACGTCTGGGCGATCCGGGTTAGGCTCGAACTCGCTGAGAACCATCGCGATCTGGCACTGTTCAATATGGCGATCGACAGCAAGCTCCGCGGTTGCGATCTGGTGAAGATGAAAGTCGTTGATGTTATGGCGACAGGTCAGATCAAGGAACGGGCGTCGGTCCTACAGAGCAAAACACAGAAACCTGTGCGATTTGAGATATCCGAAGGGACTCGCGCCTCGGTCGAGAAGTGGATGGAAGACGAGGTGATGATCGGCTCCGAGTACCTTTGGCCGGGCCGCTTCCATGAGCGGCTGCACATCTCGACCCGTCAGTATGCTCGAATCGTCCGCGACTGGGTCACGTCGATTGGTCTGGAGGCAAGCGCCTATGGCACGCATTCGATGCGTAGAACCAAGGTCACTCAGATCTACAAGAAGACCGGAAACCTTCGCGCGGTTCAGCTCCTTCTGGGCCACACGAAGATGGACAGTACGGTCCGATACCTCGGTGTCGAACTCGAGGATGCCTTGGCCATCGCTGAAGCCATTGAAATCTAGTGCAGTTGGGTCGCCTACGCGGGCGGCCTTTAGCCACAGTTCATCCACCCGCGGTTGCGCCGCGGTGCGGCCCGCCATTCCTGCCATTCGCTGCAACCGCAAAATCAAGAACGCAAGAAACTGAAAGTGTGCGGGACAAAACGGTCAGTCAGGTTGAAGGTAAGTGGATATTCTCAGGACTTTGCCCTTGGCTGGACGTAACGAACGAAGAGGCTGTTGCCCTGTCTCTTCGTTTCGAAGCCTTTGATCGCAGCTACGAGATCGCTCAGTTTTCCCTTTCCGTAGGTCCGAGCATCAAAATCTGGATGTGCAGCGACTACTGACTGGCCAAGTTGCCCAAGGTGAAACCACTCGTCATCTTGTTGGATACGTGCCATAGCATCCAAGAGTAACTTTGCCGCTTTTTGGGGCTGCTCCTTTGCAGAAGCTAGTTTCTTGGCTTCGCCTTCGTCTGCTACAAGGTTTTCAATAAAAATGAACCGGTTGCACACGTTCCGAAGTGGCTCCGGAGTTTTTTTCTCTCCGATGCCAATCACCATTAAGCCATCCTCTCTGAGACGATTGGCTAAACTGGTGAAATCACTGTCGGAAGAAACCAAGACAAACCCGTCGAACCGACCTCCATGTAGGATGTCCATCGCATCTATCACAAGACCAATATCGGATGCGTTCTTACCCGACGTATTGGCGGTCTGCTGGTGTGCAACAAGACCCAGCGATAAGATTACCTCGGACCAACCTTTCAACCGACTACTGGTCCAATCGCCATAAACTCGTCTAAGCGCGGGTTCGCCTATTGAAGCGACCTCCTTGAGAATTGCTTCCGCAAATTTGGCTGGTACGTTGTCGGCATCAATCAGCGTCGCCAATAACGGTTGAGCACGTTCGGTCATCTGGTTGGCACCATGATTTGTCTACTCTTGTCTTAACTTGTCGCTACTTATCGAACTGCCGACACGAAAACCAGAACACTCACAAAAACAGAGACCTGGAGTTTACTTAGCGGTCAGCGATAGGCTCGCATCTGCCCTTCTCTGCGACAAGCCCGAATTGGTAGTATGAGCCCCAACCGGACCTTAACTGCACTTTGAGTTTTTGCTCGTGCAGAAGGCTCTAAACCACGCGAACCGGACCTTCCCACGCGCTTCTCAGATGGCAGGGCAGCGGGACCAAGCGCCATTTCGCTGCAAAAGGCTTCAAAGTCCGGTGAAGACGTATCAAGACCACCGTGCCCGGCACCTGGGGTGGAAACCGGTCATTCGCTGTAATCGAAAAACTCTCTTTGATTGTGACAGGTTTCGGGTTCCGAGCAGAAATTGAAACAAACTACAGGGCTATGGGAAGCTGAAGCGTGACGCTTGCTCCTTTTTCGACTTGGTTGATCGCGGCCACTCCTCCGTGGCGCTTCGCTACAGCTGAGACAATCGACAACCCTAAACCGCTGCCTTCGGAATATTCCAGCTGCGAAAATCGACTGAAAACGGCTTCGCTTTGTTCGGGTGAAAGGCCGGTTCCGTCATCGGATACGGTAAGCTTTACGTTCTCGCCATCAGAGCGCAGCGCGACTGAAATTTGGCTCAACTTAGTCCCACCGTGCTTAACTGCGTTGTCCAGCAGGTTTTTGATGGCCTCAGTTAAAAAAACCTGATCTCCTGAAACCGGAATTGTCGAGTCCGGCATCGTAACATCAAACTCGATCCCTTTTGCGAGGATCTGTACACCCATGTCAGCGCAGGCTTCTTCCACAACCGCACGGAAATCAATCTTGTCCATCTGATCCTGATGCGTAGGTTGCCGCAACCGCTCCAACGACAATAGCTGCTCGGCCACCGTGGCGGAGTTTTTCGCTGCCGACACAAGCTCGATAATCCGTTTGTCCTTGTCCTCATCCGATCTTGCGTCCCGCAACGCCTCGGCCATGGACTGGACCGCTGCCGCCGGATTTCGCAGCTGGTGCGCGGCTTCTGAGATAAACACCTGATGGGCGTTGATGCTGTGCTCGACCTGTCCAAACAGCCGGTTCAGGGTCTGAACAATACCATAAACCTCGACCGGGACCGGGCGTTTGATTTCGCTCAGGTCGTCAGGTGAGCGTAGGTCGATCGCATCCTGCAAATCCAGCAAGGGCCGCAACCCGCGTGCGACCCCGAACCACACGACAACAGCAAGGGTGGCCAGCAAGATACCCATCAGGATCGCCGCGCGGATCGACAGTTCGTTGGCAAAGGCGTTGCGATCGGCAACGCGTTGCCAAGCTGTTACTGTCGCATCGCCCACCAGGTTATCAAGTGTGACGCGCTCGGTCATTTTCAGTACGCGCACCGGCTCATCCCGATAGATCGCCTCGAAAAACCTCGGCTGGTACGCGTCTTGCTCAGACGGGTTTGCAGCGGCCGGAGGGTATGCATACCCTGTGACGTAGATGCCACCGGGTCCGGTCACGTGATAAAAAATCTCTCCGCCCGATGCGTCGCGGATCAAGCTGCGCGTGGTGGGCGACAGGGCATCGCCTTCTGACACCGCCACATCGCGAGAAATGGCCAGACCGGCGGACAATAGGCTGTCGTCAAAAAGCTCCTGTGCCGTTTGTTGAGCAACCGTGTAGCGCCAGTATCCAAGCAGGATTGCGAGCAGCACCAATGGCGTCAGGATCAGAATGAAAAGCCTGAGCCTGAGTGAGCCGTGCCGGATCACTTCTGCACCTCTAGCAGATATCCAAGGCCACGGGCGGTCTTGATCCGGATGCCAAGGTTCTGAAGGCGTTTTCGCAGTCGTGACACATGCGGCTCGACGGCCGAATCGTCGACATCGGCTCCCACGCCGTAGACGTAGTCGATCAACTGACTTTTGGGGACGATCCTGCCGCGACGTTCCAGCAGGCATTCAAGCACAGCCATTTCCCGACGCGGCACATCGAGAACTTGGCCCTTTGCGCTCACCTGCCGGGCGGTGCGGTCGAATTCCAGGTCTCCGATCGTTTCGCGCGCACCGTAATCCAGTTGTTTGCGGCGGGACAGGGCACGGATGCGGGCCTCGAGTTCATCCATCTCGAAGGGTTTCACTAAGTAATCGTCGGCGCCCATATCCAGACCCGAAACGCGGTCGCTGGTCTCGGTGCGCGCGGTCAGCAGGATGACGGGCGCGCTGTCACCCCGGTTGCGAAGGGACCGCAAAATCTCAAGCCCAGACCGACCCGGCAGGTTGATGTCCAGAACGATCAGATCTGCGCCTTCTTGCTCCAGATACAAATCGGCCGCGCCGCCATCTGTCAGCACGTCAGCGGCATGGCCCCGATCCCGCAGGCGATAGGCAATGGCGTTGGCAAGGGTCTCATTATCCTCGACGATGACGATCCGCATCAGGTCTCCCGCAAGTTTCGCGCAAGGTTGGCGCCCCATGATTGCCAGATGGGAGGGGGAATCAACCCCGCAGTTCTAATTGCAATCACGGTGGCGCGGAAGGCGCCGACGTGGTTGTCTGGTCAACAGGGAGGAACCAATGGCCATTTCCAACTTCACTCGTCGTGCCGTCGTGGGGCTGATCGCCGCTGCCGGATTCGCTGCACCTGCCGCTGCCGAGGTCGATTTCTCGGGCAAGACCATCGAATGGGTCATTCCGTTCTCGGAAACGGGCGGGTCGGCTAAATGGGCCAACTTCTTCGCGCCACTATTATCCGAGGCATTGCCCGGTCAGCCGACTGTGGTGGTCAAGTTCATGCCGGGCGCGGGATCAACCAAAGGCGCGAACTGGTTTCAGGAAAAAAGCCATGATGACGGTACCCTGTTGTTTGGCACGTCCGGGTCTACTCAGTTCCCGTATCTGCTGAGCGATCCCCGCGTACGCTATGAATACAACGATTGGATTCCGGTAATGGCATCTGGAACGGGTGGTGTTGCGTATCTGAACGCCGAGGACGGAGCCAAGTTTGACGGCTCTGCCAATGCGCTGAAGGACACCAATTTCATCTACGGCTCGCAGGGTGCAACCCGTTTGGACCTTGTGCCTCTGCTGGCCTGGCAGATGTTGGGTATGAATGTGGAACCGGTATTTGGGATCAAAGGCCGCGGGGATGGTCGGCTGATGTTTGAACGTGGTGAAGCCAATATCGATTACCAGACGTCCTCGGGCTATCTGGGTGGTTCGGTCCCGCTGGTCGAAGCCGGTCAGGCCGTTCCCATGATGACTTGGGGCGCATTGGATGCTGATGGCAATATCGTTCGTGACCCGACCTTCCCGGACATTCCGACTTTCAAGGAGGTCTGCGAGGCCACCGATGGCTGCGAAACCAGTGGTGAGGCATGGGACGCATGGAAAGCCTTCTTCGTGGCAGGTTTCCCGGTTCAAAAGCTGGCCTTCCTGCCCGGTGACACGCCGCAAGAGGTCGTCGACGCCTATACCGCAGCGTTTCAAGCAGTGACCGAGCGGGGTGATTTTGCTGATATCTCCTCGAAGCACGTCGGCAAGTATCCGGTGTTCGTCGGCGACGGCTCGAAATCTGCTCTGCAGACGGCGACCAATGTGGATGACAATGCCAAGCAATACGTCCTGAACTGGCTGAAAGAGGCCTACGGCGTCGAGCTGAACTAAGCTGACACGTCGTCGCGCCCAACGAAGGGCGCGCGTTTCTCTACATACAAAACAGTTTATGAAAGGCGGCCGCTATGGAGGTTTTCGCCACCGCTCTACCTGCGCTTGGTGACGCGTGGGGTTTGATCCTGCAACCCATCGTTCTGGGGTATCTCATTCTCGGCGTCGTCATGGGGCTGGCTGTGGGCGTCTTTCCGGGGCTTGGCGGTATTGCCGGTCTGTCCCTGCTGTTGCCTTTCATGTTCGGAATGGACCCGATCCTTGGTCTGGCGCTGATGATCGGGATGGTCGCGGTGGTGCCGACCTCGGACACGTTTGCGTCCGTCTTGATGGGCATCCCCGGCAGTTCTGCTTCGCAGGCCACCGTGCTGGACGGCTTTCCGATGGCGAAAAAGGGCGAGGCTGCACGGGCCTTGTCAGCAGCCTTTTCCTCGTCCCTATTCGGAGGGCTCGTCGGCGCGACCTTCCTGACCATGTTCATACTTATCGCGCGACCCATCGTTCTGGCCTTCGGCCTGCCCGAGATGTTGATGATCACAATTCTCGGCCTGTCGATGGTCGCCATTTTGGCCGGGCGGATCCCGCTGAAAGGAGTCGCCGCCGCCGGTCTGGGCCTGATGGTTGGCACGATTGGTGAGGCGGATGCAGGCGGTTCGCTGCGCATGGCAACTTACGACATTCCTTATCTGACGGACGGTTTGAAGCTGGTCATCGTTGGCCTGGGTATCTTTGCGGTGCCCGAGATCGTATCGCTGCTGCGTCAAGATCGGTCGATTGCCAAGGGGGCCTCACTGGGCGCCGGTTGGCTGGACGGCGTCAAAGACTGGTTCGCAAATATATGGCTGTCGGTGCGTTGTTCGATCATTGGCGTGATTGTTGGAGTCATTCCCGGCCTCGGCGGCTCGGTTGTCGACTGGATCGCCTACGGTCACTCGGTGCAATCCACCAAGGACAAGAGCAATTTCGGCAAAGGCGAAGTGCGCGGCGTCATCGGCCCGGAAAGCTCGAACAACGCCAAAGAGGGTGGAGGGCTGGTGCCAACTCTGCTGTTTGGCATCCCTGGTTCAGGCTCGATGGCGATCTTCATCGGCGCGGTGGCTTTGCTGGGGTCAGGCGATATCGAGGTCGGTCCGAGCATGCTCAAGGACAATCTCGACATCACCTATTCGATCGTCTGGCTGCTGGCGTTGGCCAACGTCGTCGGGACCATCCTGTGCATCGCGGCATCGGGCGGGATCGCCAAGCTGACCACGATCCGCTTCACCTATCTGGCGCCGTTCCTGTTCATGTTGATCAGCTTTGCGGCGTTCCAATCCGGCCAAAACTTCGAAGACTTGCTGGCCCTGTTCGTGATCGGCCTGATCGGCATCTTTTTACGCCGTTTCGACTGGTCGCGCCCGGCCTTCCTGATCGGTTTCGTTCTGTCGAACCCGGTTGAGAAGTTCACCAATCAGGCGTTCCAGATCGCCTCATTCCGGTTCCGCAAAAGCTTTGGCGAGGGGATGGAATATGTCTTCAGCCCTATCGTCATCGTGCTGATCGTGGTCACGGTTGTTTCGGTCATTCTGGGTATCCGGCAGGCCAAGATGATCATGGCCGAGGGTGATGTTCAGGCCGGTACCAAACGCGCGCCGCTTATCTTTCTGCTGGTGATCATGGCCTATCTGATCGTCGCATTGGTCAACGCCAACATGATCCCCGACTACAATATGACCGACAAGATCATCCCGCTGGTTATCGGCAGCGTCTCGCTATTCTGTTGCGTGATCCTTCTGATCCAGATGATGCGACGTCCCGAAGGCGACGTGATCTTTGCCGACAAGGAAATCGCCGGTGAAGACGCCAGCGCACCCCACGGTCTGTGGTCCACTCTGGCGTGGTTCGCCAGTTTGATCGCGGCCACGTGGGTGGTGGGCTTCATCCTCGCCCTGATAGGGTTCCTGATCGCCTTTCTCCGTATCCGCGCCGGGTCCAGCTGGCAGATGACTCTGATCCTGACCGCCTGCGGCATCGGGTTCATGTGCCTGATGGCGGGCGCTCTGAACCGCGATTTCCCGCCAGGTCTGTTGCAGGACATGGTCAGCCTGCCCTGGCCGTTGAAGTGAGGGGTTCAAAATGACTCAAACCGCAATCCCTTATATCTTGATGCGTGGCGGCACGTCGAAAGGCCCGTATTTCCGCCGCTCGGATTTGCCTGAGGATCTGGACGCGCTGGCCGAGGTGTTGATCGCCGCTCTTGGGTCCGGGCAGTCGCTGAACATCGACGGCATCGGCGGCGGCGCGGCGGTGACCACAAAGGTCGCGATGCTGTCGGTCGGCGAGGATGACTGGGCCGATATCGACTATTTCTTCGCGCAGGTCTCGGTCGAGGACAAGCTGGTCGATTTCAAACCCACTTGCGGCAATATCCTGTCTGGCGTTGCCCCTGCTGCCATCGAGATGGGCTTGTTCAAACCGCAGGGTGATGAAACTGAAGTTCGCATTCGGGCCGTCAACACTGGGGCTCGGATCGTGGCCAAGGTGAATACACCCGGGGGCGAATTGACCTATGAGGGTGATGCGGAGATCGCCGGCGTTCCCGGTCATTCAGCGCCGGTGCAGTTGAGTTTCATGGGCGTGGTGGGCTCGGCCACCGGAGCGTTCCTGCCTACGGGCAACCTGCGCGATGCAGTTCAGGGCGTCGAACTGACCTGCATGGATGTCGCTATGCCGATGGCTATCGCCCGCGCCACAGACTTCGGATTGACGGGCTATGAGAGCGCCAATGAGCTGGACGCAAACCGCGCGTTCTTTGACCGGATGGAGGCCGTTAGGATCGAAGCAGGGCAGCGGATGGGTATGGGGGATGTGTCCAAATCGGTCACCCCTAAGTTCGGCCTTGTTGCTCCGGCCAGAGAAGGCGGAACGCTCGCAGTGCGGTATTTCATGCCGTGGAAAACCCACCCGACCATGGCGGTCACCGGCGCGCAATGCATGGCGTCTTGCGCTTTGACTCCCGGAACCGTCGCCGACGGTTTGCTGGATCGCCCCACGAACAGCCCGGCTGAAGTCGTTCTGGAACACGCCTCGGGCAATATCGACGTGTTGGTGGATTTTTCCACCACCGACGGGTTCACAGTGAACGCAGCGGGTTTGGTGCGGACCGCGCGCAAGTTGGCGGACGGGCATGTTTATGTGCCTGAGTCTGTTTGGAACGGGAGTTGATCAAGTGCAACCCAAATAGTATACTATTGTATACATAGTGGGAGGGACACGATGGACAACTACTCGGAATGCCTCGATATCGCGCGTCAGGAACTCATGTTGGCGCAGTCGGCCCTACGGCGGGACATCGCGGACTACCCGACACCGATTGCTGGCTGCGATGAGCAGTTCAACCATCTGCTGGATCAAAGCGAACGGGTCCGCAATGCACTTTCCGCTCTCAACACATGTCATTTTGTGCCGACGCCAAGAAAACTGAACACCGAGCAGGGTATAGAAAGCCGATGAAGGTCCACATTCTTGATGACTGGTTTGACACGCTGCGTGGCCTGCCTTGTTTTGAGAAACTCACCGGTCATGAGGTGACGTTATGGACGGATCATGTCGAAGAAACTGACACTCTGGCCGAACAACTGCATGACGCGGAGGTGCTTGTCCTGTTCCGCGAACGTACCAAAGTCACCCGCGCCTTGCTGGAGAAATTACCAAACCTGAAACTTATCAGCCAGCGCAGCGTTTATCCGCATGTCGATGTCGAAGCCTGTACAGATCAAGACGTGCTGCTGTGCTCAAACATGCACGGCGGAACGCCGTCTTATGCTGCAGCTGAACTTACTTGGGCGCTAATCATGGTCGGGATGCGGGATTTGCCCGCACAAATGGCCTCGGTCAAAGCAGGGCACTGGCAGGCGGGCGTGGGCAAGACGCTGCGGGGGCGTCAGTTGGGGCTCTATGGCTATGGCCGCATTGCTCGCGCCATTGCAAGTTATGCCGAGGCCTTTGGGATGAATGTGGTCTGGTGGTCATCCGTAGAAGGCCGGGCGCGTGCGCAGGCGGATGGCGCACAGGTCGCGCCCAGCCGTGAAGCGTTCTTTGGCAGCAGCGATGTTGTCTCGGTCCATGTGCGCTTGAAACCGGATACGCGCGGGATCATCACCGCATCGGATTTCGCACAGATGCAGCCGGAGGCGCTGTTTGTGAACACCTCGCGAGCCGGGCTGATCGCACCTGGTGCTTTGCTTGAGGCGCTGAACGTCGGTCGCCCCGGCAAAGCGGCGATTGATGTGTTTGATTCCGAGCCACTGATTGATCCGACCGACCCGCTTTTGTCACATCCCAACCTGATCGCGACCCCACATATCGGCTTTGTCACTGAAGACGAGTTCGACCTGCAATTCGCGGATATTTTCGATCAGGTGAACGCCTATGCCGAAGGCGCTCCGATCCACATGATCAACCCCGAGGTTTGGACCAACGCAGAATAAGATTCGCGGCGATGGGCGCACCGATGATCACCAGCACGATCCTTGTCAGATGGTGGGTGATCACAAAGCCCAAATCCGCGCCCGAGACGATGGCCAGCACCGTCATCTCTGCCTGCCCACCGGGCGCGAAGGCCAGAAACGCCTCGACAGGTTGGCCCAGTCCCAAGGTGGTGACAACGGCGGTGAAAGTGGCTGCCAGGACGGCAAGGACAATGACATAGGCGAAGCCCGCTGCCACTACCCGGCGTAGTTCGACCCATGTGACACCTACGAATTTCACACCAATTCCGCAGCCAATGAAAAACTGCGCTGCAAGGATGGCCTCGCGAGGCGGTCGGGTATGAATTAAGTCGCCCAGTGACAAGGCGGCTGTAAGGATCATTGGCCCCAGGATTGACGCCCCGAACAGGCCGATCCGCTCCCCGCCTTTCCAGCCGATAATGGCGGCCAGAACCATCAGCGCCAATTCATGTATTGGCAGGTTGTGCGCGGGCTCGCCAATCGGATTGGTGAGTTGGGCATCATAGAACACGGTGAGGAACAAGGGGGCCAACGTCACGATGATCAGCACGCGCGTACCGTGGATCAAGGACAAGGTACGCGGATTGGCCCCCGCCTCAGTGCCAAAGATGATCATGTCTTGCAAACCGCCCGGCATGGCTGCGTAGAAAGCCGTTGTGGAGTCAAAGCCCCAGAATTTGCGAAAGAATGGCACACCTACCAGCGCGATTAGCAGGATGAAGAACGGGATCAGCGCAATTGACGCGGCCATTTTTGGCAATTCAGCAAACAGAGCCGGCGTAATCGATGCCCCTACCGCCACGCCCAGTATAGTGCGGGCGGCAACCGAGACCTGTCCAAAGCCTTCCATCGGTGCGTGCGCAAGAGCTGCAATCAAACATGCGCTCATTGGCCCGAACAGAAAAGGTAGCGGCAGGTTTAGCGCCCAAAATACCCCTGTGCCCAACACCGCCAGGCCGAGCGTGACGGCCCGTTTCGTCAGAAGAGAGGGGGTATCAGTTTGGCTGTGCAAGGTAAGCATTCCAGCTTCGTTGACTTATAATGTATCCATGTGTATACAACTGGACGCAAGATGACAAGAGAGCCTGCGATGACCCTTCAGGACGACCCGTTACAACCTGGCCCACAAGGCAATTCTGCGTATCAGCGCCTGCTGGGCGAGATTCGCGAGGGCACTCTTTTGCCCGGCGACCGGCTGCGTGAGATTGAGCTGTCTGAACGGTTGGGCGTCAGCCGTACCCCGGTACGCGAGGCGATAAGGCAGTTGGAGGCCGACGGGCTGGTCACGCATGTGCCACGGCAAGGTGCCACCGTGCGCAGTCTGGATTACGCCGAGGTCATGGAACTCTATGAGATGCGCGCCGTGCTTGAAGGGACAGCGGCCCGTCTGGCAGCCCGCGCGGCGTCTGATGTCGAACTGGACGAGCTTGAAGTTCTGAACGACCGGCTGGCCGAGGCGGGTACTGGCCCCGATGCGGCCCAAATCAACAAGATCTTTCACGAAACACTTCTGGATGCGGCCAAGAACCGATTTCTGGCAAAATCCATGTTGTCCTTGCAAAAGGCGCTGTTGATCCTGGGTCCCTCGCAATTGCTGGATAGCGACCGCGCCGAGGCCGCAGTGGCCGAGCATCGGCGCGTCATGGCGGCTTTGAAAGCCCGCGATGGCGCAGCGGCCGAGACAGAGATGCGCGCGCATATTCAGGCTGCGCAGCGGATGCGCATCCGCGCGTTGCAGGACCGCGACCGCTCAATCGACGAAAGCCAGTAGGTAGACAGGATATGGCCACCCCAAAGGAAGCTTACAATATCGCTGTGATCGGTGGCGGCAATGCGGCTCTCTGCGCTGCGATGACTGCAGCCGAGGCAGGCGCCCGTGTTCTGATCCTTGAAACGGCGCCAAAACCTTATCGCGGCGGAAACTCACGCCATACGCGCAATTTTCGCTGCATGCATTCGGGCCCGTTGGGTCCGCTCGTCGAGGCGTATAGCGAAGACGAATACCTCTCGGATCTGCTGAAAGTCACCGGTGGAAAAACCGATGAACATCTTGCCCGGTTGGCGATCCGCACGTCGGAAGAATGCCTTCCCTGGATGCAAGAACACGGGGTCCGGTTTCAGCCGTCGCTTTCCGGCACATTGTCATTGGCACAGACCAATGCGTTTTTCATGGGGGGCGGCAAATCTCTGGTGAATGCCTATTACCGCACGGCGGCAGGTTTGGGTGTAGATGTGCTGTACGAAGCCGCCGTCACGCATTTGGAACTGAATGGTGATCGGATCGAGTGGGTCGACTATAGCTATGAAGGCCAGTCTCATCGCATCGCGCCCAAGGCGGTCATCGTTGCCTCCGGCGGCTTTCAGGCCGACACGGATTGGCTCACCCGAGCCTGGGGTGAACCTGCCAAGAACTTCCTGATCCGGGGAACGCCTTACAACCGAGGCGTTGTCCTGTCTGATCTGCTGGACCAAGGAGTAGAAAGCGTTGGCGACCCGACCCAATGCCACGCCGTTGCCATCGACGGGCGCGCGCCGAAATTCGACGGCGGTATCGTCACCCGTCTGGACTGCGTTCCGTTTTCCATCGTCGTGAACAAACATGCCGAGCGGTTCTATGACGAGGGCGAAGACGTCTGGCCCAAACGCTACGCGATCTGGGGCCGTTTGGTGGCGGCGCAGCCGGATCAGGTGGGATATGCCATCATCGACACCAAATCGCTGAACCTGTTCATGCCGTCCGTGTTCCCTCCGCTAAAGGCGGACACGTTGGACGAATTGGCCGGGATGATGGGCCTGCCCGCGGAGAAACTGAAAGCAACCGTCAGCGCATTCAACGCCGCCTGCGGTGACACCAGCGGGTTTCATCCGACCGAACTGGACGGGGTGGCGACCTCGGGCCTGATCCCGCCCAAGACCAACTGGGCGCGCCCAATTACCGAACCGCCGTTTTACGGCTACTCGATGCGGACCGGCGTGACCTTTACCTATCTTGGGTTGAAGGTTGACGAGACAGCCCAGTGCTCGACCCCAAGCGGCAAGATCAAAAACCTTTGGGCGGCCGGGGAAACGATGGCCGGGTCCATCCTTGGGCAAGGCTATCTGGCGGGCTTTGGCATGACCATCGGAACTGTCTTTGGACGCATCGCAGGACGAGAGGCCGCCGCTTATGCAAACTGATCTTATTCAGGAAGCCCGCCGCCAGGCCGAGATCTGCAACGCCTGCCGCTATTGCGAGGGTTATTGCTCGGTCTTCCCGTCGCTGCACGCAGAGCGCGCGTTCTCGGATGGGGACATCACGCAATTGGCCAACCTGTGCCACAACTGCCGGGGCTGTTACTACGCCTGTCAGTACACCGCCCCGCACGCGTTTGACCTGAACCTGCCCAAGGCGCTGGCTGAAGTGCGGCGAGACAGTTGGGAAAGCTTCGCCTGGCCGCAGCCGCTGGCACGCCGGTTCCACACCCATGGCGGAGCCATCGCCCTGGCGTTGGTGGTCGGATTTGCCCTGTTGTTCTGGGCGACCCGCGCCATCGGTTCCAGTGGAGGCGAAGGGTTTTATGCCGTCCTGTCCCACAACGCGATGGTCGCGATCTTTGCGCCTGCATTCCTGCTTCCTCTGTTCAGTATCGCCTTCAGCCTGAGGCGCTATTGGGCAGAGGTTGGTGGCAAACCGATCCAGATGTCTGATCTGACGGTTGCGCTCAAACGCGCGGGCAAGATGCAGGATCTGGCCGCAGGCCATGGCGAGGGTTGTAACTTTGAGGACGAAGACCGGTTCAGTCAGGGCCGACGTCACATCCACCACGCTGTTATGTATGGTTTTCTGCTGTGCTTTGCGTCGACCTCGGTGGCGACGATCATGCACTATGTCTTCGGAATGTACGCGCCTTACGGGTTCTGGTCGTTGCCGAAACTGTTCGGGATTTCCGGGGGGCTTCTGCTGACGGTGGGGTGCGGTGCGATGGCGCTGCTCAAGCTAAAGTCAGACCGAGACCTCGGCGATCCGTCGGCCTGGGGCGGGGATATCGGCTTCATCCTGTTGCTCGGGTTTGTGGGGCTCAGCGGGCTGGTTCTTTACGCCCTCGGTTCAACACCTCTGATGCCCGCACTGCTGGCCATCCACCTCGGATCGGTCCTGACCTTCTTCCTGCTGACGCCCTACACAAAAATGGCACACGGCTTCTATCGGCTTGCGGCGCTGGTCCGAGACGCACAACGAAAAAGAGATGCGTCCATGGTCCGTTAACAGCCCGTCGCGTCTGAGTGAGCAGAAAGAACATGCAATAGGATCAAATATGATTGTGAAGAACTCTGCGTTGCGGCACTTCGAGTGGCGGTCAACGTCCGGAATGGGCCGTCCATTGTAGGACCAACGGCAGCGACGCACGCTTCGCACGTATTTGGGCCGACCGCAGCAATTTGCACTCTGGGCTCACTGCCGTCATCAGAACAACCGCAGCATCTCATTGGAGAGCCTAGATCACGACGATGAAGTCGGCCCAATCCCGACCTTCGCCTCACCTTAACGTTGCTGCAGTCGCAGCCTGCTTACCGGCCATTCGCCGCGCGTGCAAAATCTGGAGATGATCGAACACACACTCTGCGGACAAATCCGCGGTACATGAATACACGAGACGAGGCGCCATCAAGGTTTACCCTGCGAGCCTGACAAAGTAGCGTGTGCTCGGAGGAGTTCGCCCAATGCACAAGTTCGACGTCGCTCGATTAGCAGCCCTGTCTGACGGTGTATTTGCGATTGCTATAACTCTTCTTGTCCTGGATCTGGATCTTCCGACCGGCACGGAGAAATCTGTTGGAACACTGATCCTTGCGGACCTTCCGAAGCTGTACGGCTGGCTGATCAGTTTCTTGGCCATCGGTGCGCTTTGGCTCCACCACCATTACATCGTCGCGCAGCTCCGGTTTGCCGACATCACGGTCCTGTTGCTCAATCTGGCCTTGCTCCTGTTCATCTCCGTCGCGCCCTGGACCACCTCGCTGATCAGCGCATACGGCGATAGCCCGGTGTCGGTGATATTGTTCTCGGGCACGCTCGGAATGGGATGGCTGTCGATTGCGATGATGGCAATGCATGCGCGCGACCGCAGCCTCCTCGTCTCGGACGCGCCCGCACCGGAGCCGGGAATGGCAACAACCTTGCTTTCAATCAGGGGCACATTGGTTGCAATCGTGTCCATCGCACTGGCGTTTGTTGACACCACGCTGGCAATACTTGTCTGGGTCTCGCTCATCGTGATGCACCCATTTGTCTACTACCGCTGATCGCGACCCGCGAGCCAACATCACCCACCTTTAGCACTCCACAACTGATATCGTTGCGCAACGCCAAAGGTGGGGCTCAGAATGAGCGCCGACCAGGGATGGTCGACGCGCATGGGCATATGGGCCAAGCATTCGACCGATGACGTCACTCGAGCGTGTTCTTGTGGATGACACCGTCCTTCATGATCAGATCGAAGTTCTGGTCCGGGTCTGCCACCAGGCTCAAATCATCCAGCGGGTTGCCGGCAACGATGATCAGGTCGGCCAACGCGCCTTCGGCAATAATGCCTTTCTCCTCGGGATACGGGTCCCGCGGTCCCGAGAGCTTCAGGAGCTGCGCATTGTCGTAGGTCACCATCCGAAGCGCTTCATATGGCGTGTAGTCGAAATGCGAGCCTAGAAGTGCCACCATCTTGTTCTGCTGGATACCGCCACCTGGCGAAAACAGTATATCGGTCCCGAAGGCGACCTTCAGGTCGTGTTTTTTCGCCAATTCATAGGCTTTTGCGGTTCCCTGAACCATTATCTCTTGCTTGGCTTTCACGAACGGGTTTGCCGCGTATTCCGAGTCATCCTCAATTACAAAGGGTTGCAGAGAGAGCCAGATGTCCTTTTCGGCGAGAAGTGCCATGGTTTCATCGTCCAGAAGCTGGCCGTGCTCCACGACCTTGACCCCGGCTTCTACAGCTGTTCTGACGGCGGTGGGCGTGTAGGCGTGAACCGTGACGTAAGTGTTCCATGTGCTGGCCACCTCGACAGCCGCTTTTATCTCTTCCAGCGTGTACTGCTGCACATCGAGAGGGTCGAAACTCGACGAAGTGCCGCCACCTGCCGCCAATTTGATTTGCGTGGCACCCATCCGAAGCGCCTCACGCACGCGCTTGGTAACCTCGGGCACGCCGTCTGCCGTCATCAGGATCGCATTGCGTTCCCAGTAGTCCAGAGGGTCGGCCGGATTGGCAGGGACAGCGTTTTTGCTGCGGAAGTCAAAATGACCGGAGGTCTGGCTGATCGGCGGGCCCGATGGATAAATTCGCGGGCCCACAAGCGCGCCTGAATCCACCAACTTCTTGATTGCGAAGGGATTGCCGCCCATGTCTCTCACAGTGGTAAAACCGCGCATCACGGTGGCCTCAGCCCCAATCGCACCGCGCAGCGCAACCTCCGACACATCGCCCGCTGCAAGGATATCGACAGGAATTTCGGCAAAGCTAACGTGCCAGTGATTGTCGATCATGCCGGGCATCAGGGTTCCACCCTTGCCATCGATCACCGTCGCATCGCCTGGGTCGATCTCGTCGGTCGAGACGCTTTTGATTGTGGTGCCCTCTATTAGAACATTCGCGTTTTCGATCAGGTCGGGGTTCTGTCCATCAAAAACGGAGACGTTGGTTACCAGGATATCGGATGTCGACTGCGCTTGAGCCGTTCCCGCCAACATTAGGGAAATTAATAAAAAAAAGCTTCTCACCTTAGATTCTCCTCGCCGCCAACTCGATTAGACTCTATGATAGAGCAACAAGTCGAACAACATTTTGGGGTGTGACAATCTGGGCAGATGTCGGCGTCTGATCGATTTTGCGTTGGCACCTATAGTGGGCGGACATCTTGGCGCTAAAGGCGCTCTGAGTGGTTACATCCGACGGGGATTGAAAGGTGGATCTGAAATGGCACGGCGAGCGCTGCGTCTGCTTTTCAGTGTTGGGGCGCGCGCATGACAGCGGTGATCGCTGGCCGCGGCTGTGCCGTCCGTTTCTGCCTGTCGCTGCTAATCTCCGTCGGCGCAGCGGAGTATACCTGCGCCGAGGTGCTTGGCGGGCCTTCGTCGGTCCGGTCCGATTTACTGCTTTCCTACGCGCCGCCCAATCCGAACTATCGCTTCGATTTCCCACGCAACCTGATCCCCGGTTATTTCGACTGGAAGGACAGGCTCGAAGCGCGGGGGATCAAGTTCAACTTCGAGTATCTTTCGCTTGGCCAATCGACCAACGCGGCGTTTGGACCGGGTAAGGCCGTCGGCGGATTGGCACGGCTTTACGGCACTTGGCAGGCAACCTCCAACGGGTCGCTGACGTTCAAGGTCGAGAACCGCCGCAGCTACACAAGCGTATCGCCGCAAGGTCTCGGAGAAGCATCCCGGGCGCTGTCGGTGACCGGCACCGTGTTCAGCGACGCTGGCACGATTCTTACCAATCTGTTTTGGACGCACACCGCTAAAGACAAGCGTTGGGCGGTTCGCTTCGGCTTGATCGACGTCACCGACTATCTCGATTCCTACGGTCTCGTCAGCCCGTACGCCGCCTTTCAAAATGCGGCCTTCAGCACCAGTCCGACGATTGCCGCGCCCAGTCAGGGTCTTGGCGTTGCCGGGGCCGCACAACTAGGTGACAACTTCCTTGTTTTCGGATCGGTGGCAGATGCCAATGCCGACCCGACGACCTCGCCGGACTTTGACGTTGTAGTGGATGGAGATCTCTTCAAGAGCCTCGATTTGGTCTACACGACGGATGTCGGTCTAGCCTTCTACAACAATGCTCATGTCACGATATGGCATTCGGATGCCGCCAGTGATGGCAGCCGTGCTGAGGACTACGGAGCGACTGTTTCGTTGTCAGCGATTTTGCAGAACGGATTTTACCCGTTCTTTCGGGCCGGGCGTTCGCGCGGAACAGCGGCCCTTTACGACCGTTCCATCTCTACCGGATTGGGGTATTTCGCGTCCAATGGCGATCTCGCCGCGGTCGGCTTTGACTGGTCCGGCGCCCGAGATATCGAGGGGACCCAGTTCACGGCAGAAGCGTTCTACCGGTTTTCGCTCTCGCCTGGTCTGGAACTGACCCCGTCGATCCAGTTCATCAAGAACCCGCTGCTCGACCCTTCGGGCGACGGCATTACCCTGATCAGTTTACGCGGACGTTTCGTGTTCTGAGATATGTGGTGTGGCGCAGGCGAGCGACTGTCAGAAACCGTCCGTCAACCCGCCATCGGTTAGTTGCGGCGCGCACGTCCAGATCCCGCCATTGCCACGGAATGTTTCAGTCCGCATGAACTGCGGCTTCCGGTCGTGAACGCGTCTTCCGTGAATTCTCGTCAGAATTTCACATGGTCGGCATTCTACTCGTCGATACTGAGCGTAGCATCGAACTTGATGAACTCGGAGCCGACTTGCCCGGTGCGGAATATCGGGTGTTAGAATCTTCGTCTGAACGTCCGCTCTATCGGTTGTCGCATTCACAGGACGCACATGCGGCGGAGGTCCGCAGTCCGCCGATTCTGTTGAAAAACAACGGTTGCTGACGCAGAAAGTGGTGCTTTGAACAGAGCGCGAGTGCGTTTCCATTCAGGCTTTGCGCATTT
>NZ_JBQFXM010000033.1:0-19792 GCF_056540845.1 Ruegeria sp. AL2
GCGACACGCTATGATCGCTGTCCCAAGGTCTTCCTCTCAGCCATCGCTCTGGCCGCAACCGTCATCTATTGGTTATGAATCCTGACCCTAGAAGCGGTGAATTTCTACTCGTGCGCAGAGGTAAACTACGAAGAAGATGTTGAGGAACGAATAGAAATCGAGTTCGGAACTTTGTAGGGTAGCGGATCGCCTAGATTGTAAACACAATCCTACTCTTCGTAGGATTGTGAAGTCCGACAATTTTTCTGGCTAAACTGCCATTGAAATTTGTCCTTAAGAAAACACTATCTATCCAACTTTGACCTTAGCACAACGATAGCTCTCGACGCAGCCGGTAAGGTCATCGATTATCGGCTTTGCACTCCTAGAACCCACCGAAATCTGCCTCAGGCCTGTGTGAGCTGGGCTTGGTTACTTTACGCCAGTTAAACATCCAAGGGCCACATACCCACGGCGGAGATCTAGATTTGCTATGCAAGACAAGGCGATCCCAAAGTCGGCTCTGGGCCTCAGGCCGAACGATGCAAAGTCCGCTTTCTGCGCATAGCCGCGGCGGCAAATGGGTACTGCATCAGCGAGTTTGGTCTCGGTTCGGTCATTTGCTCAATCTTGGTGACAGTCCACTTTGCGAACCTAGCTAACGCGAGTTGCAATGCAACACTCATTCGAAACTTGGAAAACTCCCGTCAATTTCCTTTTTTGGTCCACCCGCCATCAACGGGAGTTAAGAGACCGGTGAGGTTGCGAGCCTTCTCACGGAAAGAACCAGAGTCCGAGAGCGCCAATCTCGGATGGATCGGAGGTGCGCCGCATTGGTTGTTTTTTTTGACCTAAAATCGGCTATCCCGGCTGCTCTTTCACCGCCATATTGCACGGCGCGGGCCTGAGCCTGAGCCTGAGGTTCCACTATGGCCTTGGCCAAGTAACCCACGAATTTTTGAAGGATGACCGTCTCACGCTTACCGCCGCATCGCCACCAGACTGTTGTACTGGCACTGTTTTTTCTGCTTCAATTGGTTGCCGTCCTTGCACAGGGTTGCGCCCTGTGTAACAGATGTCAAAAAATTTGGAGATTACATGAAAGCTTCATTTAAACCGCGAGCACGATTGTTAAAATTGCTGGGTGACCAGCTGATTGGCACACCTCAACTTGCTGTTTTTGAGCTGGTAAAAAACTCCTACGACGCCGACGCCGAAAAAGTCGAAATCACGATCACAAACCCAACAAACCTTGCAACTTCTAGCATCGAAGTCACTGATTTTGGCGGAGATGGAATGAGCAAAGACACAGTCGTGGATGTTTGGCTTGAACCGGGAGCCGACCACAAAAAAGTCATGCGAGACCAAGGCAGGCGCACAAGAAAGCACAAACGCTTACCCCTCGGTGAGAAGGGTGTAGGTCGGTTTGCAGTACACAAACTTGGTCAAGTCATTGAACTAACGACTAAAACAGCGGAGAACCCTGAAGTTTTTTTGAGGATCGATTGGGCTCTGCTTGATAACTGCAAGTACATTGAAGATGCGGAAATCGAGATTGTAGAGCGGGAATCCCCGGAAGAATTTAAAGAAGGGCGAACTGGGACAAAAATAGTAATCAGGGAACTGAATTCTACTCTATCACGCGGCGACGTAAGAAACCTTTTTCGAAACATTCAGTCGATCAAGTCGCCGTTTGAGTTCGAGGCATTTCGCTTAGATAAAGAAGCGCCAGTCTTCGACGTAACTTTGAACGTTCCTGGCCACGAAAATTGGACTTCCGATCTACTCGATTTGAAAGCCATTATCAAGCAATCTCTATTTAAGTTTTCATTCCTGTTTTCCGGCCCTACTTGGTCTTGGGACTATCAATTTACACCTAATGAGCAGCTAAAAAAACAGTTCAAAATTGAGGGCCGAAGCATAGTTGAAACAGATAGCTACCTAGAGCTCCCCAAAAGTAAAGCAGGAGTAGAAACTGACTTTAACTATATGTACCAAAATGATCGCTCCAGTTTTCTAAATGATATCGGTTCAATTTTGGGTGAGGTTTATGTTTTTGATTTTGACGCTGTCCTGGGAGAGCAGAATGCAATCAAACGCTGGCTGAATGAAAATCAGGGGATACGCGTATATAGAGACGGCATCCGCGTCTATAACTATGGAGAACCCAATGATGACTGGCTGGAAATGGACAGTCGCCGCGTCAATAAGCTAGGCAAAGGCATCAATCGGCGGATCACAGTCGGAGCTATTTCCCTTGATCTTGAAAACTGCCCTAACCTTATCGAGAAAACTAACCGTGAAGGCTTCATAGAAAATCAAGCTTTTTTCAAACTTAAAGCAGTTGTGAACTCGGCACTGGGAAAACTCGAGAGTCTACGCCACAATGACAAGGACAGGCTTCGTCAACTGACCAAGGACACCCCGACAGTTTCATTGGTGGGTTTGGATAATCCGATTGATGAGTTGAAAAAAATCGCGATCTCAAATGGCTGGGAAGAGCAGCTAGCTTCCGCCATAGAACGTACGGAGAAACGCTTCAATGACATGCAGGACATCATGCTCACTTCGGGCATGGCCGGATTAAACATGACCCTAGCATTTCACGAGATTCAACATGGTATAGCAGACGCAAAAAAGAATCTCTTAGCAGGAAAAGATATCAATATTGTGATTGAGCAATTTGATAGATTTGAATTACTCTTGGACACCTATGCAAATCTCCTCAAACAGGAGAAAGCGCGTGACTGGGAACTGAAATCCATTCTTAAATCCAATGTAGACTTGGCAGAAATCCGGTTTACGCTCCATAATATAATTCACAGCTGCCCAGTACTAACAGACGAACATCCCAATTTTGTAGTAAGTGCAAGGCGCAATTTGATCGTTAGCGCAATAAATAACCTCATCGACAATGCAATCTATTGGCTGGATAAACGTTGGGGCGGAGAAATCGGCAAAAAGTACATACATATTGGCGTAAGCGAAGAGTTCGAAAAAGGTCCAGCTGTAGTAATCGCCGATAACGGACCGGGTTGGCGCGACATAAGCAAAGAAGAAATGATTAAGCCATTCAAGACTACGAAATCGGGAGGAATGGGAATTGGGCTCTATTATACAGATACTGTAATGCAGATGCTCGGCGGTGAACTCGTCCTGCTAGATCAAGGTGATTTAGATGGTGTCCCAGAACAAGCAGACGGTGCCATCGTCGCTTTGGTTTTCAACGGAGGTACACCGTGCAAGAAGTGATGAACGCCGTGGTCATCGACAACGAGATAGAAGACATAATTGGTGTAACTACCGCACTCGCCGAGCTCAGCATTTCTACCCTCCCGGTGCATTACAGAGATCCGTCCTCCGCGCTTGATCTGTGCAAAAAAGCCGCTGCGGCTTCACCGCGAGTGATTATTACGGACATCCAACTGCGTGACGGTGGTGCGGCTCCAACGAAATCCGACCTATCTGCTGTTGCTGCCTGCTTGGCAAACATCGTTCAAAAGACAGAAGGGCCTTATGTAGTTCTTGCTTGGACATCAAAACCCGAGGCACTTGATGGGCTTAAGGATCGAGTGGAGGAGTACTTTGGGAAGCAAGGCATTAGGCAACCAATGTACTTTGACCGAATCTGCAAAAACGAATGCAGTATTGGTGAAAAGGAATACTCAGCCGAAGAAATACTTAAGCGTTTCCAGGAGCATCTATCAAATCAAGCCTCGGTAAGGGCACTGATGCATTGGGAATGCAGTGTCTTGCGAGCTGCCATCGAAAGTGTAAATACACTGGCGGATCTCGACCCCAAGACACTTCCGCAGAACCTAAAATCTTTGGCGGTCAGCGTGGCCGGGAGCAACCTGAAAGGTTTCGAAGCAACTGCTATCAACGAGGCATTTTCATATGTCCTGCGAGATAAGTTGGGGCTATTGAGCTTAACGGAATATACACAGGAAATCTGGGACAAAGTATTTTCAGATGCTGAAGGGGAAGTGCCGGAGGCCTCAAAGCATCAGCTTAATACAATTCTACATATCGAAACAGCTCCTCAAGATCAGATAATCTGTCCAGGAGATGTGTGGATCTCTGGCAAGCCGAAAATGCTGTTTCAGAAAGTTGAAGTTGGAAAAGAGGCCAACAACCAGACAGAAAGAATGAAGGATGAGTTCCTCACCCTCACTGAAAAAGGACATAGTTTAGACCAGCGCATCAGAGAAACGACAGACAAAGACACCAAAGACAAACTAAAACTCGAATATAAGACAAACTGTGCTGATCCATTGCGCATTGCAAAACAGTTTTGCAAGGTTGCGATGATAGAAATAAGCCCTGCTTGTGACTTTGCAAATCAAAAGAAGCCGCTAAAAACAATTGCCCTAGGCATTCTAGTTCCAGTTGACAAGATTACCAACGAAGTCCAATTAAAACAATCGGACTCGACGATTACTGTAAAAATTAAGCTGGACGAAAAAAACTATCTATTAGGCTTTTCGTCAAAGTATATAACGGCATTATCCGAAAAACTAATTACTTCGGAAGAACTACAATTGACAAAAAAGTTGCGCATCAGGGAGAGCTTACTCCAGAGTTGGATTCATCGGTTTTCGGCGTATAATTCTAGAATTGGCACTATTTCATTCCAGTGATTTATACAGTCAGATCGGCGAATTACTCCAAGGATACAACGCGAACCACGGTTGCCACATAGCCAGATTTAACCTACCTAAGACTATCCAAGCCTATAGAATCTTGAGAAACAAAATTAGTGAATACAGCTAAAATTGGCCTGCACTATACAGGTGAAGAGATACACAAAAGTTAGTGTTCTCGCCTCCAACCCTGCAACTTAATCTGCCCGAGTGAAGGCGCAGAGTTTTCATGTGAAGGCTGAACAACACTTATGCGGTATTTGTTTGTTCCTTGGCTGCCGGATATCTTAATTAAATCTCCTTCTTTTGCCCCAAAGGCTCTAAAGAACTTTGTCATATGAGTAACTCGGTACTCATCACGTGTTCCTTTGGGATCATGAAATTTGTTGTTATAAAATACATACCTGAATGACCATTCTCCACCATCCACGTCAACGCAGCTGAGCCAAGCGTCCGGGTTCTTTACACTCGGGTCCAACTTGGGAAGAAATGCAATCAGTTCCTTTTCTCCCTTAGGAACGTGAATACCCGCCTGATGGGCTCCTGATTCCCCAGTGTCATTTGCTGTCAGTTGTTTAGTGAATGTTTTTTCAGTCATTTGTTCTGTCCGGTGTAATTTCCAGCGCGCGCTTCAGGTCTAATTCGTCTCGTGTTGCTATCGGTATAGCTTCATTCCCCAGTTCCCTCTTCCACCTGGAGCGATCCAACATCACAGCTTCAACTGTGTCCTCATAGTATAACCGGTATACTGTCACCGGTTCGGTTTGCCCTCTTCTATGTGCTCTGGCACTTGCCTGAGCTTCTAAGGCGGGATTCCAAACTTGCGTATAGTGTATAACTACAGTTGCAGCAGTGATGTTTAAGCCTGCGCCGGCAGCTTTCGGATTCAGAATGAGGCAAGCAGGGCCATCGTGAGCAGTGTAGTCGTCAACAATTATCTGACGATCCTCTTGCAAGGTTGAGCCATTAATAGCGGACCAGAACACTTCGGATGCGGGTTGGAGAGCTTGCCTGATCAGGTCGCCACACCGGTTGTAAGAAGCGAAAACCAAAACCTTGCGACCGTTGGAGAACGCCTCCTGTATCAGTGCGACAGTTCGCTCCAACTTCGGTGTGACAAGAGCTTCGGAACCGCCCCAGTCGATCTGTGCGTTTTCCTCGTATAGCTCGGCAAATGACGTCTGCGATCGCAACCAGGGATGAGCACAAAACATCTGAAGCTGACCCGTGGCAACAAGGGCGCCGGCTGACGGATATTTTTCAAGTGTCTCGGACCTGATACGTTCATACTCGGCTGCAAGTGAATTACCTAATTCTATCGGAAGATCGATGTCCACGCGTTCCGGTAAGTCACCTGCAACGTCGCCTACAAGTCTTCTTAAAATTATTGGTTCAGTAATTTTTTTCAGCTCCTTCGCCGCGGCCACCCCATCCGGAAATTCCACTTCAAATTCTGATTGCGTCCCAAGCAGTCCGGGTATTGCGAAGTCGGCAATCGACCAGAGATCTAAGAGGCTATTCTCAACCGGCGTTCCGGTCATTGGGATACACCGCTTACGCGGAACTGACGCCAGCTCGCTTCTTCGGGCCGATGCCGGATTCTTAAGAGCCTGTGCCTCATCGCAAATCACCCAACCCCACTCAAAAGCGCTGATAATTGAGATGTCGTTCACCGCAGTTTCATAGGTAGTGATCACAACCTGCGCCACCTGAAGATCTCGAAAAATCCCCGCCCGATGAGCCCCCCTGTGGACCATAACGGACAATTCCGGTGCGAATGTATGGATTTCTCTGCGCCAATTTGCAATGAGGCTCGTTGGACACACAATTAGAGCCGGTGCAGTCTCTGTAGGCGGGTCGAGCAACAGAAGTGAAATAATCTGTATGGTTTTGCCCAAGCCCATTTCGTCTGCAAGGATCAACCCACCGATGTGAGAAAGCGTTTCCTTCATCCAGGCTACTCCGGTGGCCTGGTATCCGAACAACGTCGCATCTAAGCCCGGGATCGAAGCTTCAACAGGATACGCTCCAACCTGATCGCGAGCAGGTTGGAGAACATCGTCTTCGAGTTCTACCGAGATGAGATCCTGAGAAAACCGGCGCAAAGCCAGAACTTCAGGGAACGAAAGATCTTCAAGATCATATTCGGGGAAAAGGCGCTCAATGGTTTCTGCTAGGTCGTGAGGTAAAGGCCGAATAACACTTCCTTCAACATACCAGTTATGCTTGATCGAAGGCGCTAGTCCGGAGACAATCTCTCCTTTCACCTTACGCCGGCCCAGAAGGCTCGCCTTGTAGCTAATGCCCGACTTTTCAATTAGCAAAGTCGGGTCTCCGACACGTTCGGACAAAGTGAACCCGACCGGAGGATTTTCTTTCAGAGCAAAGAAGTCGTTCGGAAACGCCGATACGTCAGCCTTCTTCATTGGCCATCATCTCCGAAACCTCACTTGGGGTCCAGGGGACCGGACGACGTGTGTGCACGACGCGATGACATGTCGGACACAAAGGGATCAGGTCCGATGCCGGGTCGTAAGCGCTGGGCTTATCCAAGCTTGCCAGAGGCTGAAGGTGGTGCACTTCAATGACCTCACCTGCCTCGCCATAGGTTTCTCGCGGATCCACGCCGCATATTCTGCAACGATGCCCATGAAGACGAATTGCCAGAAGACGGTTCCTTGGATTGCGCTCTCTTCGTTTGACCATACCCAGAGAAACTGCGCCTTCGAAGATTTCGGCGTCGCCGCGCTCAACGTCCGGAGGCACCTCATCATATCCAATTAGTTCAGCTACTGCGGCCAATATGGGCACAACAATTTCCTCACAGGTTCGGGAGACCTCTCCATCGTCAACGACGGAGTTTATCCCTCGTCTCTCAGCCGTAATTGAAAAGCTGATATCATCAACCGCCCAGTTCTCTGCGGTCATCCCTTCCGGAAAATAGAGGTCAATTTCAGATCCGATACTTTTCGTCAGGCTGAATGCAAGTTTTTTGGCTTCGTTATCCGCTTGATTCATCTGTAAAATAACTGCCTCAGATGCAGATCCGAAGCTCAGCACAACGCGGTGCCGGCGCAAGCCAGAGGGCCCCAATGACACAACTGGCCCATTACGCCGGCCCAGGTCCGCAAACCAGATCTGGAGAGATGTCTGAAGTCCTGACTTGTCGGACTTTAGGTTGATTTCAGCACCGGTCCCGGCGGCCAGAGTTCTTCGGACGAGTTCTGCTTTGTCGTTAAACATCTAGTTCTGATTGCGCGTCGCCCAATTCGTGATCCGCCGGCAATGACACTTCTCTTAGTAACCGCTTCAGATTAAGTGCAACTTCTTCGCGAAAGTCTTCGAAAACAGCTTCGAGCTCCGGGTTTTTGTGATCCAGCTCAGCCGTGGCCAGAGCCCACAACAGCAAGTCCATACCTTCGACGGAGTAGCCAGAGTCTTTAGCTCTGAGATAAATCTTCTGATAAAAGTCGTGGAACTTATTGATCCTGACCGAGACGACGTGGTCTTTGTCCGTTGAACTTCTCAGTGCCGGCTCCCACAACCCGCCAGAGTGCATATCCTCTACTGCTTCAATGTAGACGCTCTCCGCGTTTACATCGTTCTGAACCGGAGCTTTCAACTTGATTGTCGGACCAAACGTGTTGGATACGACTGCGGTACCGCCTTCGACGTTTGCAGAAACCACTGATGGTTTTTTAACATTAGGGGTTTTCTGAACACTCTTGTTTGAACTGGAGTGGTCGATCCCGCGTTTTGCAGTAGCCGCCTTTGAAATCCTGCGGTTTCTGGCATCAGCTTCTCTTCTGACCGGAGTGATCAGTGATTTGACCCGTGTCTCAAGAGCAGGATCAAGCAAGATACGAGACTTTTTCACATCTACTCTGAACGCTTCATCGAGCTCATGGGAGAAGTCGAGTTCCACCCGAAGCAAAGACATGTGTGGCTCCATCGCGCCCCAGCCATGTATGCCAAGCCACCCGCCGGTTTGTATCAGCCGGTTTTCTCTGAAAACGTAAAAACCCTGACCTTTGTTGGAATGTCGAATTTTTCTTTTTTGCTCGTCAGTGCAATCACTGCTGTGAGGTAGAATCCAGGCTTTCAGTATTGCTGTTTCAACGGAGCCATCTTCCAGAATGCACTCCAGTTTTTGTTGCTTTGGCCCAAGAACTTGTTCTGACCCTTCAGGATAAAACGGGTTCCACCCTTCGAGGTTGTCACCGTTCACAAAGATCGACACATTCGGAACCGTTGCATCGTCGGGATCCAGAAAACGATGGTGAACCAGCGACAGATGAGAAGCGAGATTTTCTGTTACACGCTTTACCGCAGCCTTCTCTTTCGCTCCCCCCGGTTCTTCGTAGTTTCTTTGCAGCAGTCGATCGCAATTCGACCAAATCACCAGCGTTCCAGTATCACCGCAATATTCCTCAAATGCTTCGTGCTCGTCCGCGGTAATGTCTTCATTTAACATATCCCAGGAGTTCACTTCAGAAACATGGAGAAGATCCCAGGTCAGTTTTGCCAGCTCGTCTGCAGGATCACGCCTCGATATAACTGTAAACCGCAAGCAGACCGAGCTTGACGCTGTCTTCAGACCCAGCCCGAACTTTCCGAGGCTGGCGAGGTTGGGTCGTGCTTTCGCACCATAACGCATAGCATCATAAAGCTCTTCGAAGTTCATACCATCGCCATCATCCCCGAAGTAAACAAACTTCCTGCCTTCGGGAGTGAGCACCACTTCGATGTTAATGTTCGAAGCGTGCGCTGCGATTGAGTTATCTACGATGTCGGCCGCAGCGGTATTGAAATCATAGCCCGTGTCTCGCAGGCCGTGTATCAGGCGAGGAGCATCAGGTGGGTTTGTCAGATCTATCATCTGTTATTCTAACCTGTCGGAAATAATTGATAATTCGAAGCTACAAGTATGAAGGGTATTCCCGCAATCGGATCAGCGTCATGTTTCCTCTCCGCTGATGCTTAACATTTCTTTCTCCGATTGCAGCCATTGAACCAGACGATCCATTGTTTCCTCCAAGGGCAGTCGCCGTTTTCCTTTAACCGCACATTCCCAGACCAACGCAATGCGCCACCCAGCCTCACCTAGTGCTGAATACGTTTTGCGATCTCGCTCCATATTCCCAGAGATTTTTTTTCTCCAGAACTCTTCCCGAGTCCCAGGCCACTTGAAAAGGTTGCATCCATGCCCATGCCAAAAACACCCGTTCACAAAGATGACCGCGCGATGTTTGCGTAAAGTCAGGTCAGGCTTTCCGGAAAGGCTTTTGTTATGCAGCCGGAAACGGAAGCCGCGTGCATGAAGTGCACGGCGAATTATCATTTCCGGTTTCGTATCTGACCCACGTATCGCCGCCATGTTCCGGCTACGCGTCTTGATGTCATGAATGTCAGCCAACTTGGATAGCCGCTTCCGCCCTGTAATTCGTCAAACTCAGGATATGCGGCCTCATAAGGCGCGCAACATCTGAGAATACCGGTACAGCCACAGAGTTTCCGAACTGCTTGTAAGCCTGAGTGTCTGACACCGGAATCCGAAAGTCTTCGTCGTATCCCATCAGGCGGGCACATTCCCGCGGCGTCAGGCGCCTCGGATTCCGACCCTCGCCCCTATCGACAAGAATCTCTGAGCCATCCTTGTAGTAGCGAGCGGATAGGGTCCGGGATATGCTGTCTCCCTGCACCAAACCAAACCCAAACCCGTTACCTTTTGCGCGGTGCTTAGCCGCATAATTTTGCAAGTACTGCCAAAGCTTGTCGCTCAGGGTATATTTATCGCTGACGACAGCCTTGGCACCCACCGTGTAATGACGCTCCGGTACCTCCAGCCCATTCTCCGGATGAAGAATGTCCCCCATCACAAAACGACCCCGTCTTGGCAGATCGATATCATCAAACGAGAATGGCACGTCTTCCCGGAACCCGACCATTACGATCCGCTCGCGATGCTGGGGCACATAGTGTGCCGCATCAATTACCCGTGTCTGAAGCTTGTACCCAAGCTCATCCTCTAACTTGCGCTTGATCACCTCAAACGTCCGGCCCCGATCGTGGCTTCTGAGATTCTTGACGTTTTCCAACAGGAAAGCTGCCGGGCGGTGCGCCATCAGGATTCTTAGAACGTCAAAAAATAACGTGCCCTGTGTCTCGTCATCAAAGCCGTGTCGCCGGCCTAGCGCATTCTTCTTTGAAACACCTGCAATTGAAAAAGGCTGACAGGGGAAACCCGCCACCAGGACGTCATGCTCAGGGATTGCTGCTGCATCCACCTCCCGGATATCGCCCGCGATCGGCCGGTTGTCGGGAAAGTTCGCAAGATAGGTCTGTTGGGCGAATTTATCCCATTCGGAGGTAAACACACATCGCCCGCCTGCGCCCTCCATAGCTTTGCGCAAACCACCAATCCCTGCAAACAGATCGATAAAGGTGAAGCCACCTTTGTTTTTCGGTGGGCACCGTCGATCGACTTCCAACTCCAGCAAACGAATGACGCCGTCCCTGGGTTTTTCTTCACCTCTGACCCAGCGATAAATGTGGCTCTCAGAATAGTCGAGGTGTTCTGCTGCCTGGGGTACCGAATAGCCCGCCTTCCTCAGAAGGATCTCAAAGTCCGTCATCTCTGCTCGCTTCGCTGGGAATTTTTCTGTCATTATGGCTGGGAGCTACCCTAGCCGCAAGAACATTATGAGCACATTTGGTGGATTTCTCGTTAACGCACACCTGATCCAGGCTTTTGCCACCAATTGCCTGTGCTTTGCGACAGCACATTTCTATTGCCGTCGTATGCGAACTTCCCGTCAGAAATAGCACGCTACAGCAATTCAGAACAGGTCCGGGACGTTACCTATACGGACATCTTATACTGCTGTCAGGCAACACCAGGGAGATGTCAGCGAAACACCTGCAAACGGGTGTCTCTTAGGCTGGAAGAAAAACTCTCAAAAGCCGAGCTCCGCGCTGACCGCGGTGAGCGTAACACAACCGAAGGGACCCGTTTGTTGAGCGATAACTCCGTCGTAAACCTGTTCTGTGGGCGCTCCGCAGACCTGACAACAGGGACACCCCTAAAGGGGGGGTGTCCTGTCTGTCCGTCATGCGAGGAGCCGGCTAACTGCAGACAGACAGTACAATCGGCAGACCTTGTCTTTCTGTCCGCTCAGTCTCCTGCACTATCCTGATCCTCTTCGATGTCATCCCAATCATCGTTTTCCACTATCCGTGGAACGAACATCAAACCGTTCTCGATAGCAATCCTCCCTTTCTTCACAAGCCCTGAAAGAGCTCTGGATACCGCCTTTTGTCTGCTGGCGCGGTTATCACTGCCTGATACGGTCAAACCATCCGTAGCGGCCTTTCGCCAGTCAGTTATGTTCAGCTCAACCCCGTCCGACATTTCCATGTAAAGCGTGAAGGCCGCTGCCTCAGCAGACGTGAGTATCGGATTGTCCTCTGGATCCCCCGGGCTGCAGGGCAGACAGATCGGTGCTTCCACAGATTCGCTGTCTATGTCGTAGCCAAGGTGACGAGAGCCAATTCTGAAAGCAAAGTCGAGGTCAGGTGATCCGTTTCGGTTCTTCCGGATTTTGCCCCGAACTATTCCGTTCCGGTCGGCAGCCCTGACCATTATTGAAAAGTCGAGGGCTCCGTTAAATACAGAGTGCCCCCTGGGTGTATTGCCCTCAGCTTTGGTTCCGTGATGAACAAAGATGACCGCCGCCCCAGTTTGTGCAAGGCGTTTTCCAATCTGCACAACACGGTTCATACCTGCCGCGTCATTCTCCTCCAGTCCGGGCATTGCCATGGCAAGTGTGTCGATCACAATAAGGGAAGGCCGGACCAATCTGACTTGTTTCACCAGAGCCTCGAGGTCGGGGCTGCCCTTTCCCTCCACCTGACCTCGGGAAAACAGATCTCCGCAACCCTGAACCAGTTGGAAACGATCTGTTATGCCAAGATCACCACAGAGAGCCGCGACGCGGCCGGCCATACCATCTTCATCCTCGCAAGCGATGTAGAACACCTGCCCCTGCTTAGTTCGCAAACCAAAGACATCCTCTCCACGAGCGACAGCGTAGCCAAGCCGCGGAGCAAACAGAGATTTGCCAGCCCCGGGCTCACCAAAGATGCATCCTATCTGCCCGGGTGCGATCAACATCTTGATGACGTAGTCACGGATGGGCCGGTCGGCACATTGGTCAGGGGTGAGAAACGTAAGCCCACCGGTATCAGCTGACTTTGAGGCTTCTTCACCGAGCAGGAATTCGATGCTTGGTAACTCTTCCGGGTCGTCATCAAAATCGTTTGCCGAAACTGCCAGCCAGCCAAAGTTTCTCGCTTCTGCAAACAGCGTGTCAGCAGTCACAGAAGGAGCATCTGCTTTTCCGAAACTACGCCACTTCCTTGATACTTCCTTAGAGTCGTAGCCGGTGTAGTCAGCACTCCAGGCCTGTACCAGGCTGAGCCCGGGTCTGGATCCGGCCGTCGCATGATGAACAGCCATCAGAATTCTTACCCACTGCGCATACGGCAAGTCATTCGGGATCCTGAAGAGTGCTTCTGCAAGCTCAGCCAGCTTATACCGATAATGAATGTACTCACGTTTCTGAGGGCTGCTGACAGACCGTGTGAGCGCCTGCGGGAACGCGGTCAGCAGCAGCTGAGCAACCCTTGGGTCACCTTTTTCCACCGTATAAGAACCGATTGTGCTGACTGCGCCCGGAGCTATGACGTAGCCCCCCTCTCCGCGAACATCTATCCCTGCGCTGGTCGTAGAGTTTCGGATACCATCCGCGCTTTCGAAATAGAGATGCTTACCGCCGCCGGCGGTCCGAACGACCATTGCCGCGTCTTCGGGATCAAGGCCAAGATCCCGGTACGCGCCGACTCCGTCTTTGTGCTCGCGCACGTCGAGGTCAACGACGGCAACTCTATTGACTGATCCGGTCGGCAGTCCGGGAAGTGCATCAGGCCATTTTGCCCACCAGGCCTCAATCTGTCTCACATCAGAAGTGGCAACCTGTTTCCATTTCACACCATATTGCGGCGCCTTATTTTTGGGGTTGCAAGGGAAAATTCTGTATCCGGATTCAGCAAGCTTTAACGCAGCTTTTTCATTGACGGATTTTGTTCGACCGGCAGAATTGACTGTGGATCCCTGCATTTGTCTTTCCTGTCTAATTCTCCGGTCGCAACGCGAACCGCGAAAGGGTCGTGGAACTGGACGAAACCAGAGGCCGAAACCACAAGTTAAAGAAAGAGTACGGCGAGGCCGGAGAAAGGCGGCCCCGGCCGTTCTATGCTATCGGCTCAATCACGAAAGCCACCGAACGTCCTGTCCCAAAAACCTTCCGGCGGTGCTTCGTACCGAACAGAACAGTACCAGGAATGCTTGTCTTCAAACTCGTGAACAAGAGTTGAAAGCAAGGCACGTTGGGGGCCTAATTCCGAAGCGAGCTGTTTCTTTTTCTCGATCTCCAGTCGCGCAAACAAATCCGCAGTTCGCTCATCCACACCGATCCCGTTCAGTTCTACGATCCTCGCCCAGCGCAGGTCTTCGAGCGTGTTGAAAAAAAGTTTCGCCATGTCGTCAGGATGCATCGGGTGCATAGTACTCATGTTTTGTCTCCACGCCCGATGCTGACTTTTGCACAGCTTTCCACAAACGCGCTCAACCAGGATTCGGGCATGGCGGAAGCCCGGTCACTCAGTTTTATGAACGGCGGAAAGCGTCCTTCAGAAATCATCTGATAAATCTGACTGCGCGACAGTCCGACTTTTTCAAAAACCTCTGCGGGCCGAAGTAAGCGCCCGGTGGGCTGCACGTTCTGCCAGGGCGTTGTATCGTGTTGCATTTTCTGTCCTTTCCTGAAGTGGCCGACAAAACGTCGTACCGGCCACTAAAGGCTGACAGAAACCTTTACGCATTTCACGGGAACAAACCTGCCAAAAATCCGGAGGTATTTTCCTCTTTAATTTCAATGGCCTGACAAAACATCCCGGAACTCTTCTGAGAAAATTCTCCAGGCCGGGCCTTCAAATCCAGTGACCTGCGGCTCCATTTTTCCGGTGATCTGAAAATATTCGACGTAACCTGGTTCTGGTGCCAAACTCATCTTCATTTCCAGAACATCCTTGAGTCGCTGCCTGAAAGTGTCATTTTGAATCGGATGCCAAAGTGCCATTGCCCGGAGGTCGTCCGGCACCGAAACAGAGTAGCTCCGCTCTTCAATTCTCGCGTTCACCATATCTGTAGTCGCACTCAAAAACCGAAACACAGCACCCCGACTCCCCTTTGACTTTCGGGAAACGACCGCATCCGGTTCTACCCCAAAAGCCGCGTGGAAAAGACCGATCGCCCGGGGATAGAAGACCCATTTTTCAGCATTTGGCCGGGCACCACCAGACCTTCGACGCTGTAAAACACACTGTGCATCAGCCACCCACTTCTCTGCTTCAATGGCCCATGCTCGCGGAAGCGGGGGTGGAGGGTCGTCACTGTACAGAAAGTTACTGGAAAACTCCCGATAAATCGCAAGGACATCACTCACCTTTTTGACCTGGTCCCAATCCAGGCGGGCAGTCAGTTGCTCTCTGATCGTCCATTCAACACAATCGTTTAGCCAATGGTGAAAACTTTTCTCGGCGACTTCATCCAGAAGAGGGAGCTCTGTTTTTACGATGATGTTCTTCACATCAACAAAGGTCAGGAGTCTTTGCCACCCGATCGATTCCTGACTCAGGGTAATAAACTTTTCAGATTTTAACACTTCACCGATCATCCTGAGCCGCCTCTTTCATTCTGCTTAACTCACCCGCCCACCAGTCTGCCATTCTCACCCGTTCCTCCCAGTGTTCTCCCCGAACATAGGCGCGTCGCACGTCGTTGCCCTCAACATGAGCCAGAGCACGTTCAACCGCGTCTGCAGCCCACAGACCGCTTTCGTTTGCGAAGGTGCTGAACGTTGCCCTGAAGCCGTGTGCGGTAATCTGATCGGACGAGTACCCCATCCGTCGGAGTGCAGCGTTCAGAGTGTTTTCCGACATGGGTTTCTTCCAGGAACGCGCGGAGGGAAAAAGATAATCACTTGTTCCTGTATGCCGGTGCAGTTCTTTCAGCTGATCCAGCGCCTGCTGCGGCAACGGAACACGGTGAGGGCGGCGCATTTTCATTCGTTCCGCCGGGACACGCCATGTCGCCTCCTGACACTCAAATTCATCCCATGTCGCCAGTCTGAGCTCTCCGGGGCGCGGGGCCAGAAGGGCAAGCAGATGCAGCGCGTGTTTTGTCGCAGGCTGACCCGAGAAAGCATCGATCCTGTTCAGAAGCAGGCCAAGTTCTTTCGGATCAAGTATCGCTGATCTGGAACGCACCTGCGGACGGACAAGCGCTCCCTTAAGTGCCTCTGTCGGATCCTTATGCGCGCGCCCGGTCGCAATTGCATAGCGGAACACTGACCCGATCGTGCTCCTGAGCCGACTGGTTGTTTCATAGGTTCCTTTGCTCTCAACCTGCCGCAGCAGTCGCAGAACATCCGGGGTCTCTATCTGCGCAACGGGGCGTTCTGAAAGCATCGGCTCAGTCTGACTGACGAGCCAGTTCAGCTTCTTCAGAGTAGCAGGCGCACGCCCTTCTTTTTCGAGCTTTGATAGATACTCCCGGGCCACGACGCCAAAGGTCACTGCACGTTCCCATTCGGCCTCAATCCGTGCCAGCTTCCGCTCCTCTCCCGGGTCTTTGTCTTCCAGCAAAAGTAACTTCGCGGCATCGCGTTTTTCGCGCGCAAGTTTGAGGCTGACGAGCGGGTAAGGACCCAGAGAAAGGAGCTTTTCTCTACCCCCAAACCGGTACTTGAGCCGCCAGAGCCTGGACCCCCCGGGATTGATCAGCAGGTGCAAACCGCCCCCATCAAATATTTTGTAAGGTTTTTCGCGGCTTGCGGTATTTCGGATGGCTGTATCGGTCAACGGCATGGGAACAGGAATCGAATTAATGTGGTTTTAAAAATACCCCCGGAAATACCCCCAGATCGTCTGGCTGCCCCCGGAATCACCTGAACGACGCTGGACTCAGAATGCAGCAAAATCATGGCGTTACCGAAATTTTCGGACGCCTCTGGATGCTGCTGAAAGTATAAATGGTGCCCGGGGGCGGAATCGAACCACCGACACGAGGATTTTCAATCCGGCGCTAATTCAAGCAAACCAAACACTTACAAAACCGGGGCGCGTCAAACCCCCGACGAAACATCAAAGACTTACCTCGAAAGTGTCAAACCGGCTGAGGCCGAACTGACAAACGAAAACCCCGGCACGACGGCAATCGCAACCGGGGTTAAAGACGTTATGGAAGGCGTCTGTTCTTACGGTAAGGATATCGCGGCTTTGCCCATTTTGGCAATGCATTGGGGGGTGCTGCTGTGAATATTTCGACGCAAATCCCCGACAACATTAAACGTGTTTGCCGCTCCATCGGATATGCCGCTTGGCTGGATGGCACTGACGAGTGGTTCGGCCTTCCGGTGATCCTGCGAGCACGTCTGGATGCGCGGCAGCGCGTGGCCCTGGCATTTATGGCTCTCAAGGCTCTGGACCGTGATGACGCAGTAAATGCAGCTGAGGCGGCGCTAAGCACTGGTGCGGGACACCCCCCTGCCCCGTTCATTAGCTTCATGGATGAGGCCGCGTTCTGGGCGGATTATGCCGACCCGGAAGAACTGGACGCTTATTGCCTTGCCAGCTTCAAGCGCATGAAACCCGCGCGGCAGGCAGCATTCCTTGAGCATGTACAAAGGAGGCAAGCGGCGTGATGCGTGATTTTGCTGAGATGGCGGTGCAACTGGATGCGCACCGAGCCGAGTTTCCCAAAGAACGGTCGGACCGTTTGCCTACAGAGTTTGTCTGGCGCGACCCTTCCGCTATTCCGCCCCGTCCTTGGCTCTACGGGCAACACCTGATCCGCAAACAGGTATCGGTGACGGTCGCACCCGGCGGCGTCGGGAAATCGTCTTTGACGATCTGCGAAGGGCTGGCAATGGCATCTGGCCGCGACCTACTGGGCGATTGGACCGCATCAGGCCTAAAAGTCTGGATATACAACCTTGAAGATCCCCGCGACGAGATGAACCGGCGCATCATCGCGGCCATGCAACATCACAACGTCGCCCCCGAGGAAATCTCAGGGCGTCTCTTTGTGGACACGGGCCGGGAACGCGAACTCAGCACCGCCATTCAAACTCGTGAAGGCGTCCAGATCGTCAAGCCGGAAATGGAAGCCTTAGCCCAAGAGATCGAAGCGTGCGAAATCGATGTTCTAATTATCGACCCATTCGTGTCGTCGCATCAGGTGGGCGAGAACGACAACGGCGCAATCGACCTTGTGGCAAAGGAATGGGCGCGGCTGGCAGATCGTTGCAATTGTGCAATTGAACTTGTGCACCACACTCGCAAGACAAACGGCGAGGAAGCAACTACTGAAAGCGGGCGCGGTGCAACGGCGCTCTTGGCAGCAGCAAGATCCGGTCGTGTGCTCAACAAGATGAGCAACGACATGAAGGCCGAGGCGGGTGTTCAAAACGATCCGTCCACCTACTTTGCCGTGACCCGTGACAAAGCGAACCTCGCCCCTGTTGGGGATCGTGTTTGGCGGCGCATGGCATCTGTGCAGCTATCCAATGGGGATAGCGTAGGCGTTGCTGAGGTCTGGAAATGGCCGGACACTTTCGATGGGGTATCGGTCGCTGACCTGCTGGCAGTGCAACATGCTCTGGATGGTCAGGGGCGGCGCTACTCGGATCAGGCTGGCGGCGAGTGGGCTGGTGTGACCGTAGCTGAAGTGCTGGGCTTCGACGCCCAAGCCGACCGCAAGCGCGTCAAGAAGATAATCGATACTTGGCTGAAATCCGGGGCGTTGGTCAAAGGGCAGAAAACAGGTGCTCAACGCAAGCCTGTCCCCACTGTGGAGGTAGGCGAATGGGCAACGGTGTGATGTGCGCCGCCACCCAAAAATCAGGGGTGGCGCAAGGTGACGCTAACACCCCCAAAAACAGTTGCGCTACCACCACCTCCCCTAAAAGGGGCGGGGGTGGTGGTGGCGCTGCGCCACCTGTCCGCTCGCGGGGTGGTCCAAAACAAAGTTGCAAACGCGACGGCGAGATGTCGGCAGGGACCTTGCGAAGACCACGGACGAACAATTTTCACGCGTCATGGGGTTTGCAGACTATGTTAATAAATGCTGTTGTTTATTGATGGGGAGACCGACGAAGCTGGAAGTCAAGATACGTTCGCTCTTTCAAGGCGATCCCATTGATTGGTGTGAAATTTGGTCACGTTGGCGGCCGTGCCCAGCAGAGGCGCACAAGCACCCAAACTATCGGAGGGATTGCTCACAGTGCCACGGCGTAAATTGCAAACGGATGGCTGAGCTGGGCTTGAATGATGCCAGGGAACCCTTGCCTAGGACAGAGCGCCCAACATGCGGCGCAAAGACCCGAGCCGGTGGCCAATGCCAGGCCCGGGTAGTACCTGGAAAACGGCGTTGCAGGTTGCATGGCGGCCTCAGCACCGGCCCAAAGGGGAAGCGAAAAGCTAAAGCCAAAGTTGAAACAGAGGATGACTAAAGGGAGGCGGTGCAATACTCCGCTGCACTGCCGATGGAGCACGCAATCCGTACCCATCAGATTCCACAACATCGCTTACAATGGCCACAGGGAGAAATTTCCCCCGTATGATCCGATTGGATCATGCTGTGCACAAGATACCCCCAATAGCCGAAATTCAGGGCGAAACTTCCAGAATCCGGCGGTGAACAGCCGCTTCTCCATCAAGTGCAAACGCTGGCGGAACATGAGCCTATGACCGCTACGCTATGCCATCAGCATTGCCCCACTCGTCATTTACTGGCTACTGGTAGTGGTTGGCCGACTATGTCGTCAACCGAAGACCACCCTCGTAGACAGAACCCACGGCGGCCCTTAGCGGGTTTCCGGGGGATCACTTTGCTTTCTTTTTCGCAAAGCGGGCGTTGGTTGAAGGCCGGCTAAATGACTGTTCTGCGGACAAAGCAGCCACTCTTTGCAAGAAATGAAATTGACGACTAGTTGTGGTATTAAGGCTCCCACAACCGGGGGGATGCCGCAATGAACAGAACTTGGAAA
>NZ_JBQFXM010000034.1:0-18621 GCF_056540845.1 Ruegeria sp. AL2
CCCGTCCAGGTCGTGCGACCTAGGAACGTGTCGCATAACGAACCGGGGAAAGGGGCAAATGCGGCCCAAGCGCTATTCGTGCAACGCGGTCGTACTTAACACGATTTCACGCACCTTTTTTGCCCGGGCGACAGACGGGTAGTAGGCCTGATTATCTTTGCTTTGCGGGAAATAGCCTGTGCTTTGCCACCTGTTTTTCAGTGGCTTGTGTTTCCACGGGCCAATCTAGGTTCTGGACCCTTTAAATCGGTTGCCATGACTTAGACTGCTTGGTTCAAGTGATCAGCCCCACTTGTGCTGCCAGTGGTTGATGGGCTCAAGTTTCAGTCTCAAGCAAAACCCGATGGCCTGGCGTCGCTCGGGTGGAACTGGCGGTTCGAGAAACCCGTCTTCGCAGGTGACACGATCCGGGCTGATCTGATCGTCGTCTCAAAACGCATTACGACATCGGGAAAACGCGGGATCATTGAATTTCAGTTTGATGTTTTCAATCAAGATGATCTGAGAGTTCAGCAGGGAACCAATGAGTTGATCTTTGATCTGCACCTTCATCAAGATTGATGTGCGGACATGTCGACATCACGGATGTGTCAAACTTTTTGAGCGGCCAGAAGCAGCGACTTACCGGGCACACCTATCCCGCAATCTCGGCAAATAGCCGATAGCCAGACCTCGTGGTATAAAAAAAGCCGCTTCGCGATTATTTTGGCGACCGCGATCCCGTTGGTTTTGCAGATCTCGATCAGTGGCGCGATGACTGCCGCAGGTATTTCTTCCATGAAGAGCTTGGTTGAGCGCTTCAGTTGGGCCATTACTCTGAGAGGACGGTGATCAGGAACGCGGTACACCATCTCAATGACCGAGAGCCGAACAGAGCGGTCATGTATTCATTGTCCAGGCCCTGTCCCATGTGTGAAGCGACGTTGGATTTCACCAAATATTCTACGGCCGGGAAATCAGGGTCTGCCAGGGTCAATCCGTTCGCAAGATATGTATCCAAGCCACAACAGAAATGGCTAACCAGACACCCGCGCGAAGGGTCATCGCACCAACGGTGCGCATCTCGTAGGCGTTGCCTTGCAACACATGAACGCCGAAGGCCAGGAAAACCAGAACGGTGGCTACCAGAATGCCTGTTGATATCCAGGCCGCTGACCGGTGCCGAAGAAACAGCCCAATACCGGCCACGACATAGGCGAACCCCGCCAGAAAGTTGAACCACAGCACGAAGGGCACCGCATCGCCAACGGCGGTGCGTGCTTCCTCGCCACCAAACAAGGCCCACCCGCCTGAGAAAACGGTCAACGCGCCGAAAACTAATGCTACGCTTGCCGCTACTTTCAGGGCGCGGTTGCCAAGGGTCGCATTTCTCATGTCACGCCCCCTTCCGTTCCATCAAGTAGGCCGTCGCGCAGGTGGAACAGCTTGTCGAACCGGTCATAAATCTTTTCATCATGCGTCACAGCAATGATGCAGGCGTCTTGCTCAGCCGCGAGCTTGCGCATCAAGTCCATCACGATCCCGGCCCGCTGGCTGTCAAGCGCCGCAGTTGGTTCATCTGCCAGAATGATGCGCGGGCTGTTGGCAAGGGCGCGTGCGATGGCCACACGCTGCGCCTCACCTCCGGACAGAAGCGCGGGCATCGCATCCCTGCGGTGACCGACCTCCAGATAGTCCAGCAGTTCAATAGCGCGCCTTTGCGCTTCGACCGTCGATTTTCCAGCCAGTTTCAGCACCAGGGCAACGTTATCTTTGGCATCGAGAAATGGCAGAAGATTATGGAACTGAAAGATAAACCCGATCTTGTTGAGCCGTAGCTTGCGCAGATCGTTTCGCAGCCATTGCTTGTCGTAAACCACCTCATTGTCCAGCGTAACCTTCCCCGTACTCGGAGCAATGATGCAGCCAATGACATTCAGAAGCGTCGTTTTACCCGATCCAGACGGGCCGAGTAGTGCCACGACTTCGCCTGCCTGGACTGACAGATCAACACCCTTCAATGCGTCGACGCGAGCATCACCTTCGCCAAAGTGCTTGGAGACATTGGTAACATCTACAATCACGCGGCGCGGATCATTGAGCATGACGTCACCCTCCGATTGCCGTGGCCGGATCGACCTTGAGTGCGGCACGAACGCCAAGGCCGCTGGCGACGATGCAGACAACGAGTATGATCCCTGCCAAAGCGACGGCGTTGATCGGCTCCAACACAACCCGGCGGGGGAAGTAGTCCTTGACTAGCAGGATAAGGATCAGGCCGAAACTCCAGCCAACCGCACCAAGTGCAATGGATTGCTGCACGATCAGCCCGATGATCGTGCGGTCGGGGGCGCCGATCAGTTTGAGTGTGGCGATCTGCTTCAGCTTTTCCATGGTCATCGTGTAGATAATTAGCGCGATTACAACGGCTGAAACGGACAATAGAATGCCCAGAAACAAACCTATCTGCCGCTTTGCTCGATCCACCACAGACATTAGCAAGATAGACTCCTGATCGGCTTGTGTCAGGGCCCCAAGATGTTTCCATTGGCGCACCGACTGCGCCACTTCTTGCGGGTCTGCAAGCGGTTCAAGCCGCGCGATCACAGCCGCAACGCTGTCCTGACTTTCGAGCAACCCCGCGCCTCGTGCCTGCTGAATGCGTTGCGCCGACGGGGCCAGTTGCGTCTGTAGCACCTGCGCATCGCGTAAAGTGATGAACGCAGCCGGATCACCGGCGGAATTCATCGTATCCTCGACCAACCCGACCACAGTGAAAGGATCGCGGCCCAGTCGGATCACATCACCGACGGACAGTCCGGATTTGGCGTCTGCCACGATTTCGAAATGGGACTGGTTGATCCCACGCCCTACCGTGATTGCTTCGGGTCCACCGGGGTGACCTGGCTCGTATCCGATCACGTACAGGCGTAGCGTTTCGCCGCGAAAGGGCGCCTCGACGGTCTGGTATGTGATGCTGCCCGCTTCGGCCACACCATGCAATCGCCCCACGGCATCACGGGTTCCGTCAGGAATTTTTGAGGCTTCTGCAAACGGCCCGCGTGTACCAGTTTCAACAATCCAAAGATCTGCTCGCGGTGCTTTGACGATGTTCAGCGCGTCCGCAACCAGCCCATTGTAAATACCAATCATTGCCAGCACGACCGCCATCAGAAGGCTGAGGCCGAGGCAAGTCAGAATGAAGCGGAACAGATTGTGACGCACATCGCGGTAGGCGAGGTTCATGGCGCATTCCTCTCGACGACCCGAACCATGCGCCCTTCAGACAGCCCTTTAACGGGTGCCAAGATGACCTGCGAGCCATTGGGAATACCACTAACCAGCTCGACCCGCGCATCTTCGGTCCGGTGCCCGAAAACTGCCGACACCTGATGTGCACGCCCATCCTGCGCGACCCAGATACGACCTTCATGCCCGTCAAAACCGGTTATTGCGATCTCTGGAACCAACATCGCATCGACCAGCTCTGTCACTGTGATCCAAACTTCGGCCTGTTCGCCGAGAAAAACCTGTTCCGGGCACCGATTGCATGCAATCCAGACCCGGCGTTCTTCGTTCACCCGGTCGCTTTCTATACCGATCCGCGCGATCTTGCCGGTGAAGACCTTGTGCGGCAAAGACCGCAACCTCACTTCGGCAACTTGTCCGAGTTGCAGGCCCCCGGCCCGCTCTTCATCAATGTAGGCCAATGCCCAGACAGTGTTCGGGTCCACAAGGGTAAAGATAGGTTCACCAACGACAACAACAGTACCTGCTTCGACATGACGCTCAACAACGACCGCGTCAAACGGTGCCCGCAACACATGATGATCAAGCAGTACACGCTCGTATTGCAGAACTGCCTTGGCGTCATTGTGCATGGATTGGGCAACCTCAACATCACTTTCTGCGACGGCCAGATCAGCGGCTGCAACATCGACATCCCGCTGCGCTTCTTCCGCAGCCTGAGTCGAGACGGCGTTGCGCCCGGCAAGTTCCTGCTGGCGCGTATTTGTCGACTGCCGCTGCGCAAGAATGGCACGCGCGCGTATCACATTTGCCTCAGCCTTGCCCAAGGTGGCCTCTGCGGCGGCAACCCCCGCTTTGGCGCGCGCGACTTTTGCTTGTTGTTCCGTCGGATGAAGCCGGGCAAGGACCTGCTCCGCTTTGATCGTATCACCACTGTCGACCGAAAGTTCTGTCAGCGTGGCACCAACTTCAAATCCAACATCTGAGACGATCCTGGCCTCGACCGTACCCAGCCCATAAACACGTACAGGGACATTCTGTTCAATTGCGGCCGCGGAAACACTGATCGGGCACTCTGTAAGGACAAACCTGCCAAAGACTGCGAGGACGACAACAAGGCTGACACCCAGGATGATACGGCGGTTCATGGCGAAACCTCTGTACTTGCTATTCGGAATAGCCGTATCTGAGCATCGAGCAATCGGCTTCCTTCGGCTTCCAATGCGAAACCGCGTTTCCCCAAAGTCCAGCGGATCGCCAACCCTTGCACCAGCGAGACCAACAGTAGCGCTCCGTCTTCAGGCGGCAGGTCTGTGTCGAACAGGCCCGCTTTCTGCCCGTTGGTCAGCTCGATGGACAGCAATCCGACCAATTCAGTCATCAGCGTAAGAACAGATTTCCGGAGATCGTCGTTTTCGACCTGTAGCTCGCGCGAGAACAGAATGGACGGGATGGCCGGCATAGTCTCGATCTGGTGCAATTGTGCCAAGATCAGCGCTTTGATCCGATCTGCCGGATCGGCGGATGTCCTAAGCGCGTCACCCCATGCGGTTCGGAGGCGTTCAGAAATCTCTGCTGCCACCGCCAACCATAAATCCTGTTTGGTCGCGAAATGCCGGAAGATTGCGGGCTGCGTCAGCCCGACTGTATCAGCAACCGACTGCGTGGTCAGGCGATCTGGGCCCAACTCGTCCGCGAGACGCAGCATTGCCTGTACGATCTCGGTCTTGCGTTCATCTGCGGGCTTGCGTGCAGGCATTGGACATCATTTTGTTAGTGAGTAATAACTAACTAACTAAGACGAGATACACTTGCCGTCAAGCGCACCTGCATTTGATTTCTGCATCGGGGGCGGAAAGGGTCGCTTGGCACCTTTTAGGAGCGATATGATCTACAGGAAAATAGCGGAAAGCACCCAATAACCGCGGGGCACCTAAAGACAAACTTCGTGAAAAACACGACATCAAGCCGCTTGGGATCGTCGCAAATAGGCCGCATAATCAAACCAGTCAGATGCGCCGGACCCTCTCTTAGAACAGATAGCCATCTGTACCAAAATCCCTGACGACGGACAACAGGTGGGGGTGAAGTTTGCGACAGATCCCGGCGGCAGTCAGTGTTTTAACAGAACACTGGACGCCGCGTTTAGCGGCATCAATCTGAAATCTCGACCAAATCGACCCAGCGGCTTTCTCGGGCGGATTTGAGAACGGCCTCGCAGAAACGCATTTCATAGTGACCGTCTTCAAATGTCGCCCACGTGCTGCCTTGCCCGCGCGTGCCTGCGCAAATGTCCAGATAAACGCTGTTAAAAAAGTTAAAAAAACTGTCCGCGAACCCTTCGACATGGCCCGGAGGCAAAGACGCAGCATGGGTCCCGGCTGCATTCATCAGGGTAAAATCACGCATCAATACCTGATTGGCGGCGTCGCGATGACCTATGAACAGATGATCCGGCTTTTCGCTGTCCCATGACGAACTGGATTTGCTTCCGGCTATGTCCCAGACTAGGGAGTTCTTGCGTCCGAAATTGATCTGCGACGTCGTCATGACCCCCTTGGCGCCGCCCTCATACCGTATCAGGATTGCTGCGCTGTCGTCTGTATCAATCGCCACGGTTTCGGTTGCGCCACCTGCGTTTGAGAATGTTCCAACTGGCCCCATCGGGCGCTGCCGCTCCGGTAGAAATGTCGTCAAATCCGCGAAAACGGATTTTGCCTTTAATCCTGTAATAAAGCCCGTCAAATCGACCCAGTGCGTGCCAATATCGCCAACCGAACGCAGAACTCCTCCTGACTCGGCCTGCAATCGCCAATTCCAGTCCGTTCGTTTCGCAAGCCAATCCTGATGGTAGTGGCCTGTGACAAGGCGGATATCGCCCAAATCACCTTGGTTGACCATTTCGTGTGCGTGCTGGTTCAGAGGATAAAACCGGATATTGTAGCACACCGCGCAAATCTTACCGGACGCAGCCGACATTTCGACCATTTCAGCCGATTGCTGGCTGGTCATTGCCAGTGGTTTCTCGCAGATCACGTGCTTTCCGGCTCTGAGGATGGCCATGACCTGCGGATAATGCGCCTGGTTTGGGGAAGTTACGTGAACCACATCCACGCTGTTATCGGCCAGCAACTCCTCCAAGGACGAGTATGCCTGTGCCACACAAAGTTCTGCGGCGCCGGCTGCGCCTCTTTCCGGAGATGAGCCAAGAACGCCAGCTATCTGCACACCCAAGCGGCGCAAGGTCTGCACGTGAACTGTTCCGATAAAACCCGTTCCAATGACTGCCGCACGAACCCCTGATAGGTTTGCCATGTAGCTCTCCTTTTGAATACCGAACACCGTTCACTGACCGGCATATGCGGTGTTAAGATATTCTCAACCAACAAAAAAATTCTTGCCACTTGGTGCGGTTCACCGCAACAGACACCGGCAACTTCGGACTGCTTTTTGCTGGAAACTTGCGGGTTTCGCAAAGCTTCTGCGCGAATGAAGCCGCTCAAAGCAGTCTCTAGATCATTTGACCATGCGCCACGCGGGCGATGTGTTCCATCGGGTCGCGCTGCTGGTCTCCGACCAACGTATACTGCCAGGGTCCGTCCTGCCAGAAGACGACAAGATACCCGTCCTCTTGTCGAAACCGAAATGATTGAGTTTGAGTTGTGTCGCCATGCGTGGCCATCAAACTTAACCGATCACCCTCTGCATTCTCGTACATAAATAAAGCTGAGGCTTGGTCTCCTGCGGGCAAAAGGCGTCCTCCAATCAGGGAAAACCCGGTTTCCCCAAGTTGCGGCGCGATAATGGCAGAGCCCAGACGATTGGAGAGCCAGGTTTGCAAGTGGTCTTTTTCCGCAGCGGCGACTTCTACAGGGTGAAGAACCTCAACGGCGAATAAAGAATGCGCTGCCTTTGCGTGTTGTGAAAACAATGCCAGATCGTCGGTTGTTCCACTGTTCCAAGGTTGCAAATAAGATCCCAAGCCGAATCCGACTGTAAAAACCGCGACCGAAGCAACCAGCCTAAAAGAGACTGGCGAAGGTGGCGTGGCCTGTTTCCGCAGACTTCGAAGATGTGCCGCAGAAGGTACAGGGACCGCCTTGTTTATCAGATCAGATTGACGCTGCATTGCACGAACGCGCGCTGCATCGTCCGGGTGACGGGCAAGGTGACGGTCAAGGCGTTCGCTCTCTTCCGGTGACAACTCACCGTCTATGCTACGCTGAACCAGGTCTTCGATGGATGGGGTGTGCGTCATTTCACGCTCCTGATCTTCACGGCGGTCGAAGCGTCCATTTCAGATTTGATTTTAGTACGCGCGCGCGAGATCCGCGACATCAGCGTACCCTTTGGAATGGACAAAGTTGTGGCCGCTTCGTCATAGCTTAACCCACCAATCACAACAGAAAGAAGGGCTTCTCGCTGATCTTGAGGAACAGAATCCAGCGCCTTCCAGACAGCCTTGAGTTCCAACCGTTCTTCGGCCGTGCTTGTTGTTGCTGCCAGCGTCGAAATGTTGTCGAGATCGACAGTGTTGAATTTGGTCTCTCGACGCCACCTATCCCGATAGAGGTTCAACAATATTTTAGTGAGCCATGGTTTCAACGGCCGTCCCGGAAGCCATAGCAATCGTTTGCGAAGGGCGCGTTCAACACAATCCTGCACCAGATCATCCGCCGCATCCCGATCACGGGTCAGCGACCAGGCATAACGCCAAAGATCGGGGAGGCAGTTTTCAAGCTGGTTTTCAAATGACTGAAGCATGTACGTAAGCCGGGGGAGGAAACTTTCCCCCGGCACCAAGGTTCAGGGGCGTGCGATATGCCAAACACCTTTTACACCGTCCCCTGTCATGTCCCCAGGGTTTTCGTCTTTGAACCATAGATAAAGCGGCTTTCCTTTGTAGGCGACCTGAACGCTGCCATCCTTGCGTTCAATCAGGCTGTAGCCTTTTTTCAGTTCCATGTTGGCATCACCCATCAGCGGCGGCCATTTGGCGGCACAGTCATCATAGCAATTCGAAACGCCTGTCTCGTCCTTGTCAAAGGTATAGAGCGTCATCTTGTGCGCATCCATCAGGAAGGTTTCTCCGTTGAGCTGGCCAGTTACGGCTGGCGCACCGGTGTGACCATCCGCAAATGAACCGGTTGCAGTCGCAACCAGCGCGACACCGGCAAAAGTGAGGGATTTTAGGGACATTGGATTCTCCGACTTTTTCAGGTCTGCCGGATGGCAGACAATACAACTACGAAGGCGCCTGGAAAAAATTCCCCAAAGTGAAACTTTTTTTGGTGGCGTGTAGGCATTGTTGTGGTGGCTAAGCCAAAATCCGAGCCTACAGGAAAGGTCACCCATGTCCGGTTTGGGTACGAATAACCTGTATCTGTCGACAAGTGGACAAGCGCCTTAGGTCTGTGGGGCAGGGGGCTTCGTCACCTGACAATGTCCCAAGTTTGGGTATGTAAGTAATGGCACGGCAGTCGCAGTTGTTTCAAAACGAAAGCACAGACGAGCTGATTGTATGCGCCCGGAACAATTTTCTCTCAGAAACTTCTGTCTCCGAGTTATCCAACTTGAACTAGAACACCGCCAAGGCTTAAACCTAGAATTTTCCGGGGAAAAGTCCGCATAAAAACCTTCGAACAAGGTTGACAGAGCGGCGGCGTGAAAATCCCTGCATATCGGTTAGGTAATTCACCCACATCCCCTCCAGCAAGGCGAGCGTTCCGCTGGTTGCGTCATCTACTAGGTTCGGGTCACGTCCGTTTTTAGGGGCTATCTCTTTGAACGCGGACCGCAAGGTTTCGACAAGTTTGTCATCCTGAGTGCTGCTGTAACGGGCGATACCTGGATGAGAGCTTGCGATACCCCGAAACGCATGCCAGATTTTTGTACTGCGCGGATTGAGCAGTGCTTCTGACAGGTCGGCCTCAATCACTGCCATAACACGGTCTTCGGGCGTTGCGCTCGCGCCCAGATCCGTCCTTCTGTCCATCTCGGCATAATACTCGGTGCTGAAATGCCGGGCGGCTGCGGTCAGCAAATTGTCCTTACCCCCGAAATGCAAATGGATCATTCCGCGCGACAGGCCGGAGCGCTCGCAGATTCGGCTGACCGAGGTATCGGTAACTCCAATATCGGCAATTGTGTCCAGAGTCGCGTCGATCAGTAGCTGTTTGTTGGCTTCCGGATCCCGCTTTGAACCGCGTTTTTGTTCCTTGGTGCTTTGCACTTTGTTCAATGTTACCAACCGTTTGTGAATGCCTCATAGAGGTAGATCAAAGGAATATTGACACGAAAGGCCTTTCTGGCGCAACATTTAATGGACGATCGTCCATTAGTAACTCGTGAATTTCGGGAAGGGAGGTTGGGTGATCATTCGCAGCGAAGCGTCCCGGGGATATACCCTCAGCGCGCCAGCCACGGCTTACGTGGGGTTTCTGGTCGCGGCGCCATTGTTGATCCTGATTGCCTATTCATTCTGGACCCAAACCTATGTGACGCTCGACAAGACACCGACGCTGAAGAATTACAGCGATGCGTTTGCGGATCCGCTGGTCCGTCACCTGATGCTTCGGTCGATCTGGATTGCCGGAGCGGTGACCGTAGTCACCGTCGCACTGGCCTATCCCATCGCGTATTTTATCGCGATAAAGGCCCAGAAAAAGACCATCTGGCTTCTGCTCATCACCATTCCATTTTGGTCCAGCTATTTGCTGCGCGTATTTGCCTGGAAACTCATTTTGGGTTTCAACGGCGTTATGAACTCTGCACTTCTGGCGCTGGGTCTGATCAGCGAGCCTCTCGACTTCCTGCTCTACAACGAATTCGCAGTCGTGCTGACGCTCGCTCATGCCTGGGCGCCATTTGCGATCCTGCCGATCTATGTCTCATTGCAGAAAATCGATCCCAGTCTGCTTGAGGCTGCAACAGATCTTGGGAACAGCCCCTTTCAACGTTTTATGCGGGTGACGCTGCCGCTGACGATCCCAGGTATCATTGCCGCTTGCCTGATCATCTTCATCCCTACAGTTGGTGATTATGTGACGCCGGCTCTGGTTGGTGGTTCAGATGGGAAGATGATCGCCAATCTTATTCAGGTGCAGTTCGGGGCCGCCAACAACTGGCCCCTTGGGGCTACGCTATCGCTGATCGCAATGCTGTCGGTGGGTTTTGTGGCCATCGTGTTTGTCATGTCCGCAACGCGGCTGGGGAGGCGGATCAGATGAGACGTCCTTCGACACTGACAGCCTATGCGTTCCTTTATCTGCTGTTTCTCTACCTGCCGGTTCTGTTCCTGCCCTTGTTCTCGTTCAACAGCGGCACAATCGTTGCGTTCCCGATCAAGGGCTGGACACTGGACTGGTATCGGAAGCTAGGCGAGCAGGACACGTTGATCCAGGCGCTTTGGAATTCGCTTGCCGTCGGAACTGTTGTTGCCCTTCTATCGACCGCCATGGGATTGTTCGCCGCCCGTGCCTTTGTTCGGTACCGTTTTCGGGGTCAACGCGCGGCAGAAGGTCTGGTGATGCTGCCTTTGGTGATCCCGGGCATAATCGTCGCCTCTTCAATGCTGGTCCTGTTTCTGTTTCTCGGTCTCAAGCCGTCTTTGCTGACCGTCATTCTGGGCCATACGTTTCTCGCGTTGCCGTTCTCTGTCTCGATCCTGAAGTCTGCCTTTGATGACTTCGACGCATCACTGGAGGAAGCATCTTACGATCTGGGCGTCGGTGTGTTCGAAACATTCCGTCGCGTGACGCTGCCGGTCGTTGCCCCCGGTATCGTAGCCAGTGTTTTGGTCACATTCACCGTCAGTTTCGATGAATTCGTCCTCGCCTTTTTCCTGTCCGGTAACCAGCCAACCCTGCCGGTTTATATCTGGAGCCAGATCCGTTTCCCCGCCAAGCTTCCAAATGTTTTGGCACTGGGGTCGATCCTGTTGCTAACCTCGGTTCTGCTTCTGGTTCTGGCTGAATACTTCCGCCGCCGTTCATCCGCATCTGAGGTCCGATGACAAACAGAAACATCATAGAGCTCAGGGATGTCGAAAAGCGCTACGGCACATTTGTGGCCGCGAGCGGCATAAACCTTGACCTCAGAGAGGGCGAGTTCTTTTCGCTCCTCGGTCCTTCGGGATGTGGCAAGACCACGGTTTTACGCATGATCGCGGGCTTTCAGGAACTCACCAGAGGGAAGGTGCTGATTGACGGTCAGGATATGGAAGGAGTGCCCGCCAACAAACGCCCGACGAACATGGTTTTCCAAAGCTACGCAATCTTTCCGCACCTCAATGTCGGGAATAACGTAGCCTACGGGTTGCGGGGCAAAGCGCCTAAGGCCGAGATCGATCAGCGCGTCGCCGAAGCCTTGGAAATGGTCGAACTGGGTGGTCTTCAGGATCGCGGCGCAAGCGAGTTATCGGGCGGGCAACGTCAAAGGGTGGCGCTTGCCCGCGCGCTGATCATGCGGCCAAAGGTGTTGCTTTTGGATGAACCCTTGTCAGCGCTTGACAAGAAGCTGCGTGAACAGATGCAGTTTGAAATGCGCAATCTGCAACAGTCGCTTGGCATTACCTTTGTGATGGTCACGCATGATCAGTACGAAGCGATGACCATGTCCGACCGTATCGGCGTGATGTTCAACGGGCAACTCAAGCAGGTGGACACGCCAACAACGCTTTATGCCCGTCCCTGTGATCAGCAAGTGGCCCGCTTCATCGGTGAGATGAACATATTGCCGGCCCGGTTGCTGGACGAAAGCGGTGACACGTTGTCAATCGATGCGGCTGCCTTCGGGCGGATGGAAATCGAAAGAAATCCCAATGTGGCGACCAGCGCCAGAAACATGAATATCGGTATTCGGCCGGAACAGCTGGAGATTGCTGCGGACCGGCCTGAAGACTACCCATCAACGGTTCAAGGCACTGTCAGCAACGTCGCCTTCTACGGTGAAAATATTCACTACCACATTCAGGTGGCAGGAGCCGAGAAACCAATCTCGGTCTCGGTTCCAAACTATTTTCACACGGTCGATTTCAAACGTGGCGACACCGTTTGGCTGGGGCTTCAGGCGGCCAGTGTGATCGATCTTGGTACGAATTCGGAATAAAACAGAGGGAGGATAGAATGAAACTTCAGGGAATTGCGGCCTTCGCATGTGCGACGGCGTTAACGACAGGCGGTGCCAGTGCAGGTGGCGCTGATCTGACGGTTTTTGACTGGTCGGGATATGAAGATCCTGGGTTCTTTGCCAGTTACATGGAAAAATACGGGGACGAAGCACCAAGCTATTCCTATTTCGGAAGCCAGGAAGAAGCCTTTACCAAGCTGAGTTCCGGTTTTACCGCTGATCTGGCACATCCTTGTTCCGACGCTGTCAGAAAATGGGTCGCAGCTGATCTGATTCAGCCTTTGGACGAAAGCAAGCTGACCAATTGGGCGGATGTGCTGCCCGAGATCAAAGAGGTCGACGCCATCGTTCTGGACGGCCAGCTTTACATGCTGCCGTTTGAATGGGGGAACACGGGCCTTATCTATCGCACCGACAAGATCTCGGGGGATGACATCTCGCTGCAACTGATGGCGGACCCGGCCTTTGCGGGCAAAATCGCCATCCCGGATGCCGCATCGTCTGCTTATGCCCTGGCCGCGCTGGCCACCGGAAACGCGGATGACTACACCAACCTGAGCGATGAGCAATTCAAGGAAGCATCGGATTTCCTGCGCTCGATCCATCCGAACATGCGCTTTTACTGGTCCGATGCGGGTCAGTTTGACCAGGCCATGACCAGTGGCGAGATCGAAATGGGTTGGGCCTGGAACCAGTCCGAACTGAACCTGATCTGGAACGAAGTGCCCGCGGCCATGATGCGCAACGTGGACAAGGGCATCGCGACCTGGGCGTGTGGCTATGTGCATCTGAAATCGTCCACGACACCGGTCGATCAGGTCTATGACCTTTTGAACGCGCTTACGGACCCTGCCAGTGGTCAGTACATCATCGACAACTGGGGCTACCCGCATTCCAACGCAAAAGCGTTTGAAATCGCCGATCAGGCCAATATCGAAGCCTATGGTTTTTCCGATCCCAAAAGCTTCTTCGAAGGCAGCTTGTTTTTTGATGCTGTGAACCCCGAGCTTGAGGCGAAGATGCTGGCCGAATTCGAGCGGATCAAAGCCGGCTTCTAACACAACCCATCATCCGGGGCCTAAGGGCTCCGGAACCCAACTACAGGAAAACGCGTGATTATGTCGAACGCGAACCCATATGCTCTGCTTTTTGAACCGGTCCAGATCGGGCCGGTGACAGCCAGAAACCGCTTTTATCAGGTGCCGCATTGCACCGGGATGGGGCATCTCAGGCCGCGGGCGGACGCTGCCGTGCGGGGAATGAAAGCAGAAGGTGGCTGGGCCGTGGTGTCCAATCAGGAGACCGAGATTCATCCGACCTCGGATTTGTCCCCGTTCCCAGAAGGGCGACTGTGGGATGCGCGCGATGTGCCTGCGCTGCGTCTGATGACGGATGCGGTGCATGCACATGGTGCGTTGGCGGCCATCCAACTGGTTCATAACGGCAACCATGCGCAAAACCTGCTGACCCGCGCTCCGGTTCTTGCACCGTCCGAAATGTCTGTGGATACGACGCAACCAAAGCACGCGCAAGCCATGGACAAGGCTGATATTAGGGAACTTCGCCGCTGGCACCGCGACGCGGCCCTGCGCGCGAAAGAGGCCGGGTTTGACATCGTTTATGTCTATGCCGGGCACAACATGACATTGGCACAGCATTTCATGCTGCCCCATATGAACCAGCGCAGCGATGAATATGGGGGGTCGCTTGAAAATCGTGTGCGGCTGACCCGTGAACTGCTGGAAGACACCCACGATGCCATAGGCGACAGCTGTGCCGTGGCGTTCCGCTTTGCCATTGACGAGATGATGGGCGCCGACGGTATGCAGGCGGCAGAAGAAGGCCGCGCCATTGTCGAGCTATTGGCCGATCTTCCCGACCTGTGGGACGTGAATGTGGCGGATTGGTCCAATGACAGCGCAACGACCCGTTTCCAGCCCGAAGATGGTTATCAGAACGCGTTTCTGTCTCACGTCAAACAGATCACCCGAAAACCTGTTGTTGGCGTTGGCCGACTGACGTCCCCGGACATGATGCTGTCGATGGTCAAAAAGGGAATTGTCGACCTTATCGGTGCCGCGCGGCCATCCATTGCGGACCCTTTCATACCAAAAAAGATCGAGGAAGGCAGGATCGACGAAATCCGCGAATGCATCGGCTGCAATATCTGCGTGTCGTCGGACAATCTGGGTGTTCCGATCCGCTGCACACAAAACCCAACGATGGGCGAGGAATGGCGCCGCGGCTGGCACCCCGAGATCATTGCGCCGAAAAAAAGCGAGGCAGAAGTGCTGGTCATCGGTGGCGGACCTGCGGGGCTGGAATGCACCATGCAATTGGCACGGCGCGGGTATCAGGTGACACTGGCCGAGGCCTCGGCCGAATTTGGTGGACGGGTTGGCAGGGAAAGCAGACTTCCCGGCCTCGCCGCCTGGTCGCGGGTGGTTGACTATCGCCTGAACGATCTGAAACAGCGGGCCAATGTACAGTTGTTCACGGACAGCAAGCTCGAAGCCGGACAAGTCGCCGAGCTTGGCATTGAACATGTCTTTGTCGCAACCGGCAGCTATTGGCGCGCAGATGGCGTGGGTCGCAACACGCAGCGCCGCCTGCCCACGGTCACGCCGGGTGCCAAGGTGCTGACGCCTGATGAGATCATGAATGGGGTTCTGCCCCCGGGCGGCCCGGTGATGATCTATGATGATGACCACATCTATCTGGCGGGAGTGATTGCCGAGAAATTGGCGACTGCCGGATATCAGGTCATTTTTGCCACGCCAGAGAGTTTGGTTTCGGCCTACGCCGTTCATACTTTGGAACAGTCCCGCATCCAGACCCGTATGATTGAATTGGGCGTCGATATCCGTTGCAATCAGGTGCTTACGGCGGTTCAGGGCGGCGCGGTGCGGATCGGCTGTGTCTTTACCGGCCGCGAAATTGAAATCCCGTGCGCCTCAACGGTTCTGGTGACCGAGCGCCAGCGTGAAACCGCCCTTTTCGACGGCCTGAAGGGGGCCGGTTTGAAAACCCTTGACCTCATTGGTGATGCCGCGTCGCCGGGATTAATCGCAGACGCGGTTTTTGCAGGCCATCGCGCCGCCCGTGATTTCGAGCGCCCAAAGGCCGATGCAGACAAAGACTGGTTTCGCCGGGAGATTATTGATTTGGCAGAGGATGCAACATGAACAGCACCAATGAAGCACCCCGTTCACGTCGTCGCGGGGGCGGGGGGCGCGCGGCGCGTCTGAAGGTACAACAGACGACCACGGGTAACGAAGCCGTACGCGGGGGTCTGAGCGGCGGACGCTATAGACCACTGACTCAAACCGATATGGAGAACATCCATCATGCAGCCCTGACCGTTCTGGAACAAACCGGCATTACCGACCATTTCCCCGAGTTGCTTGAGCTGGTGCTTCCAAAAGGTGCAATGTTGAGTGACCTCAACCGGCTGTGCTTTCCACGCGCCCTGATGGAAGACATCCTGGCTGGTGCTGCCAAGGAGTTTTATGTCTATGCCCGCGGAGAGCGTGAAGGCAAAGACGACATGCATTGTTCGGGAGAGAGCGTTTACTTCGCCAACTCTGGAACCGCCGTGACAACATTCGATGCCAAAACCAAAACCTATCGTCCGTCGGTTCTGCGCGATGTTTATGATTTCACCCGCCTGGTAGACCGTTTGGAAAACATTCACATGCTGGGCGACACGGTTCTGGCGACGGATGTGACCGATGATTTCACCCATGACATGAACACCATTTACGCCATGCTTGCAGGCAGCCAAAAACCCGCCTGCCTGACATTCCGCGACCGCAGCCACATTCCACATGCCATCCGCATGTTTGACCTGGCTCAGGGCGGCGAGGGGGCTTTCCTGAAAAAGCCAAGCGTCATATTCGGCGGCTGCCCCATTGTTTCCCCTCTGCGGATCGGCAAGGAAAACATGGAAATCTTGATCGATACCGCCAAATTGGGCCTGACTGTTGATCTGGCCGTGCCGCCTCAAGCCGGGGCCACGGCTCCGGCGACGCTTGCGGGAACACTGGTTCAAACCGTCGCCGAAACACTTGCCTGCGTCGCCATCGTCAACCTGATCACGCCGGGTTGCCCTATCTGCTTTGCGGCCTGGCCTTTCATAACGGACCTGCGCAACGGGTCTTTCACCGGCGGCAGTGGTGAACAGGCGCTGATCGGTGCCGCAGCAATTCAGATGGGCAACTTTTACGGCCTTCCCACTTCGGTGGGTGCAGGTATGACCGATGCAAAAATACCTGATGCACAATACGGGTTGGAAAAGGCGCTGACCTTTACCCTTGCAGCGCATGCCGGCGCCAATCGCCTGTGCGAGTTTGGTGGTATGATCGGTAGTCTTATGGGATGCAGCTTTGAAAGCATGGTCATCGATGACGAAGCCGGCGGCATGATCCTGCGATCGTTGCGCGGGATAGAGGTTACCGATGAAACCATGGCGGTGGATGTGATTCACCAATGTGCCATAGATCCGGGTCATTTCCTCGGCAATCCGCACACGCTGAGCTATATGAACAGCGAATTCGTCTACCCTCAGCTTATGGACCGCGAGCGTACGGACACTTGGGAGAACGAGGGGAAAACGGATCTTCTGGACCGCGCCCGCGACAAGGCGAATTCCATCCTCGACAGCCATTTCCCCAACTATTTTGGTGCCTTGGACGCTCGGGTACGCGACGAATTTCCCATTGTGTTAAGCGCGGAAAGCATGGCGCGCCATGGATAATTCCAACGTAAAGCAATGGGACAACGACCACTTCCTGCACCCGTGGGAAGGGATGGAGGCTTTGGGTGAAAACGACCGCACCTTTATCGAAGGTGCCAGCGGCATTCATCTGATAAACGAAAAAGGTGCGCGCCTGATCGACGGACCGGGGGGCATGTGGTGCACCCAGATTGGGTATGGACGCGCGGAAATGGCCGAAGCAATGGCCGAGCAAGCCCGGAACCTTGCCTATTTCTCGCCCTTCAACAACACCAACTCGACTGCGGCACAGTTCGCCCGCGAAATCGCCAAACGTGCGCCGGGTGACCTGAATAATGTCTTCTTTACAACCGGCGGTTCCACTGCGGTTGATACTGCCATCCGGTTTGTCCATTTCCGCAACAACCTAATGGGTTGGCCAGAGAAAAAGAAAATCATTTCAAGGCAAAAAGCCTATCACGGAAGCACATATCTGGCGGCCAGCGTCAGTGGGAAGGAACGTGACAGGCTCTGGCTCGACAAGGCCGACGACCTGGCGCATTTCCTGCCGGACGTGAACCCGCTTTACCGCGCGCCCGGTCAAAGCGATGAAAGCTTTCTGAACGAGAAAGTTGCCGATCTCGAAAAGGCCATTGTGGCACTTGGCCCGGAAAATGTTGCCGCTTTTATCGCCGAACCGGTTTTGGCCTCGGGCGGCGTCATCGTACCACCAATTGGGTATCACGCACGCTGCCTGAACATCTGCAGGAAGTATGATGTTTTGTATATTTCCGACGAGGTCGTGACGGCTTTCGGTCGATTGGGCCATTGGTTCGCCTCCGAGGCTGTCTTTGGCATTCAGCCTGACATAATCACCTGTGCCAAAGGAATGACATCCGGGTATGCGCCGATGGGGGCCGCGATTATTTCTGACAGGTTGATTGCGGATGTTGCGGGAAAAGATGCTACCTTTTCGAATGGCTATACCTATTCGGGCCATCCGGTCAGCGCGGCTGCCGGGTTGAAAAACATCGAGATTTTCGAGCGGGAAAGGATACTCGAACACGTTCGAAAAGTCGGCCCGGTTTTTCAGGATCAGTTACAGCAGTTGCGCCAGATTGACATCGTGGCCGATGCGCGTGGGATGGGATTGATGGGGTGTGTTCAGTGCTCAGTCGATGGCGATCTCCAGAGCGAGCTGGGGCGCGACTATGAGATTGGCAGCCGTATCGATATGGAATGCCAGAAACGCGGTCTGCTTGTTCGACCCGTGATCAACATGTGTGTTCTTTCGCCGCCCCTCATCATTACACAAGGCGAAATCGAGCATATGTTTACTATCCTGCGGCAAGGGCTAGAAGCGACATCCGAATGGCTCGGCAGAATCAGTGGCCGGTGACTGGTGTGGGCTGTTTCTGTAATAATCTGGAGATCGGGTAATATAGCGGCATTTCGATCTTAGGTCATGTTGACAAAAGGGATTCACATCTGTCGGCGGGCATGATTCAAGCTGGTATCTACGACGGAGACCAGCTTGGCACGAGACCTGA
>NZ_JBQFXM010000035.1:0-18297 GCF_056540845.1 Ruegeria sp. AL2
CGGTCCCATCATGGCTGATCCCTCCCTTTAGGAAGAATTGAATCAGCAACTTACCAACCGATCAAGCCCGAGTTTTTCAACAAAATAAGCCCTAAGCGGACATACAAAACCGAACTTTGCAATTCCAGCTGTACGGTCAGGAGCCGCCCGAAGCTGGTGCATTGAGATCAATGCCAGCTGATCAGTTGAGACGCGGGACAACCTGCGGCGCTGCGGCACATCTTCCCCCGAAGCGGTGGTTGAAGTAGGACAATCGGAATGGAAGCAATAACCATTCTAATACGGGCGATTTCGCTGTCTGCCCACTCGTGCAGGAATCGGCGGCCACGTTCAAATTGCGGACATTAGAATTCGGGCCAAGTCTTCAGGCCTATCGATCATCACGTAGTGCCCGAATGGCACCGAAATCGCTGTCCACCCCGACTGATGCTGGTATCGCTCAAAAAACGGTTGGCCAAGCCCTGGGACCCAGCCGGTGGCATAGATGTAGGTCCGCTTTAACACCTTGGCTCCGCCGCTCACCAGTTGAATCGGTTGCTCAAATGTCTTGAGTGGTTGCGCGACATTTCGGCGGCCCACCCACGCACAGTCTGCTCCATTCACCGAAAAAGCCTCCGCTGGGCCCGGCGCGACTTTGCCATCGACAGCACTATCACGAAGCCCTGCCGCGATATCCGCAGGCAACACATCCAAGGCGGCCTGCCCATCGCCCGGCACGAGCGCATCGAGGTACACAAGTGAGCGAATGTGGTTGGGCGCTCTATCTGCGACTCCGGTGACGACCATGCCGCCATAGCTATGACCGCACAAAACAATGTCAGAAAGTTCCTCGCACTTGATTACCCCTAGGACATCTTCGATATGCATGGCCAGATCGGTTTCGTCACTCACGAGGTGAGCACGTTCACCCAACCCTGTCAGTGTCGGAGTGAAAACGTCGTGGCCGTCCCTGCGCAGAAGGGCGGCTACGCGAGCCCAGCACCATCCCCCTTGCCACGCTCCATGGACCAATACAAATGTCGCCATAACCCGCCCAACTCCGTCGATACTGCAATGACAGTAGATTCAACAGGGCCGGCTCGTCCACAGGATCGTTTGGACGTTCAGCGTCAATCCCCTGCATATACACACAGCTCTCGAACCCTCCAATCAAATGGCCATACTAAAATCATAAATTACGATTTGATTATACATTATGTATGAGTATCCTCCCACATAGAGACAGCATATCGCGCGAAGCCGCAGGAGGTATTGGTGGGTCACGTTAAGTCGTTAGTCGCGATTTCGCTAACTGCATTGGTAACAATATTCCCCAACTCAAGCGTCGCAAACGAGATCTCAGAGCAGATTGCTGCTCTACTCGGTGCCAAGTTGGACGTGAGTAGCACGCTACCTGACAACAAGAGCTTGGATGCTGAAATCCTAGTGCCGCGTTTTTACGAAGAGAGGGACTTCACTCCTGCGTGGACACGCGATGTATTGTCGGACGAACTCTTTGATGAGTTGGATAGTGCAATAGAACAGGGTTTCAGACCGGAGGATTTTGACTTAGCGGAGCTTCAAGCCGCATTTAAGACCGCCCAAACTGGCGATGTTTCTAATCAAGCATTGTTCGATATTCTGGCAACGGACGCTGCGGTGAAACTGGTTCATCATTTGGTGTTTGGGAAAGTCGACCCAAATGCACTGGACGACGATTGGAACTTCTCAAAACCGGTAATTCAACAAGACCCAGCTGTTGTCCTAAATCAGTTTCTTCAAGGTGAAGGTTTCAGCGCGTTAATCGAACGCATCGATATCGACAATGCGCAGTATATGATGCTTGTCGAAGCACTGAGTAAGTATAGGGCCATTGCTTTACAGGGCGGTTGGACCAATGTTCCGGATGAAACCGTTCTTAAACCAGAGATGGTGGACCCTGCTGTCGCCAAGCTGCGCGAAAGGCTGGCGGCAGAAGGCTTCGTTGAAACAAGCGGTTCTTCTGAAGATGGCGAAAACGGCATAAACACAGCTTGGGTTTACGACGATAACTTGGTGAAATTAGTCAAATCTTTTCAGAGTCGGCATGGATTGGAAGCCGATGGGGTCATTGGCGGTAAGACGTTCGCATCGCTAAACAAACCGGTGGAAGATCGCATTAACAAGCTGCGTCTCAGCTTGGAACGTGGCCGCTGGCTTATGCGGGAAGTCGACGACGAATTCGTGCTGGTGAACATTGCAGGGGCCCGCACATATTTGGCCAAGTCGGATGGCACGCTTTGGACCACTAGATCAATCACAGGGTCAGCCTATCGAAAGACCCCAGTGTTCCGAGACGAAATCAAGTACATGGAATTCAATCCCACCTGGACCGTTCCCGCCTCTATTTTTCGTAAAGACAAACTTTCGCGCATCCGCAAGGATCCAGCCTATCTGACACGCAACAACTATGTCGTTCGGAACAAGGATGGCCAGACAATCCCCGCAAACGCTGTAAACTGGGGGGCGAAGAACCCCGGCGTGACCCTGGTTCAGCAGCCGGGCCCAGACAATGCGCTGGGTTTGGTTAAGTTCATGTTTCCAAACAAATACGCTGTATACTTGCACGACACAAACGACAAAACCCTTTTTGACCGAAACGAGAGAAATCTCAGTTCCGGCTGCGTTCGCCTTGAGTATCCGTTCGAGTTCGCGAGCCTTCTGATGGAGGGAGAGCCAGATTGGAGCCGACAGAAGATGCAGTCCATTTTGGATAGCGGAAAGACGACGCGCGTTGATCTACCTGAGCCAATGCCAGTTCTTTTGACATATTGGACAGCGTGGGTCGAAGACGGGGTCGTTCATTTCCGCGAGGACCCATACGAGCGGGATGCTCGTATCCTGGCGGCTTTGGACCGATGAGCACGAAATGCGCGGCGCGCGCGATCCGAATTATGTGCCCATCTAGTCCAGCGGATTGGCGAACGCCGAATTGAAGATAGACAAAACGGCGTAGGCGACGACAGGGGGATGCATGAGGACTTGGCTGTTTAGAACAATTGGGATTGTCGTACTACTTGTGTTTGCAACAATCACACTTGTTTGGTTGCTACTTGCTGCGCCGCTATTCTCGGAGATGCGACGTGACTTGGTCGAAAAAGTCCTTTCTGAACAAATCGGACAACCGATTGTAGTCAACGACGATGTAAGTGTCGCGCTTGGACGCATCACCCACATTTACGTCGGTGGTGTGGTTATCCCGAGCCAATCAATGCCGGAAACATCTCTTGCAGAATTGAACCTTCTGGAACTGGAATTGGATGTTGCCGCTTTGGCCAATCGTCGTCTGCACTTTGACAACCTCGTCGTTGACGGTCTCCAGGCGAATTTCTTTACAGCTGCTGACGGCACTACAAGTTGGCGAAAAGGCCGACCGACGCCAAAACCTGAACCCGAAAACGCCACGGAAGAGGACAATCAAGAGGCTATAGCTGAGACAGGCGGGTCCAATGAGGGCGACCCAGAAGGTAGCGGGATCCTCTCATTCCTGAGCGACAAGAATGTAGCTTTCACATCCATTGGGTTGAACATTGATGATCAAACTTCTGGCTTCTCGTTCGTGTTTGACCTCCAGTCTCTCGCTCTGGAACAGGTAGACGAAGGGCAAAGAACAAAGGTCTCGGGGACCGGCTCCGTCAACAGTCAAAGTTTCGAAATCGAGGGTGACTATCCTCATAGCGCACCGTTTACGACGCGCGCCAATTTTGGCGAAATGACGGTAAGCTACGACGGCGAACCATTTTCGGAAAACGAGGGAGGCGGCTATCGTGCTGTCTTGCAGATGGACACTGGTGAATTCGGTGACTTTCTTGAAGTCATTGGGCTGGAGCGAGTTCTGGAAGGGAATGGCCAGTTGCAAGCAGAGCTTGTTTCTCAGGATGCTCTGAAAATCGAGACCTTTACGACCACCGTAAACCTTGAGGACGGACAGCAACTTACAGCAGAAGGATCGATAGAAGACTTCTACACAGCTCGGGGCGTTGATCTGTTATTCGACGCGCGGCTTTATCCTGAGGGGCAGCCGCCGAACGCAGCAAAGAGTTTCCAGGAGCTGAAGTTCACAGCCTTTGAAATGCACATGGTGGGCTCACTTGCATCTTTCGAGTTCGAGAAACTTCTGTTCCAAACTAACGCATTTGACCAAGGCCTGGACGTAATCGGGCCAGCCTCTATTGAACGCATTCGCCGCATGCCCGATGGTCGGCTTGCGATGCTGGGCATCGCCTTACAGGCTGGACCCATTGAGGACCCAATTCTAAAGGCCGACGGCGAAATTCTCGACCTGCTTCAGCTTCAGGACGTGACCTTCGATGGCACACTCAACGGGCCGGCCAAATTGATTTTGCCAAATATGGATGAAGATTTTGTCGATCAGCTCGGTGGCATAAATGCCGACTTCAGCTTGTCCAATGAAGGAGGGCCTGTTTCGCTTAACAGGTTTAACGCAACCACCTATGGCACAAATCTTTGGGCGCTTGACCTCGCGCTATCGGTCAGCGAATTGAAAGGGCTGTCAGGCCTTGATTTTGACGTGGAACTGGAAGTCAGCGACGGAGCTAGTTTTCTGACTGCGCTCAAATTGCAACCTGTCGAGATTGGCGCACTTGCCGTCGATGCAGTGGCGTCGAAGCAGGGCGAGGACTTCACCGCCTCAATCGAGTTTGAAGCCGGTTCGTCACACCTTCTGGCCGCTTTGGATGCAAAATTTCCCGAGGGCGCTTCTGTAATTCGCGGAAACGTTGCGAGTAAAAGGCTCGATTTGAATGATCTAAAAAACCTGACCGCCACGTTGGACCAGCTTAAGAGCTTGGTAGGCGACGCTTCAAAAGATCCTGAAGCCGACGTACAGCCCTTGGTTCTACCGAAGGAAACCAACGTACAGCCCCTGGTTTTACCAAAGGAGAAAGGAAAGCCAGCCGATCTTCTGGATGTGCAGCGCGTACTGAGAGAGGCTGACGTCGAGGTACAAATCGACTTTAAGGAGATTGTTGGCCAACAAGGCGTAACTTCTGTTTCCAGCCAATTGTCTGCAAAAGAAGGGACCGTAGATTTTGGGCCGCTCCAATTGGCATATGGCGGTGGAAACTTCAGCCTACGGGCAGTGATGGATCTGATTGACTCACCTGATTGGCTCTCCTTGTCGGGGTCAACCTCAGGATGGGAATTCGGAGAGATTCTCGATGAACTGGGTATCGGGATAGATGCATATGGGCGGTTGAGTGGTGAGTTCAACGTTTCAGGCAGCACTGCGTCTGGCAATGCGTTTGTGAATTCCATGCGCGGCACTGCTTCTTTATCGATGTCACAAGGCTATGTCAGCACCAGCCTTCTGGAGTTGGCAGGGCTTGGTATTTTCCCATGGCTGTTTTCAGAGGAACTCCGTCAAGGTTACACGGACATAACATGCGTTGTGGCACCAATTAACATCGAAGCCGGCCGGGTAAGCTCAGACTCCATCGTGGTTGAAACGGGTTCTGTTCAATTGGTGGCCAAGGGCCAAGTGGATTGGGTCAAAGATACTATTGCGATCAGGGCAGAACCTCGTCGAGTTGGCAAACCGCTATCCCGTAGCGCGTGGCCGTTTGACGTGACTGGCCAACTTTCGTCACCGAAGTTCAAGTTGGATGTGGGTGGATCCAGAAACAAGGCTCCGGAAGGTGCTGATGCGATGCCAGAAGACAGGCAACCGTGCGTGCCAGACATGAATCAGCTTCAATAGTCGGTCACGACCTAGTTCTTGAGTGGTTCAGGCTGTTCTGCCTGACATGCCAAAACGGCCTCGATGGCTTTTGAGGACCCACTTAGATCAAGTTCCACTTCGGCCCCACTTTCACCAATTATCGTGACGCTTTGGCGTTTCCCGAATTCGCTTACAAACGCAGGGTTGTCGAAAAAGGCATACCCCCCGGGGACGCCATTTTTAAAAACACCTACGGCTTCGCCTTCAAACTTTGCGTCACCAAAATCGAATTTCACGATACCGGTTGAACCGTCCTCAATCTGAACCCAGGTCGGATTGTAAGCGGCGAAGAAACCGCCAGCCTGATTGGGTGCGACGCCAATCTCAACTGTCATGTCGTCTTCGAAGGGCTTCCACGCGAGGCAGCCATTTCCTTTCTCGGGGTCGATCAAAATTTTCCAGTCGCCGGACTCACCCCACGGCTCCATACCAGCGGCATGAGCGCCACTCGCGAGAAGCGTTACTATTGCGGTAAATGCCCAATTGATCATCTGGAACCCCAAAACGTTCTGAAAACTATTGCATTAATCCTACCCATTGCTCTGGATCAATCAAACTAATCCGACAACCTGCAAGGGCGGGGTTTAGTAGACCCAGAGTGGACTTGGTATTCTTTTACTCCGCTATATGAGCAAGCTTTCCATCCCATTCCTCAGTGGGAATCTTAGGACTTGGCGGGTCAGCCATGTAGGACGGTGTCATAATTTGCGTACCGTTCTCGTTGAACACTTCCACGATGTTTTGGTGTAGATCAGACAGAATCTTAGGCAAACTCGATCCTCGAGATGTGTATGCGTTAATTTCGTAATTGATGGCATAGTCAGCCAACTGTGTCCAAAGCACAAAAGGTTCCGGGCTTTTTCTCAATCCCTGTGTGCGATGAGCCGCCTCTATCAACATTGCCGTGATTTTTTTTGGCGGCTCCTCGTACCCGATCCCGACAGTTGTGTAAACGACAAGGCCTCGACCATCGACTTTTCGCGAATAGTTCACGACCTCTGAGTTCAACAACTGAGCATTTGGAATACTGATCATTTCGTTTTTGATAGACTTGATAAGTGTTTCCATGAGTTTGATTTCGGTCACGTCCCCTATCTTGTCTCCGACCATTATTCGATCACCAACATTCGTACTACGTCGATAGATGACAAACAGACCTGCCATCATGTTTGACACAACCGTGTTGGACCCTAACGAGACCATGATGCCGGCGAGAATTGTCAAACCCTGAAACGCCCGGGAACCTGAGCCCGGAATGTATGGGTAAGCGAACACCAGCGCGATCACGATAACCAAAGCCCTGAACAGCATGTTTGTTGGCGCGATCCAGTGCGCCTCGAAACCTTTGATTTCAAACGCCCCGTTCTCCAGGTTGTCAAAGAACAGATCGAGGCCACGGATCGCAAACCGGCTTACAGCTGCTATAATTACCAGCATGATCAGATTTGGGATGTACCCAATGACAGCCAGCACAACGGTAATCAATGGCTCACTGACGTACTTAAGAAGAACTTGAGCAATGGCCCGGGTTTCCGCGAACGACAGCAATACCAAGGACAGGTAGTAGTAGAGAAAAAACAGAAACAGCACCCACATCAAAGCATGAATTGAATAAACGATGATAGACGCGATTGCCCTGCTTCGTAGGATTGACTTTGTAGCTTCCTCGACGCTTTCCGCTCTCTTTTCCAAGTTGTTTCTGACGTAGCCCAGAAACTTCTTCCGTTTGGCAAAGAAGAAGTATGACACCAGTGCAAACAACGCCGTCCAAGCAACAGCGGCCAAGGTGCTGTCAACGCGGCCTTCGCTGGATCGCGCTTCCCGGTACTTTAAAATGGCATTTTCGATGGCCTCTGCTTGCAGCCCGGCCAGAACTTCAATGTCCATCTGTTCGTGGTCGGCGTCAGCCTGAGTGGTAATAGTGACCATATGGCCGTCGACGCGTACGAGTTGTCCAAATTCAGCCCGGGAGATTTGGATGTCGACCGTTTTGCTCTCTGATCTATCCGCGACTTGAGTAATTCTTTCTTCAATCTTTGCGGCCCTGTCCGTTGCAGGCAATGCGCTGGATCCGCGGACGACAAAAAGTTCATCCCCATCGACAACAACAGGTGCTATGAATTCGGGATCTTCTCGTTCCTGCTATGGCAGCAGTATTTCTTCTGACTGAGCCGAGGCGACACTGCAAAGAAGTAGAAAGGACATCATCCATATTACTAATGCTCTCATGTCTTTGCTCCTTCCACTGGGATCAGGTGAACATCGCGCTGCGGGAACGGTATTGATATTCCCTCTTGGTCAAACCGTTCCTTGGCTTGTCCTGTGAGGTCCCAATAGACAGTCCAATAGTCGTCAGACTTAGACCACGGTCGACAAAAGATATTGACTGAATTGTCGCCAAGCTCACCAACAAATATTTCTGGATCAGGCGATTTCAGGCATAGTTCATGCCTTCCGACCAATTCTTTCAGCACATTGATTGCGTGGGCAGCATTGTCTGAATACGCGATACCAAAAACCAGATCGACGCGACGCTCATCAGATGCGCTGACATTTGTGATTACGTCACCCCAGATCTTACTATTCGGCACAATGATGATCTGATTGTCGAAGGTTCGGATTTTTGTCGAAACGACCGACATCTCGTCAACAAAACCAGATGACCCGCCAACCTGAATATAGTCTCCGGTATCGAATGGCTTTAAAACCATGATCATCAGACCGCTGGCGAGATTGCCTAGCGTTTCCTGAAGCGCAAAGCCAAGAATGAAAGACAAACCACCAAATATTGCAAACAAAGGAGTGACATTCACACCAAACAGGGCAAGTACAACCAGAATGCCGAGAATAAAGACCGCCCAAAACACTGCGGTCGCAATGAATTTCTTAAGCATCCGCGAAATTGTAGGTATCTTTTCAAGGCCGCGCTCAGATAGACGACGCACCACTTTCGCGACAAACATCATAACCCAAACAGCCGCCAAAACACCCAGCCCAGCCAATAAAAGACCAGCACCTCCCTCCCAGGAAACCAACCATTGGAGAGCGTTGTGAAATAACGTCTGCAAATCCGTTGTTTTAAGCACGCCAGTTTTGAGCGCTAAGACATAATCAGTATGCGGTTTCAGGTCTTCTTCGGCGGCACCCTTTAAGGCCCACTCGTTCAAGACCAGAGTGTAATTATCCAAAATTACAGTGCCAGTATCGTTTATCAAAGAAAGCTGTGATCTCAGGTCATCTTCTTGCGCTTCGTTTCCGGCCTGAAGGCTAAGATTAATACGGGCAATTTCTTCAAGTTGGTTGCGAACATGGTCTTGCCAGGCAACAGCAATTTCTGAAAGCTCATCAGTCGTCAGCGGAACAAGCAGTATCTCCAGGTCACCGGCAGAAATTGATTTGTCGGCAACCTCAGTTAAGAGATCTTCTTGCTGTACCGCAGCAGGTTCCTGTTCAGTTGCAGCATTCTGTGCGTACGCTGGAACAGCGTTTGACGTCGATACCGCCGCAGCAAAGAGCAAAATAACCAAACCGTAGATGTATCGCGCCATGACACTAAAGCTCCCACATAAAGACTGAAGAGATCGTAAGGAGACCGGAAAGGTCTGCCATCAAAAATAGTTGGGGGCGACCCACTCACTTGCCGCCCCCGCCCGTTCCGGCAAAAATGCAGCCCGAACGGAAACTACTAACCGGCATGCATCAAAGATTGACCCTCAGTCTCAGTCCTAAGACCAGCGGGTCGTTCGAGTTTGATCCGGGATTTTTCAGGTATTGCACGTCTGCCGTCAGTGCCAGATTGTCGGCCAGGTCCAAACGGTAGAAAACTTCAAGTGTCGTTTGACTGGGCAATCCTGGTGTCGTCAGGTCGGCAACAGTGGCCGCTATGCCAAGGAGATCATCGTAGGTGCCAGGTCGCCACATCAAGCCTGCGTTGACTGCACGCCTGGCCAGCGCACCCCCGCCATTGGACCATCCCAGCCGTCCGAAAATCATCAGTTGGCTGTCGAATGTATGGTTGGCAGAAAGTGTGGCTCCATATGTTTCCGGTACGCCAACTTGTCGGCGCGCATCTGTGTGAAACATCCCCAGATGAACGTTTGTCAGAAATCGTTTTGATTTTTCGGGCGTCCAGCCGATCTCGGCGTATTTGTAGAATTCGCTACCCCCGGAAAACCACTCAATGTCTGTGAGAGACCCATTGGCATCGCTAACTACCCCTAACGCGTAAATCTGGTCCGTTAGATAGCCGCCGACGGTGACGCCAAAACCTGGATCGGGGATTGGCAGCACCGGGCTAAACAGGATCGAATAGTTCGAAAAGGTCGTTCGTGGGTTCACGTAACCCAGAATGTCAGAGTAGTCGCCCGGATCGATCCGACCCGCCACCACTCCTCCGCGGCCGTTTGCGAAGGCTTGTTGCCAGTAAGCTACCGACAAGGTCGTGTTTGTGTCCCCAAACGTGACCGCGGTTGCCCCTTGATACCCAATTTGCGCAGGCAGCGCTGAAGGTGCAATGGACTGGCCCAACCGGTGTCGGTTCTCCAGAATAAAGACAAGGCTACCCGGGTTTTCACCACCCCGGTTTGCCAATTCCCACGTCCCGATCATCCTGAGCTGACCGGATGCAGATTCGTCTTGCCCGGTCAGGCTGTGAGAACTGCGCTGGTATAGCGCCTGATAGTCGAAGCTGAGGGCTAATCCGGTGTTTTCCCGAAATCGACCCAAAGCGTTCTCGGCTGGATCAATGGCACGGTCCAAACCGGGCCAACGCGAATCTTCCAGCCGGCGCAACCTGTCTTGCTCCTGCTGCGCGCTGGCTGATCCCGGACCACCCAACGATACCTGGGCTGCGGCCTCCAGTTTGGCCTGACCAGCGTTTTCCTGTGCGCCAGCAGCACCGGCAAATAGTGCAAAGGCGCTCAATAACGCGGTGGAAAGGGTCGGTCGTGATGGAAGGTACGATCTCTGGTGCGACAAAACTCCAATCACTTTACATCATCCACAGCTTTTATTTCGGAAACACGTTCCAGCGCCGCAGCCATGTCGGCGCTGCTCATCAACTCGATCATCTGGTAATCATCAAGCAGGCCATCGCCGAGGCGGCTAACATAGAAGGCTTGGATAAAGGTAGGGTCATCTGGCAGGGAGACGGTGATGTAGTTCTTCCCGTTCCCAAGTCCCCAGTAATAGCTCAAAAGCTCTCCACCGAGCGCTTCGATCCCGCCCTTCACCGAGGCTGCGCGATCCCCCGGATTGGCGATCTGCATTTCCCAAGCGGTGCTATTGGACGTGCCAATGAACAAAAACGTACGCATGCTTTCGGCGTCTTCAGCTGCGGCAATTGAACCACAGATCGCCATAAAGACGCCAAGGCTGAGATGTTTCACAGTCTTTCCTTTCAGGGAAGGTTTCTTGGCTGAAGTGTGGGGTTATCAAAGATAGACCACCCCACTTTCCTTTCATTCCAGCGTATTCTTGTAGAATTTTCCGTCCTTCATGATGACACGGATGGTGTCGAAACCTTCTTCACGCGGTTCCGCGTCAAACCATTTCGGTTGGGCGCCCAAGACAGAAAGATCTTCCAGCGGGTTGCCATCGACGATCAGGATATCGGCGTAGGCTCCTTCTTGGATCACCCCCAACTGCTCCGGATAAGGATTACGTTGGCCAGTCAGCTGCGCAAGTTCGCCCGCGGTCGACGTAGCGGAGACCAGCATGGCATGATTGCCGAACCAATCAGCAAACTGGTACTTTTCGAAATCGCGATGGGCACGACCCTGATCGAGCGTTGACAGTACTGTATCAACGTTGTGCACGACCTTGGGTTTGTATTTCTTGACAAGTGTGATGAGATCCTTGCTTTGGTCATGTGCAACCGCAAGCTTGATGCCTGCCGGCGTACCCGGTGCAAAGTTGGGGTGCTCAAACAGGATCGGTGAGAATCCGGCGGTGTTGAGCGACCAAAATATCCCTTCATCAGCCATGCGCTTCACGGTTTCTTCTGTGACCATCTGGCCGTGTTCAATGACCTTGACGCCCGCATCCAGTGCCATTTGGACAGTTTCGTCCGTGTATGCATGCGTAAAGGCGTAAGTATCAAAAAAGGCTGCGACCTCTACGGCCGCTCTGATCTCTTCCACGCCGTATCCCACAGACCAAAGCGGGTCCAATTCCGAGGAAACACCGCCACCGACGGTTAGCTTGATTTGCGTGGCCCCATAGCTGAGGTTCCGGCGCGCGGCCGTTCTGATTTCGTCTACGCCGTCTGCAACGACCGCGAGATTTAGTTCTTCCACCTGTGCGACGGGGCCACCTTCTGCCCGGGCACGAGGGCTGCGCCAGTCCGTGTGACCAGATTGTGGGCCGATGCACGCACCGCTCGGGTAAATCCGTGGCCCGACAAGGATATCCTGATCGATCAGCTTTTTCATCGCATCACCTTGGCCACAGGCATCGCGAACCGTTGTGTACCCATCCATAAGGTAATCACGCGCGTTTGCGACCGCCATCGCGCCGACGCCGTCCCAATTCGCATATTCCGCGCCACCAAAGCTTGTGAACAGACCGGTCAGGTTCAGATGGACGTGGCTGTCGATCAGCCCGGGCATCAATGTGCGACCACCTCCATCCACAACCGTCGCGCCAGGCGCGTCGATAGCCTCGGTGGACACTTCTTTGATCAAGTTGCCTTCAACCAGAACGCTGGCGTTCTCGATCCGCGCCTCGTTCACACCGTCAAAGACATGGACGTTAGTGAACAGGGTTTGCGGCTGGGTATCCTGTGCAAACACGGCAGTGGCCGTGATAGCGATTAGGCTCGCGGCAGCGGCTATCTTTGTTGAAATACTCATTTCTTTCTTCTCCCTTAAAATTTAGTGCGCGGGGTGCCGAGGTAAGTTCACCCCACGCGACACTCAGTCGAGTGTGTTCTTGTAGATCACGCCATCTTTCATGATGATCTTTAGATTGGTGTCGGGATCGGACAGCAGCAGGATGTCCTCCAGCGGGTTCCCATCGACCAATAGAAGATCGGCGTATGCACCCTCTTCGACCACACCCAGCGGGCCGTCCTGATAAGGATTGTTCAAACCTGTAAGACGGTTCATGCGCGCGCCGTTGGACGTTGCGATGCGCAAAATGTCGAAGGGTGTGAAATTCGCTTCAAGCAGGTATTTGAACTCGTCGTTCATCTTCTTGTCCTGCTCTAGCGTTTGGTCCCAGTTGTTGATGAGGTCAGTGCCCAGGGTGTAGAGATCGATCATGCCTGGCGTGGTTTGAATTACTTCAATCATGTTGGCCGCGGCATCCCGCACCGTCTTCCACTTCGCAAACGACGCGGGTGTGTAAAATGCTTCGGCCTGCTCGGTGGAGAACGAGTAGACCGGAGCCACGGCGGTCGCAAACATGATCTGTTTTTGAACCATGACCTCGGCCACTTCCGGAATCAGAAACGGGATGTGTTCGACGGTTTTCGCGCCATTGTCGATACAGTTTCGGATCGCCTGTTCAGTGAACACATGGCAGGTCACATAAGTGCCCCACTGTTCGGCGGTTTTGACTGCCATCTGGATTTCATCGGCTTGGTACTGAAGCGAATGCAGGGGGTCGAACTCGGACGTAACACCGCCGCTGACCATAATTTTGATCTGGGTTGCCCCGCGGCACAGGTTCTCGCGTACAGCCATCCGGATCTGATCCGGCCCATCGGCTATAAAGCTCATTTCACTTTCGACCCAATGTGATGGTCCTTGCCCAGACAGTGTGGGATGCCGGTCGTTCAATTTACGGAAGTCCGCGTGCCCGGATGTCTGGGTGATGAAGGCTTCAGACGAGTAAATGCGCGGCCCGGGAAACATGCCGGAATCTATAATGCGAGCGATGGATTTTGCTGGTCCGCCTAGGTCCCGGACAGTGGTGAACCCATTCATCAGGATGCGTTCAGACCGAATTGTCGCGACGCCGCCAAGGTGAAAGGGTGTTATATTCTGGCGCAACCCATCGCTGAGAGGGTTGAACACCGTAAGATGCACGTGTTGATCATGCATTCCGGGCATCAGTGTGCGCCCACCACCGTCGATGATTTGCGCATTGGCGACGGCAAGCGGCTCAGTTGAGACCTCGGCGATCAGGTTATCAACGACCAAAACATTTGCGTTCTCGATCCGCGCTTCGTTCACCCCATCAAAGACATGAACATTTGTGAAAAGGATCGGGAAACTTTTTTCCTGTGCAGCGGCATGAGTTGGAAACAGATGGCTCGCAGCTAGTACTGCGGGCACAATTATGCGCATCAGACATCCGTTCATCAGGGCTCCTATCAACAAGAATCGCAAAAGGCGCATTTAGGAGTCATTATAGAATTCGAATAACTTGATGCCTGACAATTTGCCGGTTCGTGAAAAATAGTTTTGGAAAACTGCAAGATTTCATAATTTTATTGTGGGAAATTCCTACACTCGGGCATATTGCGAATTTCTGGAGAAGAGATGACAAGAAGACTTGGTAATAACACGGATCAGTCGCTGCCACTCGTCAGGGCTTCAGTTGCGGGTCCGGTTGTCGCAGCGCTTCGCAGCGTAGGGGTCGAACCCGCGTTTGTTCTTGATCCTCTGGGGTTGAACGAAGCGCAGGTAATGGACCCGAAGAATTTCCTGCGCCACGATACCGTCTACCAGATCTATCAGGCCGTGGCAGAAGCCACTTCACCGGATTTTTGCGCACGGGTCGGGCAATCCGTCGATCTTGTCAAATTTCTCCCGCTTGGCGATATGCTGGCAGAAGCCCTTACGTTGGGAGACTTCTTTACCAGGTTCACACAAGCGGTTTCCAAGGAATCCAATGCCGTTACGCAATCCCTCTTTGTTGAAGGAGAGCACGCGTATTTCAGTGCCAAAAGGAACTTCCAAATTTCGGTTTCTCCCAGCCAAACCGACGCGTTTCTGACGAGTATATGGATATCCCTGTTGCACCGTGTCCTGGATTTCAGGTGGGACCCCAACCAGGTCATTCTTCGCGTCAGTGACCCGGATGCGCTGCCCGGTCAGTTTCACGGCGTTCGGGCAATCAAGTGCAATCCTCAAGGTTTTTCGATCAGGTTTCCCTCCAGCTGGTTAAGTTACAGACTACGACCAGAGGCACTGGAAAACCCCCCAGACTACAGGGTGATGGATGAGGACCTGGCCGCCCCGCAGGATTTCCTTGCAGGATTGGAAGGCCTGATCAGGGTCCATCTTGCGGATTCAGGATTTGGTGTGGATGAGCTTGCGGACCTTTGCGGATTTCATCAGGAAACACTGAACAACCGATTGGAACCCTACGGTCAAACGGCGTCCCAAGTGATCGCGCGCATTAAGCAGGAAGAAGCCGAACGCCTGCTAGCAAATGACAACAAATCCGTCGGCGAGACAGCGCAACGGCTCGGCTATGCCGACCCAACAGCTTTCTCTAGAGCTTTCCGTAAATGGACGGGCCTATCTCCAGCAGCCTACAAGAAATCAAACCGGAAGGACTAGCATTGCTCCTGAACATCGCCATCGGTCTTCTATCTGCATTTTTCTCTTTGCTTCATCCATCAAGATTTTTGGGTGGCAAAAGAAGGTCTTTGAAATCCAGTTGGGCATGTTCGAAAGCTACGGCCTCAACAGGCAGATCATGTTCCTCGTCGGATGCGGAGAACTTTTCGGGGCATTCGCCATCTGGTTTCAATCGTCGTGGATAGGGCCACTAGGAGCACTTGCGTTGCTCTGCACATCTTTCGGAGCGATATTCTGCCATTTAGTGTTCGATACTTGGAAGCAGGGCATACCAGCGATGATAACAGGGACGCTTGCGGCTTTTGTTTTAAACGCTGGGTATTCAAAGCTTCTAAACGTACTGTAACAACAGTCACCCGACCGATACCGGGTAACCTCAGGACAGCGATGGAACGTCCACGACGGGCCTTTATTCTCGACTTTGCAAAGTCCGCTTTCTGCGCATTGCTGTCATTGGGGCATAGAGCAGCATCGGTCAAAGTGGGCTCAACTCGGTCATTCGCTGCACTCAGCTTGAACGACAGAGTTGCGAACCTAGCTGCCGTTCGCCTCGGCGCAGCAATATTTCGACAAACACAAGGTTCATTTGGTGACAAAACCGATGCAGGTGAGCTCATGGTCTGAGTGAGGCCGAGCTTTTCTATCCGCACATATTTTTGCTTAAGAAAGCAGCACTCTTGCTTCCAGACGTGAAACTATACCCCTTGAACCTGCTACAGTGCCGTATCGTGTGATGCCGATAGTCCAATGCCCGGAGCGCCTGAGACATACTATCGACCTGGTCATCATATTTGCCTTTCGGAAAAGCTGCCACTTCCGCTTTAATGGCCTCCAACCAATGCGCGGCCTTGGGCAGGCGCACTTCACCCGCCTCGATTTTTGCGGATTGGGCGATCATCCGCTCTACCTTGCCTTTTTCCGGTGAGAGCCAGTTTGCCTCTGAGGCTCCCTTCTTCACAAGATCAGGCTTGAGGGACAGTCCGGTTACAGCTTTCTCGATAACGATCAGGTTCGGCTTCCATTTCTTGCGCAAAAGAACTGCGGCATCGACGATTTCCGGGTAGAGACACTGTTGGCGATGCACGTCTAGCAAGTCGACATAGTTGCCAATGATGCCCCAGGTTGTGCAGACGGTATAGTCGTTCGAATCGCCTGGAATGGCCGCTGTGTCCCAGCTTTGAATCACTGCCTCGTACTGCGCCCGAGGCAGCAGCTTTTCGTAGGTTTTGAACCATTCCAGTTTGACGAGATTACCGCCCGGCAGAACGGGATGCTGCTGATATTCGGCTTCAAAAGCCAACGTTCCGATCTCTGCTTTGATCGCGGCAAGCTCCTCCAGACCGACGCGATCCGGGTCCAGTGGTTCACCCGGAAACCGGGTGTATTGCATGTTGTCGCCGAGGTCGAACGTTTGCTCTTCGATAGCGATCGCCGGCATGCTCACGACTTCCCAATTGCCGGTCTGCCGCAAACGTCCCAGAAGATCGTCTTCATGCAGGCGTTGACCGACCACGACAATTGCGCCGGTTTTGGGATCGTCCAATCGTGTTGCAATGGTCTCTTTATAGACTTGCCAGGCCGAGTCTCGCGCTGTCTGAGAATGTGTGTCCTGGGCCTTCAGAACATCGTCAAGAATGACGATGTCGCCTCCTTTGCCAGTCAGCGTGCCGCCCATCGAGGTCGCAATCCGAAACCCTTTCTGCGTCGTGTGATACTCGGCAACAGCGTTTTTCCCGGGGTCCAGAGCAAGCCCCGGAAAGTTTGCCTGGTAAAATGGTTCCTGCATCAGACTACGGCACTTCAGACCGAACGATTGAGCCAGATCCTGCCCGTAGCTGATGCACACGATGCGTTTTGTCGGATCCCGCCCAAGGACCCACGCGGGAAACGCAACGCTGGCGATGGTTGATTTCAGATGGCGTGGCGGCAGCTCGATAATCAGACGGCGGACTTCGCCTCTGGCCACCCGCTCCAGAGTACAGCACAAGGCTCGGACGTAATGCGCGGAAGACAGCGATCGGCCCGGGTTCAAAGTTCGGAACGACCGGCCCAGAAACGACCTCAGCCGCGACCGGATTAGCACTCTGTGTACATCATTCGGAACCATCAGAGCCTCCTGCCGAATGTGCCCGACGGACCTCATCCAGCCAGTCGAGTTCTTCCATCAACGACGCGTAATCGTCGTCATCAAACGGAACCTCTGCCACCGCGGCGGTTGTGCCCTCCGCTTCTTTTACAAGGTCGATAAGCAGTTTCAGAGATTGAGGCCGACCTTCGAAGCACTTGTTGACCAGAACCCGAACCGCGCCTTCGAGCTTGTCAACCACCTGCTTTTCACCGGCGTCTGTGATTGTGATCTTCTCCTTCAACACCTTTGACAGAACCTGGTGGATGTTCTTGCTGCCTTTCGGACGACCTTTGGGATTGCCGCTCTGACCCGGCTTGAATTGCGTGGTTTTTGGCGGCTTACCTTTGCCGACCTCATAGTTTTCATTGTCTTCCGACATCAGAAATCCTCCTCTGGCGAAACCGTCGTCCTACGCAGCCCAGCTTTGACAACGTCAGCATCTGGCACTGCCTCAGCGCGTTCCGCGAAGGTCTTCCCTGTTGCCTCATGGATCGCGCTACAGCCCGTCAGGCTTTCCCAACGGCGTATCGCGACATCGACATAAGCCGGGGCGATTTCGACCCCGACGCAGCATCGACGCGTACGTTCCGCCGCAAGAAGCGTCGTTCCGCTGCCAAGAAACGGGTCAAAGACGGTTGCACCGGCGACCGTCGCGTCTAAGATCGCGTCCTCGACAAGGCCGATAGGCTTGACCGTCGGGTGCAGCGAGAAGTCGTCGATCTCGTCCGCCCTGCCGCCGGTTGCTCCAGCATATTCCCAGACATTGGTGCGGTTCCGACCATTCACGCCAAGGTGGCGCGCTTCCCCTCTTACAAAGACCTCGCAGGCTTCGACTTCAAATCCAGTGAGATCAACGAGGCCACTGTCCGGCAATTGCA
>NZ_JBQFXM010000036.1:0-16965 GCF_056540845.1 Ruegeria sp. AL2
CCCGCTACGACAAGACCGCAGAAAGCTTCCTGGGATTCATCGATATAACGTCCATCCGACTTTGGTTTCGCCATTTGTCAACATGACCTAGGGATTGCCAAGTTCATTTTTCGCTTAGGAATTGGCGTATTTGCACTGTCAGAACGATTACGGCATCCAAGCATTGGGTCCAGCGATAGAGCGTTTCGGGTCGATCAGTATAATCCTTTGGTTTTGTCGTGCACGCCACTACAGGACCGGCCATTTTGTCCGGAAAGATCCCAAACAAGGCCAGTGGAAGAATGGTGAATTTGCGGTACATCAAGACAGTGGATACATGTTTAACCTCGGGACAGCGTAATCAAGAGAATTCCCAGTGCGATCAGGCTGGCCCAGCCGATACGGTGCAGAAAGCGGGATTCCTTGAGGATGATCGCTGCGAGGGTCACCGAAACCGGGATTGATGCTTGCCGGACCGCGCTGACTGTGGCGGCCTCAGCCCCAAGCTGAAAAGCGGTTAGGATGAACAGGTATGACAGATAGGACACGATCCCGGCAAATGCGATCCGCACCGATGCCTGTACCCAGCCCCGCACGACCCCCAGGAACGGGGCTGACAAGTGGCGATCTTCCCAGGCCCTGACGCCAGCAAGCAGCGGTGTCACAAGAATATAGGTGAAAAACAGGAAAGGTGCCGGATTGGTCAGCTTCATCGCTTGGGCATCGCTTAACGAATAAGCAGCCGACCCCAGCATCGCCATACTTGCCAACGCGAATGCTCTGTGATCGTGCAGTAGGCCGCCGGGCGACTTCTGAAGCATCAGGCTGCCCACCAGGACCAATGCGATCCCCAGCAGGGTGAACCACGAGTAATGCTGATCAAGGGCCAGCCAGCTGAAGGCGACAATGGCAATCGGCGACGAACGGATAATCGGATAATAAACCGACAGGTTCCCACGTCTCAGGGCCGACAATGTGCCGTAGTAATAGAAGGTCAAACCAAGGGCTGAGATTGCGACAAAGGGCCAGGTCTCAAGCGGCAGGCTCAATTCCTGACCCATGACCAGCGTATGAACCGCCGCCAGGATCACCCAGGTCAGAGACACCCCGACATAGCACGACACCGGATGCGCAACCCCTTTCAGCGTAAGGTCGCGCAATGGGTGGGTTGCCGCCGAAACGAGAACCAATGCGATCCAGTAGGATTCCATGCCTCAGGTCTGATGCAATGGGTTGCGTTGCAGGAAAGTGTTGAAATGCACTGTCAGCTGATCCTCGGCAATCTGTACGACGCCGTAGGCCGGAGGTTCGTCGCAGAACTCGCCATCGACACTGGCCGCATTCAACGGAATCTGATGGTTGAGGCTGGGCAGGCTGGTGAATGGAATGCCGCGCCAATTTACGTAGGTCATGCGGTGTACATGACCGTAAAATACATGCCGAATATTGCGTCCGTGTTTGAGGGCATCAGCAAAGGCGTCCGCATCGACCAGCCTGATTTCGTCCACAAGGGGAATGCCAAGGTCAAAGGGTGGGTGGTGCAAAAACACATAGGTTGGCTTGTTCTCGGCTTCGGTCAGTTGCTGCCTGAGCCAGTCCAGCCGGACAGGGCAAAGCTGCCCTTCATGCACATCGCGCCCGTCTTTGGTTGAATCGAGAAATAAGAAAACCCCCTCATCCGTTTCGAACCGATGCTGGACAAACCCGTTGGCATCCTTTGGATGATCCGGGAAGACCGATTGGAAAACAGTTCGGTCGTCGTGATTTCCAATCAGCAGAAAAGAGCGGAGCGGAAATGCGGCCAGTTTCGCCTTGAGCGCCCGATAGGCCTCATCCTCGGCAAATTCAGCCAAATCGCCAGAGATGACACAGAACGCCGCATCGGAATGCCACTGAAGGATATCGTCCAAACAGGCGTCCAACCGTTGGGACGGAAAACCGCCATTGAGCGGACCGGAGTCGCGGACGAGGTGTATATCAGTGATGTGAATGAACTTCATCCGCCATTTCCCCCGAGTAATGCAAGAAACAAGGTATCGACGAAGCTTGCCGATCGCACGGATTTAGTAAGAATTTCACTGGCATCACTCGCTCATACACGACAAGGTTGGCAGCCGAACACGACAGAGTTTGCGAAACTTGCCTCGACCGGTGTGAAACCGTATTCCAGATGATCCGGCCGTGTTGTTATCGCGGTATTCAAATCTGAAACGGGCGTAGTGCCTGGCCGAAACGATCATGTGAAACCAGGGCAGACCTGCACAGCTAAGAAAAGGGTGAACCCAAGTCGCACAAACCGAGAAAGGGAAGTGCGCCTTGGTTTGTCTTCTCTACACTTCCGTTTTACCCAGCGCAGCCAGTGTCATCACACCGGCTGGCCTGACTGGGGTGCCGACTTGCGTCCTCAGCAGCAGCCTTACGGGCAAGCAGGCTGCCAATCTCTGCACCCACTTGCAGCTCTGAGACCTGGCCAAAGTGATGTGCTGCAATCCGGCCTGACTGATCCAACAGAACAAGGCTGGGCGTGCCGCGCATTCCGTATGCCGCCATGGTTTCCGGCAAAGGCCCGGTGCCCTGTTTGTCGACCGCCACAGGAAATTTGATACGGTATTCGTGAAGAAAGGCTTTCAGTGATACCGGGGTCATCGCGTCATGATGTTCGAAAATGGTGTGCAAACCGATTACGGCGACGTGTTCGCTGGAAAAATGCTCCCGCACAGCTTGTGCCAGAGGAATGCCATGGAGGACGCAGCCTGGGCACAGCATCTGGAAAGCCTCAATCAGGACAACCTTACCCTGGAAATCCGAAAGCTTTAAATTCTTGTCAGTGTTGAACCATTCACTGACCTGTAGTTCAGGTGCTTGCATATTGGTCTCTCTTGTTCAGGGGCCGGACGCCTGCGTGAAGCGACCGGCTGATACCGTTACTGAAGCTTGCCCGGCAGGCTCAGGTCGCCCGACGCAATGTCGAAAACATCCGTGACGCACAACAGCGGAGCGTGAATGTTGGCGTTTACCCGCAGGGCAGAGGTCACGCCATCATAAGCGATGCCCTCAAGCTGAACGTCGCTGGAAAACCCAGCATTAACCTGAATTTCCGGGCCATCGAACAGCGGTGTGAACCCAGGGCTGTCCAGAAAGATTGGGAATCCAGGCCAGGTTGCAGGAAGCTTAGGCGTCGTCCCTTCAGGGATATCGCGCACTGCAAGGGCGCCCGGGCCGCAAGCTTCAGTCGGGGTGAGTACAACCCAGTGGCTGTGCCACTCGATGCCATCATTGGCTGGATTGCCATCGCCGTTTTCATCAAAAAGAGGCGTGTCGTCAAAATCCGGGTGGCTGGTTGCAGCCATTGCCAGTATGCCGGTGCCGCCTTCGAAACCCACTGCGGACGGATCCAGAGATGTAGGCCACACATAGGACCAGACGTCTGACCCGCCCACTGCCCCGGTTGCCGCTGGAACCGAAGCCCAGGCAGTGCCGCTGGTGGTCATGTGAAACGTAACAGTATTGCCGTTGCGATGCGCATGCGCTGCAAGGATGTCGAAGTCAGCCGCCATGCTGGCATCAGCGGGAGAGATAACAGCCCCCTCCTGATGAAGGGCGTGAGTGCCGTCTGCGATGGCAGGTGAAGCTCCGATCACAATGGCAGCAAGTGATTTCCAGGTAAGTGCCATTTCTCATCTCCAGTCAAGTAATAGCGACTCGATACTATAAGAAGAAACGCATTGCAACTTTAATTTCGACTCGCTACTTGTTGTAGCATGAGAAATGATCACAATATACGTATCCTTATCAACCGCCTTGCCAGGATAGATTCCGCTGCGGGCTGGGCGGGCGACCTGAATCCGACGCAAAGAGCCGCGCTGGAGTACCTGTCCGAGGCAAATCAGTTTTCCCGTTCACCGTCACATGTCGCAGAATACCTAGGGACAACACGCGGAACGATGTCCCAGACGCTGAAGGCGCTTGTGCGCAAGGGATACGCCGCCGAACACCGGCAAAAATCTGACCAGCGGTCGATCTCGTATGAGTTGACCGAGGCTGGCCGCGCCGTTTTGGCAGAGGCCAATCCGATTGCAGACGCCATTGGCAATCTGCCCGCCAGCGTTCAGGTGTCCCTCAAGGAGGGCCTTCTTCAGAGCTTGAGGTTGGCATTGGCAGCGAACGGTGGCCACTCGTTCGGGAAATGCATGACCTGCGCCTATCATGAGACAGGTATGGGAAATGACTATTGCACCTTGCTGAACCTTAGCCTCGAGCGCGGCGAAGAAGAAAAGATATGCATCGAACACAAAGAAGCCTGAATGTTCCTTCCTGAACTATCCTCAGAAATCGGTGGCATTTTCCTGGGTCGTGTCACTAACCGCTGGGAAGCAAGGCCGCCCTCTGCCATTCAAAAGGACCGGGTGCCCGGACGTCAGGTCATTTCGCTTACTGGTTTTTCTGACGATGCACAGGCGGACCTGACCGTGCATGGCGGTGCAGAGAAAGCCATTCACCATTATGCGCAGGATCACTATGCGGATTGGCAGAGAGAAGGGCAGCTGCCCCCCGGCGCAGTGCCCGCTGCTTTTGGTGAAAACATCTCAACAACCGGTTTGACCGAGGAAAATCTGTGCATTGGCGACATCCTGAGGCTGGGCACGGCAATCGTTCAAATCAGCCAGGGCCGTCAGCCCTGCTGGAAACTGGGACTGCACACTGGAAATGAAAGGATGCCCTACCTGTTTCAGAAAACGGGTCGCACAGGGTGGTACTACCGTGTTCTGGAAACCGGTGAGGTCGAAGCAGGAGATCGAATAACGTTGATTGAGAGGCGCAATCCGGACTGGAGCGTGTTGTACGTGACCCGCGCCCGTCTCACACGACGAGTTTCCCGTGAAGATACCGAAGCCCTCGCAAATCTGACAGACCTTGCCCCAGGCTGGCGGCAAGCCTTCGCGCGCATGGCCATGGGCGATGTAAAAGAAGATACGCGTGCGAGATTGGGGAGCATGCCGAATACGTCGTCCGAGGGGTCCACTGGGTGACGTCGGTATGATGGGCGGACGACTTGGGCAGGTACCCCGCTCCTTGCTGATAAGCTAAGCAAAGACGCACAAACCCAGGCCTCGATCAAACTGGACGAAGGGTTTTGTCGGGATGTTTTGGTTTGCCGGAATCTCAACAATTTCGGCAAGTATATTGGCGATACCTATGTTCAGCACGCCACCGCGTATGGCGACCGGCCGGTTGAGTTGATCAAGGCTGTTGCCGGTGAACTGGCTGCCGATCCTGATGTGCAGGTCGATCTGTACCGCGTGCTTGCCGAGGGTTCCTATATTGCAAACCCGGCAATGTGCACAGGCGAGGATTTCTAAACAGGATGGCCTGAGGTTTGACTGCCGCCGCCAGTACAGCGATGATCGCGGATATGCTGGGTACGCGGGCTTACGCCAGCGCGGTTGATGGGAAGGGGGTTTCGAACCTCAGAAAAGGAGTCTTTGGCGTGAAAAGCAGTGAAGCCCCCGTGTCAATCGGCCGTGTGGCACTGATTGTGAACGATCTGGACGCTGTTGGGACCTTTTACCAACAAGTGCTCGGCCTTGAGGAATTGGCGCGGGATGGCGAAACCCTGAAACTGGGCGCTGGAAACAACGTTCTGCTCGAGTTGCGCCAAGACCGTGCTGCGCGGCGCTATCCGCATGCGGCGGGCCTTATCCATACCGCTTTTCTGATGCCGGACCGCGATTACCTGGGACGCTGGCTGATCTATGCTGCACAAAACCGCATCCCTTTGACCGGGGCGGCGGATCACGACGTCAGCGAGGCGCTGTATCTAAACGATCCAGAAGGCAATGGGATCGAAATCTACGCCGACCGGCCTGTTGAAACATGGCAGATGGATGGAGAGTATATCCGCATGGGCTCGCATCATCTGGATCTGGGGGCCATTGCAGGTGCAGCCCGGACAGACTGGTCCGGGGTTCCGGAAAATATGGTGGTCGGACATGTCCACCTTCAGGTCGGGGATATCAATGCGGTCGACGAATTCATGACGCGACATCTAGCGCACGACTGCATGCTGCACGAAGGTTCAGCAGGGTTCTACAGTTCGGGCGGGTACCACCATCACTTTGCAGGCAATATCTGGAACAGCAATGGTGCAAAAGCTCGTCCAACTGACAGCAGCGGCTTGGATGAGATCGTGCTGTTGACGGATGGGACTGTATTGCAACCGCAAGAGCTGACGGACCCGTGGGGAACGCGGTTCACTTTCGAAAGGAAGTGAACCTGCATGATTGGCTAAGGACAAAGGCGTATCTAGCAGGTGGGACAGCGGTAAACTCCGGCGGCCTGGCCGGAAGGTGGAAGCCGGGCGCGGCTTCCACCAAGGGGGAATACCAAGCGGGGTCATTTCCGCATGTCAGTTGCTATCATTCATGATCCGGTTGAAAACATGCGGATCTGTGATGCCTTCTGACCCGATTAAAATCACACGGGATTGTGGCGTAATTTGAAATTGTTGTCGCAGATCGGTGCGCAATGACGCGCAGATCAAGCCAATCAGACCGGCTACGGCGCTTTCGCCAGCCTCGATTGGCTCATCTCCGAAAGCGCCGTTTGCCAATAGGCGGACGGCCGGTGCCACAAGCTGATCAGGGATCGTCATAAAACCGCTGGCGGCCTCTCCCAAAACGTTCCATGCCAATTCGGACGGCGCGCCGCAGGATAACCCAGCCATTATGGTTTCTTCGCCTACTTCGACGGCTGTAGGCCGATTTGCCTGGGCGCTTGCAAAAAGGCAGGGGGCCAATTCAGGCTCGACCACGATGACGCGCGGAGCATTCTGCCCCCAATCCTGGAGGAATACCGCGGTGACGGCAGCCGCCAAGCCTCCAACGCCGCCTTGCAGGAAGACATGAGTGGGTGGCAAAGCTAAGTCCTGCACGATCTCACGCGCCATGACCCCATAGCCAGCCATGACATCAAGCGGTGCCTGAGTGTAACCGGGCCAGGAAGTATCCGAAACGATCAACCAGCCGTGTTCTGCTGCATCAATGCGGGTCTGTGCTACGGAAGCGTCGTAATCTCCATCAACTCGGATCACTTCGGCCCCCAGCTGGCGCACTGCGTCGGCGCGAAATTCGCTTACTTCTTTGTGAATGTAAATTCGGCAAGGCGCGCCGAAGCGCTGGGCACCCCAAGCCACTGAACGCCCGTGATTGCCATCTGTTGCGGAGATGACGGTTATGTCTGCAATTCCGGCAGCATGGGTGCCGTTTCGAATCTCATCGGCGGTGACTTCCCGGCCTGCCTTTTCGGTCAATTCACGCTGTAATACCCGCAGAACCGCATAAGCGCCGCCAAGTGCTTTGAAACTGCCCAAGCCAAATCTTAACCCTTCATGCTTGTAACAGACTGTGCCCAGATTCAGCGCATCGGCTAGACCTTGAAGGGATAGCATTGGGGCTCTTTCATATCCATTCCAGCTTTGAATTTCCCGCTGCGCGAGGTCAAAACCCTCGCGGGGTAAAGTGGTTGCGGCGGCATGGCCAAAGCGTGGCTTGGCTGCATGGCTTTCAATTCCGACAGTCTCAAAGTTTGCGAGCATTTTGTGGTCCTTCCATTGTTGATGCAAAAATAAATCAATGGCGGTGATGTTTTCGCTCTAAGTTGCAGGTAAAATTGAAGCAAACTTGCATGAGGTTGCCGTGAAGCAAAAATTTTCATCAGGAAGTCTGGATAGCTTCGATCTCGCGATTCTTAGGGTGTTGCAGCAGGACAATACGGTGCCGCACCGTCAAATCGGTGAAAGCGTGTATCTGTCTGCGCCCAGCGTACAGCGAAGGATCAAACGCATGGAGGCGGAAGGGATCATTGCCGCGCAATCAGCGCATATTGATCCGGCAGCCGTGGGATTGCCGCTGACCATTTTCGTCGAAGTCGAACTAAAAACCGAGACAGGCGGAAAAATTGATGAAATCAAGAACAGCTTCTATGATGCCCCTGAGGTTCAGCAATGTTACTATGTTACTGGTGAAGTGGATTTTGTTCTGATCGTTATCGTTCGAGATATGTCGGAATATGAAAAGCTTACCCAACGGTTATTCTTCTCGAACAAGAACATCCGAAAGTTCAGGACATTCGTTGCAATGGACCGAACAAAGTCATCCATGCAGTTGAACATCTGACTTGTGCCCCACCAGCGCAGGTAGTGCGGCGGGGTATTTGACGTTGCGCGGCGAGAACAGGAAACAAAGTGCTTGTGCATTCCAAATCTGCCGGCAACCTGGTGATCTGGACAGTAAATCCTGCCGGGACACCTCTTGGTTTAACTGGAAAATGAACACCTTTCCTGAGGTAATGAGGTTGGGACACATTTGCCCCAACCTCATCCAAGCTACAGGGGTTTGTGTTACGATTTGATACGGTCCATTTTGGGATCGTAAAGCGGTTGAAGTGTAACGTCGCAGGGGACACGTTGGGTCGCAACCTCCAACTCATACGTGCCGGACGTAACAAATTCCGCATCGACACCACCCTGGTTTCGGACATAGCCGTAACCGATGGATTTGCCGGTCGTGTAACCATAGCCACCCGACGTTAGCCAACCCACACGTTCTCCATCCCGGTATATCGTTTCGCGGCCCAACAGCACCACATCAGGGTCGACGGTAAAGCAGGCCAGCATCTTTTTAACGCCCTCGGCCTTTTGCTTTTCGCTTGCCGCGCGGCCCTTGAAGTTTATGTTTTTGCGCAGTTTCACAGCCCATCCCAGACCGCTTTCAAACGGCGTGTGATCGGGCCCGATGTCAGATCCCCAGGCGCGGTAACTCTTTTCTAACCGAAGAGATTCAATTGCGCGGTAGCCTGCATTAACCAGCCCTTGCGGCTGCCCTGCTTCCATCAGCGCAGTGTAGACTGTTTGTGCATATTCAACAGGCAAGTGCAGTTCCCAGCCAAGCTCGCCCACATATGTCACCCGCAGTGCCCTGACAGGGCAACCGGCGATACCGATTGTCCGGATCGTACCAAACTTGAACCCGTCATTCGACACATCGTCGCGGGTAACCGCCGCCAGAATGTCTCGTGATTTCGGCCCCATCAGCGACAATACAGCGTTTGAGGAGGTGATATCGAACAGCTGGCAGTTTAGCCCGTCCGGAATATTGCGGCTGATCCAGTCGAAATCGTGGGTGGCAAAGCCTGTGCCGGTGACAATGTAGAACTCATCATGCGCAACACGGCCCACGGTCAGGTCGCATTCAATTCCTCCCTTGTCATTCAGCATCTGGGTATAGACCAGAGCGCCCACCGGTTTGTCCACATCATTGGCACATATCCAGTTCATCGCAGCCAGGGCGTCGGGGCCTTTCAGCGCGAATTTGGCGAACGATGTTTGATCGAACAGCACGGCCGCCTCCCGGGCCGCTTTGTGTTCGCGACCAACGGCGGCAAACCAGTTCTGGCGGCCAAAGCTGTATTCGTCCCTTGGCGCCTCGCCCAGCGATGCGTCGGCAAACCAGTTCGGGCGCTCCCAACCCAGTTTTTCGCCAAAGCACGCACCCTGATCCTTAAGCGAATCGTAAAGCGGTGACTTGCGGCAGGGGCGGCCGGATTCGTGTTCTTCGTGTGGCCATGCCATGGTGTAGTGTTTGCCATATGCTTCGACTGTGCGGGTGCGGACCCAATCGGTGTCGAAATGCGGGCGGCCAAAACGGCGAATGTCGGCGGACCACAGGTCAAAAGGCGGGTCGCCCTTGGCGGCCCATTCTGCCAGCACCATTCCGGCGCCACCGCCCGAGGCGATGCCAAAGGCGTTGAAACCAGCGCCAACAAAGAAATTCTTCAGCTCTGGTGCTTCACCCACGATGAAGTTTCCATCCGGAGTAAAGCTTTCGGGGCCGTTCGTCAGTGTCTTGATCCCCGCAGTTTCCAACGCTGGCACCCGGCCCAGCGACAGCTCCATGATCTGTTCGAAATGGTCGAAATTACTGTCGAGCAAGGTGTAGTGGAAACCTTTCGGTATGCCATTCACCGCCCACGGGATCGGGTTCGGCTCATAGCCGCCCATGACGAGCCCACCGACCTCTTCCTTGTAATAGGTCAGCCGATCAGGGTCCCGCAGGGTAGGCAGATCGCCGGGCACACCAAATGGTTCTGTGACCATGTACTGGTGTTCCATTGGTACCAGCGGCACATTCACGCCGAACTTGGCGGCAAAGTCGCGCGTCCATTGACCTGCACACACGATCACTTTTTCGCATTCGATACGGCCATGTTCAGTGATTACGGCGAGGATCTTGCCGTTCTCGATTTCAAGATCGGTGACCTTTGTATCTTCGAATATCTTCGCGCCTGCCATGCGCGCGCCCTTGGCCAGCGCCTGGGTAATGTCCGAGGGGTTTGCTTGCCCATCGGTGGGCAGGAACGCCGCGCCTATGACGTCACCGATATCCATCAGCGGCCAAAGATCCTGCGCTTCCTTCGGGGTCAGCAGCTGCATGTCCAGACCAAAGGAATGGGCTGTGGTGGCCTGCCGTTTGACCTCGGTCCAGCGTTCCTCGTTGCAGGCGAGACGCAAACCACCATTCATTTTCCAGCCCGTTCCCAGACCGGTTTCTTCTTCAATCTTGTTGTACAGATCGACTGAATATCCCAACAGCTGAGTTATATTGGCGTTCGAACGCAGCTGCCCCACCAGGCCCGCCGCATGGAATGTGGTGCCCGAAGTCAGCTTTTTGCGTTCCAGCAGCACCGTGTCGGTCCAACCAAGCTTGGCAAGGTGATAGGCGGTCGAGCAGCCGATGATGCCGCCGCCGATGATGACGGCTTTGGCTGTATTTGGAAGGTCGGTCATATCTGTCCTCAGGTGTTTTTGTAATCGGTCAGGGCCGTGCGAAACCGTGCGAGATTTTCGCTCGTGTAGGCTGCGTAATCGAAGTCGATTTCCGAGGTGATCTCGGACACCATGCTCCACATGGTTTCACGAAGCAGCGAGGCGCATTTCATCGCCGAATAGCGATGACGTAATTGGTTGGTGACGGGTGCCTGGAAATAGGTTTCCAGAACCCAGTCTTCTTGTTCATTGGAAAGGGAGTTGTTCGAGGCCAGCCCCCCCAGATCAAATAGTGGCGAGTTGAATCCCGCGTAGTCGAAATCGATCAGCCACAGGCGGGTGCCATCGTCCAGAAAGTTGCCGCAAAGCAGGTCGTTATGGCCAAACACGATGTCGTACGGCCCGGCTTCGGCTTCCAGGTCATTTCCAATTTGCACAAGTTCCGGGATCAGGCCCTTATGCGAACTTCCACGCTCGGTGAGAGTGGCAGCATAGTCGCGGATGACGTGAAAGACCCAGAACACCAGCGACGGTCCGCGCAGGTGCTTGGGCACTTCAAGGTGGCAGGCTTTCACGAGCTCCAGCACCCGCGGCAGCATACTGGGGTCGCGTATGTCCTCTTCGGTCAAAGTGCGGCTTTCGACGAATTCCAGCACTGTCAATTCGTTGGACGAAAACACTACAGCGGGTGACAGACCCGCTGCATGTGCGGCCTTACTGGCAGCCAGTTCGTTGAAGCGCATCACCTGGTGCAAAGGGATGTCGTCACCGACACGCACCACATAGCATCCACTGCTGTCAGTGACCTTGTAGTTCACATTTGTAATCCCACCCGTCAACGGGGTGGCTTTGATCTCGCCCTGCCAGATCGGTAGCTTTCGAATGCGGGTCATCAGGTCGGATTTGGACATATCAACTCTCCATTCCAAAGCGGATGCGTGCCTGACGAGCGCTAGCGTTGATCAGCCTATCAGCGATGATGGCAATGAATGCGATGGACAGCCCTGCGACCAGACCCCGGCCAGTGTCAGCCTTTGTCAGGGCAATGTAGACCTCCTGCCCCAGATCGCGGGTGCCAACGAGGGCCGTGATAACCAGCATGGACAGCGCCAGCATGATGGTCTGGTTAATGCCCAGAAGGATTTCGGGCAGGGCCATGGGCAAGCGAATATGGCGCAGGAGTTGCGTGCGTGTGCAGCCAGAAACCAATCCGGCCTCGATCAATTCCTCACTGACCGAGCGCACGCCGTGGGCCGCATAACGCACGGCCGGGGCCAGTGCGTAAAGGACTATGGCAATCAGGGCAGTGAAATCGCCGACCCGGAACAGCATCACTACCGGGATCAGATAGACAAAGCTGGGCAAAGTCTGCAACGTATCAATCAACAGGTTGATCACTGTCCCGGCGCGTTTGTTCAGTGCGGCCACAACACCCAGCGGAACTCCGATCAGAGTAGCAAGAAACACAGAGGCTCCGCAGAGATAAACTGTCACCATTGCCTTGGCCCACAGTCCTGATACGAGGATCAGCGACGCCAGTCCTCCGCACAGCAGTGCCAGCCGCCAGCCCCCCGCGTGCCAACCCAGCAAGGTCAGCATGGCAATCGCCCAAGGCCATGGGATTCCCAGCAAAACCGTTTTTATCGGGATCATGAACCACGTCAGGAAGAAGATCTTGATCGCCTCGAACGTGTCAAAATAATTGATGTTCAGGTATTTGACCGTGTCATCCCAGAACCCGCCAGTGGTGATCGTCTGGCTTTCAGGATATTCCAGCAGCAGGGGTGAGAACTGCCCTAGAACCCAGGTCAAAATCAGCAGGATCATTACCAGAACTGTCCGGCGATGGCGGGTGATCCACGAGCCGGAGAGCTCGTGATGTACCTGCCCCATACGCTCGGCGAAAGCCTGACTTAGGCGATCGACCGCAATGGCCAGAACCACAATGGCAATACCGGCCTCGAACCCAGCGCCGATATCGAGGCGGCGCAGCGCGGCAAGGACGTCAAACCCCAATCCTCCGGCCCCGATCATCGAGGCAATGATGACCATGTTCAGCGTCAGCATGATCACCTGATTGACGCCCACCATCAGGCTGTGGCTGGCGGAAGGAACCAAAACGCGCCACATCAACTGCTTTTGTGTCGTGCCAGCCATGCGCCCGAAGTCCAAAATCTCGGGGTCGACTGCTCTCAAGGCCAGCGTGGTGATTCGCACCATAGGCGGTGTCGCATAGATGATCGTGGCGACCAGCGCCGAAATCGGTCCAAAGCCGAACATGAACAGAATTGGTACCAGATAGGCGAAGATCGGGATTGTCTGCATCAGGTCCAGAATGGGCGAGATGATGCGATCGAAAGTCAGGTGGCGATAAGCCAGTATCCCCAACAACAGCCCTCCGCCCGCTCCAACCGGCACTGCAATCAGAACCGATGCAAGCGTGACCATCGCGCTGTCCCACTGGCCAAAGACGGCCAGATAAGTAAAGCAGCCGCCGACCAATGCCGCGAGCCCCCAGTCCCGGCAATACTGTCCCAAAGCTACTACGGCGGTGATCACTACAATCCAGCTGATCGCAGGTAGAATGACTTGCGCATCATTGCCTTGCCCGGCGACAAAGCCTTCGGCCAGCAGGGACAAGACAAGGTCATAGGGCTGTTCGATCAACCAAGCGGCAGCGCGGGTAACGTCGGTGAACGAAACTGGGCCGATTGCTGCATCCTCGATCAACCAGGACATTGCAGATGAGATATAAGTTTTGAATGGGACGACCCAAGCCGACGGGAATTTGGTGATCCAGCGCGCATCCAGCGCTTTTCCCAGGTTACTGCCGAAATACCCCAGCAGGATTGTCAGTCCGACAAGCAGCAGAATGACAAGCTGGCTGCGGGACAGGCGGTTCATACCGAGTCCCCTGCACCGAATAGCACATGGGCCACAGCCTTGCGATCAATGGCGCCAATAACCAGACCATTGCCGTCTGTCACAGGAATTGGTGCATCTGCGGTGATGATCCGTTCCGCCACGGCCGAGACGCGGGTTGATTGCACAATGGGCTCACCCTTACCCGCAGCGCCGACGGTCATTACACCACCAACCGTCAAAACCTTGGAGCGCGGAATATGCCGCGTGAATTCAGCCACATAATCTGTCGCTGGATTCATCACCAGTTCCTCTGGGGTGGCAATCTGGATGACTTCACCGTCCTTCATAATGGCGATGCGGTCTGCCAAGCGAACGGCTTCTTCAAAGTCGTGCGTGATAAAGACAATAGTCTTATGCAACCGTTCCTGTAGTCGCAGAAATTCGTCCTGCATTTCGCGACGGATCAGCGGATCGAGGGCCGAAAAAGGTTCGTCCAGAAACCACAGATCGGGCTCTGTCACCAATGATCGGGCAATGCCCACACGCTGTTGCTGACCACCCGAGAGCTCTCGTGGATAGTAGTCTTCACGCCCCTTCAGTCCGACCAGTTCCACCACGTCTCTCGCCTTTGCTTCGGCCTCGTGTTTGGGCGTAGCCTGAATGGTCAGGGGGAACATCACATTCTGCAACACAGTCAGGTGCGGCAGCAGGGCAAAATGCTGAAACACCATGCCCATCTTGTGCCGGCGAATTTCTATCATTTCTTTTTCGCTGGCGCGCAGCAGGTCGGCGTCGTCGAACAGAACCTCTCCGCTCGTGGGTTCGATCAACCTGGACAGACAACGAACCAGGGTTGATTTGCCTGAACCGGACAGGCCCATGATGATGAAAATTTCACCTTCAACGATTTCTATATTGGCATTGCGTACCGCTCCGATAACACCCGCATTTCGAATGTCATCTGCAGATGGGTTCGGATTTTGCGCGAGAAGGGTCTCGGCGTTTGAACCATAAAGCTTCCAAACGTTTCGGCAGGACAGTTTTGTTGTGGGGGTCATCTGTGGTGTCCGGTACTAAGACGGAAGAAGACCGAAGCGGTAGAGGAGAGCGGGGTAACCGCTTCGGCCAAGCAGATTATTTAGAGATCCAGCCAGACCAACGGTCTTTGTTCGTCTCCATCCAATCCGCGACAACTGCATCAATATCCACACCGTCCAGATCGGCTTTGCCGACCATGGCGCTCATCTCGTCGTTATTGATGTTATAGGCTTCGATGATGTCATACGCGCCCGGCCACTTCTCTTGCAGGCCAGCCCAAGCAGCCTTCCAGATCGGACCACGCGGTTTTCCGCAGTCATAGGCCAAATCCGGGTTCACACCAACTGACGGGTCGCTGTAGCACTCGGGCGAATATGGCGGAAACTCCACGAATTCGCCGTCATATTTGGCCGGGGCCCAGTGTGGAACATAGACCCAAAGCATGATCGGATCTTCACGCTGATATGCAGATTCCAGTTCTGCAAAAAGCGCTGCATCCGTGCCTGCGTGGACAACTTCAAACTCTAGCTCTAATGCTTCGACGCGCTCGTCGTCGAAACCGCCCCAGGTCACAGGTCCACCGACATAGCGCCCATTTGGCGAGGTTTCAGCGGTGGCAAATTCCCCTGCGCAGTCTTTCAAAGCTTCCCAGTTTGGCAGGCCTGGGCAGCGGTCTTTCATGTAAGCTGGGTACCACCATTCTTCGATCGCCATCAGACCGGTTTCACCAACGTTCACCACGTTGCCAGAGGCGGTGGCTTCGTCCAGCGCTTCACGCCCGGTGGTTTCCCAGATTTCCATTGCCAGATGTAGATCACCTGTCTTCAGGCCCGCAAACTGAGCGATATAGTCCGCCTGAACATATTCAACGTTGTACCCTGCCTCTTGAAGGATTGCTCCCATTATCTTGGTGTTGATCAGCTGTCCTGACCAATCATGCAGCGTCAGTTTGATAGGGTCCGTCGATTCGACGGCCCAAGAAGCCGAAGCAGTTACGCCAGCGACTAATGCTATTGCGTGTAGTGTATTGAATTTCCTGATCATGTTGTGCTCCCTGAATGTGGCTTTTTGAGTGTTTTTCGTATATTACACTTCCATGCTGCGCCAATCTGACAACTACGTCAATAAAAACCACATTTCTCCACGATAATTCGTTATAATTCGCACACAAAGCCCCGAATGGCACCGTATTGGGCGCAATATTGTTTTATTGGGATGACTGCCGTATCCCCCTTTCAGGAGGTCGCATGTTAAAGCCACGAAAAACCACAAATCAGCGCGAAGAAGAAATCCTTCGAGAGCTGCAACATGCGGGCGGGTCGTGCAGGGTCAGACTCTTGGCTCAAAAACTAAATGTTTCCAATGAAACGATCCGGCGTAACGTCAAGGCACTGGAAGAGCGCAAGATCGTGCGGAAGGTTCATGGCGGCGTACATCTTAGCGAAGACGCAATAGAACCACCTTTTGAAAACCGCTTGGGAACGCAAGCGCATGCGAAAGAAGCAATAGCCCGGGCAGTCGCAAATACAATTAGCGACGGGGACTCCTTATTTCTGGATATCGGTTCGACAACCGCCTACGTCGCGCTTGCGTTGCGGAAACATAAAGACCTGTTTGTGGTTACCAATTCGGTTTTCGTCGCTTACACGTTGTCAAAGCACAACAACAACCGGGTGTTTCTGGCCGGTGGAGAATTGCGCGCCCATGATGGGGGTGCTTTCGGTGCAGAGGCATTGGATCTTGTGAAGCGTTTCAACGTACAGTTGGCAGTGTTTTCGGTTGGAGCCGTGAATGGAGATTTGGGCTTTATGCTGCATGATCTCGAAGAAGCCAATATCGCACGTGCTGCGGCTGAAAATGCGCAAGTGCGCATCGTCGTTGCCGACAGCGGAAAATTCAACAAGCGGGCTCCGATATCTCTTCACAACATGGCCGGAATTGATGTGTTTTTTACCGACCGCCGTCCTCCTGCCAATATCCAGGACATGCTCGATAAAAATGATATCGAAGTAGTTATCGCAGGGTCGGACTAGGCGCTCTGTCTCATCAGGGCAGATCAGGTCACGTGATATTTCGGGCAAGCCGGTGTGAAGGAACCCTCCGATGCTCCACCTGTTTCATTGCAAAAGAAAGATTGACTACTGAGAGCACATCGTCCCAGCGTCGTGACGTCAAGATCATACGGGCGTTTATGGACTTTGCGGAGCGGGTTCTTGGGGAGAAGGAAACCGCCGGAGATATGTGACCGGCGGGTTCTTGAG
>NZ_JBQFXM010000037.1:0-16144 GCF_056540845.1 Ruegeria sp. AL2
GGCGACACGCTATGATCGCTGTCCCAAGGTCTTCCTCTCAGCCATCGCTCTGGCCGCAACCGTCATCTATTGGTTATGAATCCTGACCCTAAGGGAAACGGTTGGATTGCAGCGTTTCCCAGCCCCAACTGTAGTATTGGTATCGGAAAAGGAGGTTCCGAAGACCCTTATGCTGGGTTGAATGAACTCAGAACCGAAGAGTTCGAAAGAGCGGTTGATAAAGATCCCGCGAGTTTCGACTTCTTGGGCAAAGGTATAGATGGCGGTTTTCGAATATCGCGCAACTCGACCGTCAACACTTTTACCATCTCCCCGGCACTTGCCTTCCTGCTAGCAAAGGCAAAAGGGAATCCAGACGCTACCGGTTTTGATGCGGACTTCAGGTTTCATGAGACGCAGTCGTTCAAAGGTGTTCTGAATGGTGAACCTTATCCGATCATATCAATTAATACAGTTCGAAATCCCGACGAGCGAGAACTTCAAAAGCTGGAAGCGGACCTACTAAGGCGGCCAGCTGTTGTCGAAGATTGCAAGGTTTTAAAGGACTACCTGGAGAAATTTATCAAACTCAACAGAATCGAGATGCCAGTTCTGAAGCTGACTCATGCCGAAGGGGAGCAACCAAAACCTACTCATTACAATGACTATGTGAAAGAGTGGGAAGCGGAGCGAGATAAAAGTGTTAGTGACGACGCTTCCTTTTCGAAAGACGGCAACTCAGATCTAGACAAAGATATTCCTTCAGTGGACAGCACAATTGAGAACTTGGATGGTCGGGAATAAATACTTCCACCCCTATAGACACCCACCGCCAACACTGCTAAACGCTCCCAATCTTGCGGCCTCGGATTCGTTCCGGGGCCTTAGATATTTTGCAACCGGGGACCTTTGGGGCCCTATACCTTTGGCACCTACGGGGGCCTATCACATAGCGGGGGACCTCCCCTGCACTTGCTAAACGGAAGACAGAAAGCATGGCACTCAAGTCGTACAAGCCGACGACGCCGGGCCAGCGCGGGCTGGTGCTGATCGACCGTTCGGAGCTTTGGAAAGGACGTCCGGTCAAGTCTCTCACAGAGGGTTTGACCAAATCGGGCGGCCGGAACAACACCGGACGGATCACTTCACGCCGCCGCGGCGGTGGCGCAAAGCGTCTCTACCGGATCGTTGACTTCAAACGGAACAAATTTGATGTCGCGGCAACCGTCGAGCGGATCGAATATGACCCGAACCGGACCGCGTTCATCGCACTGGTAAAATACGAAGACGGCGAGCAGGCGTATATCCTGGCTCCGCAGCGTCTGGCTGTTGGTGACAAGGTCATCGCGTCGGCAAAGGCCGATATCAAGCCGGGCAACGCAATGCCGTTCTCGGGCATGCCCATCGGTACCATCGTCCACAACATCGAGATGAAGCCTGGCAAAGGCGGTCAGATCGCACGTGCGGCCGGTACTTACGCTCAGTTTGTTGGCCGCGATGGCGGTTACGCTCAGATCCGTCTGAGCTCGGGCGAGCTGCGCATGGTCCGTCAGGAATGCATGGCCACCATCGGTGCCGTGTCCAACCCCGACAACAGCAACCAGAACATCGGTAAAGCCGGTCGTATGCGCCACAAGGGCGTGCGTCCGTCGGTTCGTGGTGTTGCTATGAACCCGATCGATCACCCGCATGGTGGTGGTGAGGGTCGTACCTCGGGTGGCCGTACGCCGGTTACGCCGTGGGGTAAGGACACCAAGGGTAAGCGTACCCGCAACAAGAACAAAGCGTCCCAGAAGCTGATCATCCGCTCGCGGCACGCCAAGAAGAAGGGACGTTAATCCATGTCTCGCTCTGTTTGGAAGGGTCCTTTCGTCGATGCTTACGTGCTGAAAAAAGCCGAAGCAGCGCGCGAGTCGGGCCGCAACGAAGTCATCAAGATCTGGTCGCGTCGTTCCACCATCCTGCCCCAGTTCGTGGGTCTGACCTTTGGTGTGTACAACGGCCAGAAGCATATCCCGGTAAACGTCTCGGAAGACATGATCGGTCAGAAGTTCGGTGAATATTCGCCGACCCGGACCTATTATGGCCACGCCGCAGACAAAAAAGCGAAGCGGAAGTAAGTCATGGGCAAGGAAAAGAACCCCCGCCGCGTGGCTGAAAACGAAGCAATGGCGAAAACGCGCATGCTTCGCACCAGCCCGCAGAAACTGAACCTGGTAGCAGCTATGATCCGCGGCAAGAAAGTCGAGAAGGCCCTGACCGACCTGACTTTCTCGAACAAGCGTGTCGCGCAGGACGTCAAGAAGTGCCTGCAGTCCGCAATCGCGAATGCCGAAAACAACCACAACCTGGACGTTGACGAGCTGATCGTCGCCGAAGCCTGGGTTGGCAAGAACCTGGTCATGAAGCGCGGTCGCCCGCGTGCCCGTGGCCGTTTCGGCAAGATCATGAAGCCGTTCTCGGAGATCACCATCAAGGTGCGTCAAGTTGAGGAGCAAGCCTAATGGGACATAAAGTCAATCCGATCGGCATGCGCCTTCAGGTCAACCGCACCTGGGACAGCCGCTGGTACGCAGATACCAAGGACTACGGTGATCTTCTGCTGGAAGACCTCAAGATCCGTGAGTTCATCCAGAAAGAGTGCAAGCAGGCCGGTGTTGCCCGTGTGATCATCGAACGTCCGCACAAGAAGTGCCGCGTTACGATCCACACCGCACGTCCGGGTGTCATCATCGGCAAGAAAGGTGCGGACATCGAAGTCCTGCGCAAGAAGCTGGCTGCGATGACCGACAGCGAACTGCACCTGAACATCGTCGAAGTGCGCAAGCCCGAGCTTGACGGTCAGCTGGTTGCCGAGTCGATCGCTCAGCAGCTGGAACGCCGTGTTTCGTTCCGCCGCGCGATGAAGCGTGCCGTACAGAACGCCATGCGCATGGGCGCCCTGGGTATCCGGGTGAACGTCGCTGGCCGTCTGGGTGGTGCCGAAATCGCACGGACCGAATGGTACCGCGAAGGCCGTGTGCCGCTGCACACGCTGCGCGCCGACATCGATTACGCACATGCCGAAGCGATGACCCCCTACGGGATCATCGGGATCAAGGTCTGGATCTTCAAAGGGGAGATCATGGAGCACGATCCGCAGGCACGTGACCGTAAAGCACAGGAACTCCAGGACGGCCCTGCACCTCGTGGTGCTGGTGGCGGTCGTCGCTAAGGAGGGAAAGATATGCTTCAACCAAAGCGTACAAAATTCCGCAAGTTGCACAAAGGCCGGATCAAGGGCGAAGCCAAGGGCGGCTCTGATCTGAACTTTGGCACCTACGGCTTGAAAGCGATTGAGCCTGAGCGTGTAACCGCACGCCAGATCGAGGCTGCACGTCGTGCCATGACGCGTCACATGAAGCGTCAGGGCCGTGTCTGGATCCGCATCTTCCCCGACACTCCGGTCACGGCAAAGCCGATCGAAGTTCGTATGGGTAAAGGTAAGGGCTCGGTCGACCGCTGGGTTTGCAAGGTCAAGCCCGGTCGCGTGATGTTCGAGATCGACGGCGTCAATGACGACATCGCCCGCGAGGCCCTGCGCCTGGCTGCGATGAAGCTGCCGATCAAGACCCGCGTCGTGGTTCGCGAAGACTGGTAAGCGATCCGGGGGCACCCCCGCTCGTGACAAGATTGACCCCCGTCGGAACACCGGCGGGGGTTTTTCTTTAGGGGGCTCTGCCCCCGCCGCGCGTGCCGCGCGCCTCCCCCGGGATATTTTGGGCTAGATGAAGCAGGGGATCCGTTCTTCATCTGGCTGCAAATATCCCGGAGCGCGAGGCAGAGCCTCGCAAAACAGCCATCGCGTTCACTGCGCGGCTGGTTTAAGACAGCCCCATGCCACAGATTGAATCACTCTTCGTCACCCGCCTCTATCGTGCCTCTTTGTCCGAGTTCGGTCCCCCGATCGATGCGGAGGAGTTGGAAAGCTCGTGCCTTGTCATCGCCGAGGATGACGAGGCCGGTCAGGACTGGTGCGAAGAAAACGGCTATCCCGGTTACACCAGCTATGCTTCGCTGACCGACCTGCCCTGGCGGTTTCCGATATTCGCCGATCTGGTCAAGGCGCTGGACAGCCATGTGGCGGCTTTTGCCAAGGATCTGGAGTTTGATCTGGGTGAGGGTAAGCTGAAGCTGGAAGACCTGTGGATCAACATCCTGCCCGAGGGTGGCATGCATTCCAGCCACCTGCACCCGCACAGTGTGATTTCCGGCACCACCTATGTGGCGATGCCCGAAGGCGCGAGCGCGCTGAAGCTTGAAGACCCGCGCTCGGGCCGCATGATGGCCGCGCCGACGCGGCTGAAAGGCGGGCGACGCGATTTGCAGCCCTTCATCTATGTGAAGCCGCAGGTGGGCGAAGTTCTGCTGTGGGAAAGCTGGCTGCGCCACGAGGTGCCGATGAACATGGCCGAGGAAGAGCGGATTTCAGTGAGTTTCAACTATAAGTGGGAGTGAGCATCAGCTCATTGCACGGTAGTTGTTCAGTGTAGCGTTTGCGAGACGAACGGGCGGCCCCCTACCAATCACGATTCACAAAGAGTTTTCGATAACACTTGCAATATGTGCCGACATGGACCATGTGAGGCACGCTTACGTTTTTCTTTTTCGACCACTGTCTCCCGATATTCGGCGTTCAGTCTCTCGATCCAGACCGACCACGCCGCGCTGTCGCAATTCCGCGGACAGCAATTATTTGGAGAATACGGATATGGCCAATGGCACCGTAAAATGGTTCAACACAACTAAAGGTTTTGGCTTCATCGCACCAGAGACCGGTGGCAAAGACGTGTTTGTACACATCTCTGCTGTCGAACGCTCGGGTCTGACCGGTCTGGCCGACAACCAGAAAGTAACATTCGACATCGAGCCCGGCCGTGACGGCCGCGAGTCGGCTGTGAACATCGCTCTGGCGTAAGTCGCCCAGGCTTAGACAGTTGCAGACGCGGTCTCGTGCAAACGGGGCCGCGTTTTTCGTAAAAGCGAAATTGAGCCTTCTGATCTCTATCATTCCATTGGGTTCAGACACACGATAAAATCCAAGCTATGCACCCGCCCGTCATGTTGAGGTGTATTGTTCAGGATTTGGTCAGGCATTTACGATGCAAGCCCTATTCTCATTCGTTCTGGTTGCGACAATTGCCTGCACGACAAGTGCTGTGGGGCAAATTGCGAACCCGCACCGCATCTACGAAGACAGCTGTGCCGGATGCCACGCCCCCCATTCCGGTGATTTCGTTTGGGATGAGCTTGGTGTGTCAGATGGCGTGCTGGTCGGAGCGCGGTCCGGACGGGCGGTCGAGAAATACCTGCGCTCCGGTCATGGCGGGGTGACTACGGACAAGGCCGAGGTTCTGCTTGCTCATTTCCGGATTATTCGGGACTCGGGCGGTGTCTTCATCGAGAAATGCCGTATTTGCCATGTGACCGCCGTGGAGCTTGCGCGAAACAATCTGATCCTTGACGAAGGGAAGCTGACGGGGCGATATACCGGGCGTGACATCGGAGCGTTCCTGGACGGTCATGGCCGTCTTTCGCCGGAAGAGGTTTCCGAGATGCTGTCCGTATTGACCAGAGTGGCAAATAGCCAGGGTCTGACACGGTGACACAAGCGGGTTTTTGATTTCGGGAAATTCCCTGTTCCCGCATGGCAAACTTTCCCTTGCCACCCCACCCCTAACCCCCTATAGAGCGGCATCTTGCGGTCTCCCGGCGTTGTCGGGCGATTCGTATGTCTATCATTCATCCACCAGGTCAAAGGTGACCCGAGTACGGGGCCTTCTGGTGTTTTGAGCAAAGGAAAAGGCGATGAACGCCCAAGAACTGCGTGACAAGACCCCTGATCAGCTCCGCGAGGAACTGGTCAACCTGAAGAAAGAAAGCTTTAACCTGCGCTTTCAACAGGCAACCGGTCAGCTGGAAAACACTGCTGGCATCAAAGCGGCCCGCCGCAACGCTGCCCGCGTCAAAACCATCCTGAACGAAAAGGCCGCTGCTGCGGCATCCGAGGAGTAATCAGATGCCCAAGCGTATCCTGCAAGGCACCGTGACCAGCGACGCCAACGAACAGACCATCACCGTGCTGGTCGAGCGCCGTTTCAAGCACCCGCTGCTGCACAAAACCGTTCGTAAGTCCAAGAAATACCGGGCTCATGACGAAAAGAACGCCTTCAAGGTCGGCGACTCTGTACGCATCATCGAATGCGCGCCGAAATCGAAGACGAAACGTTGGGAAGTTCTGGAAGCGTAAGCTTCCGGGATTTTTCATTTGTCGAAACCCTGGGGGATTTAATCAGACCAGCCCCCACAGGTCGGGAGAAACCACATGATCCAGATGCAGACCAATCTGGATGTCGCTGACAACTCTGGCGCACGCCGAGTTCAGTGCATCAAGGTCCTGGGTGGTTCCAAGCGTAAATACGCCTCCGTTGGCGACATCATTGTCGTCTCGGTGAAGGAAGCCATCCCGCGCGGCCGCGTAAAGAAAGGTGACGTCCGTAAGGCCGTCGTCGTACGCACCGCCAAGGAAGTCCGTCGCGAAGACGGCACCGCGATCCGTTTCGATCGCAACGCCGCCGTCATCCTGAACAACAACAACGAGCCCGTAGGTACCCGTATCTTTGGCCCCGTTGTTCGTGAACTGCGCGCGAAGAACTTCATGAAAATCATCTCGCTGGCTCCGGAGGTGCTGTAATCATGGCTGCTAAACTCCGCAAAGGCGACAAGGTCGTCGTGCTGTCCGGCAAGGACAAGGGCAAAGAGGGAACTATCACCTCGGTTGACCCCAAAGCCGGCAAAGCTGTGGTCGATGGCATCAACATCGCCATCCGCCACACCCGCCAGTCGCAAACCTCGCAAGGCGGCCGCCTGCCCAAAGCTCTGCCGGTCGATCTTTCGAACCTGGCACTGCTGGACAAGAACGGCAAAGCAACCCGCGTTGGCTTCCGCGTGGAAGGCGACAAGAAAGTTCGCTTCGCCAAGACCACAGGGGACGTGATCGATGCTTGATAACGCAACCTACACCCCGCGTCTGAAAGCGCAGTACGCCGAGACCATCCGTGCCGCTCTGAAAGAAGAGTTCGGCTACAAGAACGACATGCAGCTGCCCAAGCTGGAAAAAATCGTTCTGAACATCGGTTGTGGTGCCGAGGCCGTCAAAGACTCGAAGAAAGCGAAAGCTGCTGTCGAGGATCTGACTGCAATTGCCGGTCAACAGGCCGTTTCAACCAAGGCGAAGAAGTCGATCGCGGGTTTCCGCGTCCGGGAAGACATGCCGCTGGGTGCGAAAGTGACCCTGCGCGGTGACCGGATGTACGAATTCCTGGATCGTCTGATCACGATCGCAATGCCGCGTATTCGTGACTTCCGCGGTGTTAAGCCTTCTTTCGACGGTCGTGGCAACTTTGCCATGGGCATGAAAGAGCACATCGTGTTCCCGGAAATCGACTTCGACAAGGTCGACGAGGTCTGGGGCCTGGATATCGTAATTGCCACCACAGCGAAAACCGACGCTGAAGCAAAGGCATTGTTGAAAGCATTCAACATGCCGTTCAACGCGTAAGCGCCGGGAGGATTGAGACATGGCTAAAAAAGCAATGATCGAACGCGAGAAGAAGCGCGAACGCCTGGTGGCCAAATATGCCGCAAAGCGTGCCGAGCTGAAAGAAATCGCGAATGACGAGAGCAAGCCGATGGAAGAGCGTTTCAAAGCGCGTCTGAAACTGGCGAAACTGCCGCGCAACAGCTCGGCTACCCGTCTGCACAACCGTTGTCAGCTGACCGGTCGTCCCCACGCTTACTACCGTAAGCTGAAGGTCAGCCGTATCATGCTGCGCGAGCTGGGTTCTGCTGGTCAGATCCCCGGCATGGTGAAATCGAGCTGGTAAGGGAGACATAGATATGAATGATCCTATCGGCGATATGCTCACCCGTATCCGCAACGCGCAAATGCGCGGCAAATCCACCGTATCCACTCCGGCGTCAAAGCTGCGTGTTTGGGTTCTGGACGTGCTGGCGGACGAAGGCTACATCCGTGGCTATGAAAAGACGACCGGCGAAAACGGTCATCCGGCCATCGAAATCAGCCTGAAATACTACGAAGGCACCCCTGTCATTCGCGAACTGAAGCGGGTTTCGAAACCCGGTCGCCGCGTATACATGGGCGTCAATGACATCCCGCAGGTCCGTCAGGGTCTGGGCGTGTCGATTGTCAGCACTCCGAAAGGTGTGATGTCGGACGCAAACGCTCGCTCCAACAATGTTGGCGGCGAAGTGCTCTGCACCGTCTTCTAAGGAGGTCTGCAATGTCTCGTATTGGTAAAAAACCGGTCGAGCTGCCCAGCGGCGTAACCGCCTCTGTGTCGGGTCAGACCATCGAAGTCAAAGGTCCGAAAGGCACCCGCAGCTTCACCGCCACCGACGACGTGACGCTGTCGGTTGAAGACAACGTGGTCAAGATCGACCCTCGCGGCATGTCCAAGCGTGCCCGCCAGCAGTGGGGTATGAGCCGCACCATGGTTGCCAACCTGGTAACCGGTGTGACTGAAGGCTTCAAAAAAGAGCTGGAGATCCAGGGTGTTGGTTACCGGGCGCAGATGCAGGGCAACACCCTGAAGCTGAACCTGGGCTATAGCCACGATGTTGATTTCACGGCTCCGGAAGGTGTCACCATCACCGCACCGAAGCAGACCGAAATCGTTGTGGAAGGTATCGACCAGCAGCTGGTGGGCGAAACCGCGGCCAAAATCCGCGAGTGGCGCCGCCCCGAGCCGTACAAAGGCAAGGGCATCCGCTATAAGGGCGAGTTCATCTTCCGCAAGGAAGGCAAGAAGAAGTAAGGACGCAGACAATGGCAAACAGCAAAAGAACCCTGTTTCTGAAGCGCCGCCTGCGCGTTCGGAACAAACTTCGCAAGGTCAACGCGGGTCGTCCGCGCCTGTCCGTACACCGTTCGAACAAGAACATCTCTGTTCAGCTGATCGACGACGTACGTGGCGTGACCCTGGCCTCGGCCTCGACCCTGGAAAAAGATCTGGGTGTTGTTGGCAAGAACAACGTCGAAGCGGCGACGAAAGTCGGCGCGGCCATCGCCGAGCGTGCCAAGAAGGCAGGCGTCGAAGAGGCCTATTTCGATCGTGGCGGCTTCCTGTTCCACGGCAAAGTGAAGGCTGTCGCCGACGCTGCGCGTGAAGGTGGCCTGAAGATCTGATGGTGTGCCGGGCTGAAGCCCGGCCTACCGGATACGACGCCGTAGGCCGGGCTTCAGCCCGGCACCGGCACTTTGAAGGCGGGTCCGCCCGCCTCGATGATCGGGGAGCCCCAGAATGTCATTCACGGGTTCACTTCGATTGAGTAATTGGCGCCGCAAGCGCCTCTAGAGGAAAAGGGATGCCAAATGGCAGAACGTGAAAACCGTCGGGGCCGTGGCCGCGACCGTGAAGAAACACCGGAATTTGCAGATCGCCTGGTCGCAATCAACCGCGTGTCGAAAACCGTAAAAGGTGGTAAGCGCTTTGGCTTCGCCGCTCTGGTGGTTGTCGGCGATCAGAAAGGCCGCGTCGGCTTTGGCAAGGGTAAAGCGAAAGAAGTACCTGAGGCCATCCGCAAGGCGACTGAGCAAGCCAAGCGTCAGATGATCCGCGTGCAGCTGCGCGAAGGTCGGACCCTGCACCACGACATCGAGGGCCGTCACGGCGCCGGTAAAGTGGTTATGCGCGCCGCGCCTGAAGGTACCGGTATCATCGCCGGTGGTCCGATGCGTGCCGTGTTCGAAATGCTGGGCGTCAAGGACGTTGTGTCCAAGTCGCTGGGCTCGCAGAACCCGTACAACATGATCCGCGCCACCATCGACGGCCTGCAGAAAGAGCAGAGCCCGCGTTCGGTTGCCGCACGTCGTGGCAAAAAGGTTGCTGACATCCTGCCCAAGCGGGACGAAGCACCGGCTGCTGCTGAAGCAGAAGCATAAGGAGAGCACGTCATGGCAAAAACCATCGTCGTCAAACAGGTCGGTTCGCCGATCCGTCGCCCCGCCGAACAGCGCGCAACCCTGATCGGCCTGGGCCTGAACAAGATGCACAGAACCCGTGAGCTGGAGGATACTCCTTCGGTGCGCGGCATGATCCGCAAGATCCCGCATCTGGTAGAGATCATCGAAGAACGCGGCTAAGCCCGCCTTCATCGGAAAGAACAAAAACGCCTCCGGTAAATTCGGGGGCGTTTATTGTTGGCACTTCAGCTTCTTGGGGATTCCTTCCTCCAACCCGGATTTCTGGAGCGCCATGTTCAGATTGATCTGTATCAATGACCAATTGGATTATGATGGGCTATCCAGCGTGTTTCACGCAGGAGGTTCTTGAAGTGAGTGCGGATAAGACAGGACGGATCGTTTGGCATGACCTCTTTACGCCTGATCTGAACGCTTCCGAGGCTTTCTATGGCCGTGTAGCATCGTGGGATTTCATTAAGGAAAGCACAGAAGACTATGTCTGGGGCCGGGGAAAGGGGGAATTCACTCTTGCTCTTTTGAATGGGGAAGCCGGAAGTGGATATACCAAGACTCCAGCGGGCTTTGATGCCGGCTGGCTTCCCTATTTCGAGGTTCCCGATGTTGACAAGTATTCAAAGCGTGCCGAGAAGCTGGGCGCACATATCATTCGGCGCCCCTTTGATGTGCCCGGCGTCGGTCGAAACTGCCTATTGTTGGACCCCTTGGGAGCCAGGTTTGGCATTTCCGTTTCACAACACGATTACCCGATACCTACACAACAGTTCACAACAGAGGTTTATCTGAGCGAAGGCCCAGAGTTTCCAGTTGAATTCTACCAATCGTTGTTTGATCGAACATCTTCGAAAACGGATGGCCCAGGCGCGGCCGGGCCAGGTCCGTGGCTTACACATATTCCTGTGGTTGCTTCACCAGATATAAAGATACGTGAAAGATGCGCCTGGCTACCCGGAATTAAGGTCACCGCTATCGAGGATGCGGTACGTGATGCTTTGACGCTTGGAGCGTCCGAAGTGCGTGTTCGATCACGGCAAAGCGCGCAGCATGCACCGCGTGTGTTTCGTGATCCGACGGGACTTTATTTTGCATTTCAGCAGGTGGGTCCGGTATTGGGAACAAACTGAAAGTCGCTGCAAACCGCAGATGGCCATCGCGTCAATCCGCAGGTCAACTGCAAAATCCATGCCAATAGGAACAGGAACCAGGCTACGAGCAATCCAACCAGCGAAAGTTATTCGCCGCATGCATACCGGCTAGACCAAAATCTGCGTTGTTAGCGATAGCAAACGCTCCTATCTCTGCCTTGTCCAATGAAGGAACTCAAAAGGAAACGTCAGGGAATACGCCCTGATACGAGAAAGGAATACAGAGATGACAACTGCGACACTGACCCATACCGGCTTCAACTTCGGCACCCGGATCGCTGACATGATCACACGGATCAAAACAGCCCGCGCTCGTGCTGCTGAGTATCAGCGCACCTATACCGAGTTGCAGCGTCTGAGCAACCGTGAGCTGGACGATATCGGCATCCGCCGCTGCGACATCGCAGATATCGCGCACCGGCACGTATATTGCTCATAACCACGCACACAATTAAAACGACCCAAAGGCGCCTTAACGGCGCCTTTTCTATATCCGTTGCAGGCTCTGCCCCGCTTGCAGGCCGCTCAGAGGCCGCCAGAGGGTGCGATGGCTGTTGAGGCGGCCAATGAGCCCGAAACGTCAGAACCGCCCTGAGGCGACCGCTGGAGGGCGTGTGACCGCCCTACCCTGACGCGCGTCCCCAGCTTCGACGCCTGAAACGAAATCGGCCCCGGCGGAGTGATCCACCGGGGCCGTAAAGTGTCGCTGTAAGCGTCGAATCAGAGACCGGTGCTTACGTCGATTGTGTTACCCTCTTCCAGGGTCACATATGCTTTCTTGACGTCCTTCCGACGGCCCAGCTGGCCGCGGAACCGCTTGACCTTGCCTTTGGTCACGGTGGTGTTCACCGCCTTGACCTTCACACCAAACAGCGCCTCAACGGCCTCTTTGATCTGCGGCTTGTTGCTTTCGATCGCCACTTCAAAGACAACCGCGCCATTTTCGGACGCCATGGTCGACTTTTCGGTGATGATCGGCTTGCGGATCACGTCGTAGTGTTCTGCCTTCGCGCTCATTTCAGACGAGCCTCCAGTGCTTCGACAGCCGCTTTGGTGAGCACCAGGGTGTCACGCTTGAGGATGTCATAAACGTTTGCACCCATCGACGGCAGGATATCCAGACCTTCGATGTTGCGCGACGCCTTCAGGAACCCTTCGTTCACGGTCGCGCCGTCGATGACCAGAGCGCGTTTCCAGCCCAGGTTTGCAACCTGTTTGGCCAGTGCGGCGGTCTTGCCTTCGGCTTCGGCGTTCTCGATCACAACCAGTTCACCTGCTTTGGCTTTTGCCGACAGAGCATGGCGCAGGCCAAGCTTACGGAACTTCTTCGGCAGGTCGTGGCCGTGCGAACGAGGGGTCGGGCCCTTGTAAACACCACCCTTGCGGAAGATCGGTGCGTTACGGTCACCATGGCGTGCGCCACCGGTGCCTTTCTGGCGATAGATCTTCTTGGTCGAGTAGCTGGTTTCCGAGCGGGTCTTGACCTTGTGGGTGCCGGCCTGCGCATTGTTGCGCTGCCAACGGACCACACGGTGCAGGATGTCCGCGCGCGGCTCGAGGCCGAACAGGTCTGCATCCAGCTCGATGTCGCCGGCCTTGCCGCCGTCCAGTTTGATTACATCAAGTTTCATGCTTCACCACCTTCCGCGGATACTTCTTCCGCAGGTGCTTCGGTTGCAGCCGATTTCACAGCAGCCGGGAAAGGCAGGCCTTCCGGTGCTTTCTTCTTCACGGCGTCCTTGACGGTGACCCAGCCCGATTTCGGTCCGGGAACGGCGCCTTTGATGAAGACCAGACCACGGTCGGCGTCGGTTTTGACCACCTCGAGGTTCTGGGTGGTAACACGGGCAGCACCCATGTGACCGGCCATCTTCTTGCCTTTGAACACCTTGCCCGGATCCTGACACTGACCGGTCGAGCCGTGCGAACGGTGGCTGATCGACACACCGTGCGAGGCGCGCAGACCACCGAAGTTGTGGCGCTTCATCGCACCGGCAAAGCCTTTACCGATCGAGGTGCCCGAAACGTCAACCTTCTGACCAGCCAGGAAGTGCTCGGCCGAGATTTCGGCTCCCACTTCGATAAGGCCATCTTCGGAGACGCGGAACTCGGCCAGCTTGCGCTTGGGCTCGACCTTGGCAGCGGCGTAGTGGCCGCGCATGGCCTTCGAGGTGCGTTTTGCCTTGGCAGCACCAGCGCCCAGCTGAACGGCGGTGTAGCCGTCTTTTTCAGCGGTCCGCTGTGCAACAACATGCAGGTTGTCCAGGTGAAGAACGGTCACAGGGATCTGCTTGCCGTCTTCCATGAACAGGCGGGTCATGCCAACTTTTTTTGCGATAATACCAGAGCGCATAATCTATACCCTCCGATCTTACGACTGCAGCTTGATCTCGACATCCACACCAGCAGCCAGGTCGAGCTTCATCAGCGCGTCCACGGTCTGGGGGGTCGGATCAACGATGTCGAGCAGACGCTTGTGCGTGCGGATCTCGAACTGGTCGCGGGATTTCTTGTCAACGTGAGGGCCACGGAGAACCGTGAACTTCTCGATCTTGTTCGGCAGCGGGATCGGGCCGCGCACGTTCGCGCCGGTCCGCTTGGCAGTATTGACGATCTCTTGCGTGCTGGCATCCAGAACGCGATAGTCAAATGCCTTCAGCCGAATACGGATATTTTGGCTTTGCATAGTAACAGCCTTTTATCAGGCGTTGAGGTTGAGAGGAGGACAGACGCGCATCGCCAACCCTCATCGAACCCAAAAGGCGGGAATCATCCCGCCTTGATGTTCTTGTTGAGAACCTGCGCGTATTAGTGGGGTTGGCGGGGTTTGACAAGGGGCAAACGTCACAAAGAACACCGTTTTATTCGCCGCCAGACACGCCATTGGTTAGCCATGCGTCTTCTACCTTCATCCCTTGGTAAACCGCATGCAGATACAGATGGGCAATCACAGGATCATTTGAGAACGGCGAGTAATCCAATTTGCCCTCTCGGACACCCACTTCGGCTTCATAAACAATCTCGTCGCCCTTCACGGTTACAAGCACTTCTAGTTCCGCCAGTGTTTCTGGGTCAACGGATGTGGGGTCGTCTGACAGGATCACGAAATCCGCAACTTTGCCAACCTCAATGGACCCCTTTTCATCTTCCTCGAAATGCTGCCAAGCGGGCCAGATTGTCATGGCTTTCAAGGCAGTCATAACATCGACCCTCTGATGCGGCCCCAAAATATCTCCAGAGCGTGTGCGTCGAGTAACCGTCGCAGCAAGAACACGCATGCTATCTGGAAAGGCCACCGGGGCATCGTGGTGTGTGCCAAACATCATGTCCCGCTCGAGCAGCCATCCTGTGGGTGAGATATTGTCTGCATTGACCGGCCCAACGGTGTGATCACGATGCCAATCCCCCCAGTAAAACGTGTGCATCGGGAAAAGCGATGGGAATACGCCGAGGCGTTTAAAACTCGCAACCTGATCCTCTCTTAGAAACTGACCGTGGATCAGAACCGGACGATTCCCCGGGTCGCCATACTTCATCTGTGCCTCTTCGAGAGCTGCTATCAGCATGTCAGAAGCCCCTTCCCCGTTAGAGTGCACAAGGATTTGGAACCCATTTTCGTAACACCAATTAACGGCGTCCTGTAGCTGCTCCATCGTAATAGCAGCATACCCTGAATAACCGGCGGAGTAGCTTCCGACTGGATCATAATAGGGCCGATCCCTCAAAGCCGTGAAACCCTGAGGCGAGCCGTCAATCGTTAGCTTGCAGCCCCCGACCCGAACCCGGTCGTCGTAGTTCTTGGAGGTGTTTGCACCTATATATTCCCTGGCCTCAAGAACATCCGGGAAGGCTACCACGTCAATTGGGAGCCCATCTTCGGCGGCAACTTTCTTGAGAACGTCAACAATTTCTCCTGAGGTTCGGCCTTCTTGTCCGGTCGTGTATCCAAACTGTGCCCAAAGTTCGGTTCCAGCTTTGGCAAATGCCGCCAGGCCTTCTTCACCCAGATTTCCCAACATGGGCACAAGGACCGAAAAGAACGCATACTCTTCCAGAACACCGTTTGGCTCACCGGCGTCATCGCGTTGAATCACTCCGCCCGGAGGGGCTTTTGAAGCGGCTGTGATGCCTGCCAACTCTAGAGCTTTCGAGTTTGCTACTCCCAAATGCCCGGACTGATGAACGATAACGACCGGCAAGTCCTCAGACACAATGTCCAGTTCTTGTCGCGTAGGGTGGCGCAGTTCCTTTAATTGAGCATTGTCGTAACCAAAGCCGATGATCATTTTGACCTGTTCAACGGCTTGCGCATTTTCGTCGGCCCAGTCAGTCAACGTGGCTTGCAGACTGGCGATATCAACGACTTTCCCATCAGGCGGCGCAAGAAGGTTGGCGGACAATGCCTGCAACCCCCCCATGACCACATGACCGTGGCTATCTACAAAACCCGGAAGCATCGCGCGGCCTTCCAGGTCAAACGTTTCGGTTTCTTCACCGCGATGCATCGACAAATCAGACAACGACCCCACAGCAAGAACGCGTCCGTCTTTGACTGCGACCGCTTCAGCGGACGGAGCCTTATCGTTCATCGTTAACACAGGCCCTCCGAGATAAATCCTGTCCGCGATCTGCTGTGCGGACGCTGATGTGGATAAATAAACAAGTGCAGCAACTAGACCAACTGAACGCGCCAATAAGTGCATGCTGTGACCTCTTTCTAATTGTGATGCCTCAATATGAGAGAAGTAGCATTACAATCAGCTTAGGCAAAAACGAAAAAAGGGCGTCCCGAGGGAAGCCCTTTTCGTTGGTTCATTCGCTTGTGCGAATTATTCAGTAATCTTCGACACGACGCCGGCGCCGACGGTGCGGCCGCCTTCGCGGATCGCGAAGCGCAGGCCCTGCTCCATCGCGATCGGTGCGATCAGTTCAACGCCGAACGACACGTTGTCGCCGGGCATGACCATCTCGGTGCCTT
>NZ_JBQFXM010000038.1:0-15932 GCF_056540845.1 Ruegeria sp. AL2
TCAAGGCGCGATAACGTGCAGTGCCCTTGCCAGTCGGCCCCCTGTTCGGGTCTGAGTAGTTACGGCGGAACTGCTTCAGGGCGTGACCTTCGGGACAGACATATTGATCGTTTTCTGCGTCCCACTCAAAGTCGGCGCGGGTCCAGGTGCCATCGTTGCGGCCGGACTTATTGAAGACTGGGATATGTGGTGCGATCTTGCGGCCGACAAGCCAACCCAAGAGCGGCCCGGTGCCATAAGCCGTGTCGGCGATCAGCCGTTCAGGATTAAGATCGAAATTTGCCTTCACGCGGTTCAACATCGCCTTCGTTGATCCGACCTCAGCTTGTCGGATAGACCTCGTGGCCTCGACATCAACGATGACGCCATGGTCAGTGTCGATCAGGTAATTGTCAGAATAGCTGAAGAAAGCAGGCCCCTTGCGCGCTGCCGTCCATTCGCTCGCAGGGTCAGAATGCGAGGTGAACTTGGGCTGCACCTCGCCAGCAGCTCCAAAAGCCGCCTCATCCAGAGTGTTGAGATACTCGCGGACCGCGCGAGGCGCATCTTCTGGATCGATGGTTGATGCGTCCCATTCTTCTTTTGGCGTTGAGTTCTGTTTGTTTGCATCGGCTTCGATCAAGCTGGCATCGATTGCCATGCGCTGGCCGCTGACCAGTCCTTCCGCGATGCAGCGCGCCACAGTCGTTTCAAACAGATGACGCAGCAGTTCGCTCTCGCGGAAGCATCCATGCCGGTTCTTGGAGAACGTCGAGTGATCCGGGATACGCTCATTCAGATCGAGGCGGCAGAACCATCGATATGTCAGGTTCAGATGCACCTCTTCGCACAGCCGTCGCTCGGAGCGGATGCCAAAGCAATAGCCGACCAGCAGCATCCGGATCAGCAGTTCCGGATCGACGGATGGCCGACCGGTGTGGCTGTAGAAATCCGCGAGATGCGTTCGAATGCTGCTCAGATCAACAAAGCGATCAATCGACCGAAGCAAGTGATCTTGGGGAACGTGGTTCTCCATTGAGAACTCATAGAACAGCGACGATTGCGCTTCCTGCCTCGGTCCCATCATCGCCAATCCTCCCGCCCATTGGAAGAATTGAATCAGCAGTTCAGCCATCGATCAAGGAAGAGTTTTTCAACAAAATAGGCCGGAGCGAAGGCCGGATTTGACTATGGCCAATTTAATGCTGCGAAGCCGAGAACGACGACATTGAGCCCTTCTTGACCAACGCGGCGTCGGCCACGAATGGCAGAGACATTCAGAAAGGCCTCTGCAAAGCATGGAGCGTTTCGCGACAGCGGTCTTTCAAGCGGAGTGCGGCTAGCGGCAGGTCTCGGCCTATACTTGACCGGTGCGACCCGGCTAACTTCGACCTACCCGACCGCTCTGCAATAAGATGAATTGCTGTCCGAACATAAAGTGAACGAGTAGAGCTCTTGGCGTGACATAGATACTTGACAAGTAAGATGTCAGCGCAAAGGGGTAAATAGACATCGGAGCAAGCAACTTCGGACCAGATCGGTCATTCAGGAACACCTGCCTTGCGAAGGCCTCTAACCAAAAAATCCATTGCTGTCGGCACGAATGGCAACTGGTTTTCCACCGAGCTGCTGATGGAAAAATTTGGTGCAATCTCGAGCAGATCAGCTACTGCTTGTGTTGCGTCGGATAGTCTCCCGAGCTCCGCGTATGTTGGAGCCAGATATATGCGGCAGGATCGACGTTTTGGTGCCCGGACAGCACAGGCTTCAAGCTCGGGCAAGGCTTCAGCAAAGTTCCTGTCAAAGTAATATGCCCTGCCAAGGTACATGTTGTATCGGGATGGGTAGAGTGGATTCAGGCGCATGGCCTTTTTCATCAATTGGACAGCATCTTTCGGGCGATTGGCAAATGTCAGCGCATCCGCAAGACTTGCATAAAGCTGTGAATGGTTCGGGTTGAGTTCAATTGACCTCTGGATAGCGGCAATTGCATCGCTGTGCCGACCTCTGCGCAACAAGACGCGTCCAAGCAACTCGTGGCCTGTCGACAACAATGGATCCAATTCTATCGCCTTGGTGGCCGCAGCTTCGGCACGGTCGAGTGCCGCCGGCCCTTCGTTCTGCGTAATGTAGGCGTCATTGTAGGTGTTTCCGAGGATCGAATAAGCGGGCGCGTAGTTGGCATCGATGGCGATGGCCTTTTCGGCCAGTTCACGAGCTTTCAGCCACATCTCTCTGCCTCCGGCATCATACGCGGCGCGTGCGCGCAACACATAATCATACGCCGACAGGTCTGCGGGGCGTTTCTGCACCGCTTTCGCAAGATCCGAAATCTTTATGTTCACCAACAGGGTGCCGGCTATTTCCCGGCTCAGCTCGTCCTGAACATCGAACAGGTTGGCGGCTGCCCTGTCGTAACGTTTGGCCCAGGCGTGAGCGCCGGCTGAAGCGTCGATCAACTGTGCAGAGATCCGGATTTTCTCATTGATACGCCGCACGGATCCTTCGAGAACATAGCGAACGCCGAGTTCTTCTGCGACCTGCCCAATGGGGACCACGCGCTCCTTGTAACTGAACGAAGAATTTCCGTCGATGACAAAGAGGTCCTTGGACTGTGCGAGATTGGTAATCAGATCTTCGACGAAACCGTCAGCGAAATACTCCTGCTCGGGGTCGTTGGAAAGATTCTTGAACGGCAATATCGCGATTGATGGTTTGTCCGGAAGCGTGTACGCCATTCGGCTCGGATCGACAGGTTCGACGACAGACCTCTGCGACCACCACAATCCCGCGCCGACCAGCAGCAAACAGATGAACCCGGCAGCAATGACACTTTGCTTTCTAAGGTTGGTCTTGCCAAACAGCTTTCTCTCGAGAACTTGGCCTGCACGTTCAGGATCGGTCAGAACTCGATATGTCCGTATTGAACGGTGGATGTTCTTGACCTGAACTTCGCCCAGCGATTCATATCCGACATCCAGGTTGGATTTAAGCTGGTCATAGGCGCTGCCCGAGATGCAGATGCCTCCCGGTTCAGCCATTTGTTCCAGACGCGCGGCGATGTTCACTCCGTCGCCGAAGATGTCGTCACCTTCTATGATGATGTCGCCAAGATTAATTCCTATCCGGTACTGGATGCGTCGGTCGTGGGAAATACCGGCTTCTCTGTCGGACATTTCCCTTTGGATATTGACTGCGCATTGCACGGCTTGCACAACACTTGGGAACTCGACAAGAACCCCGTCGCCCATCTCCTTGACGATGCGTCCGTGAAACTCGTCGAAGCCAGGATCAATGAGTTCGGCACGATGAATCTTCTGGCGTCGAAGTGTCCCGACTTCATCAGCCTCCATCAGCCGACTGTATCCAACCATGTCGGCGGCAAAAATAGCGCTCAAACGTCGCTCCATGCCGGTCCCTCCTGCGAAGATGATAACAGGTAGGAATTTTGAACTCCACACTCGCAAAAGTCGCCTATCAACATAAAGCTTTCGACAAGGAAACGTTGCGAGTTTGACGTAAGGCGCGGGTCGCAGACTTTGTCTTATTACGCTATTTGCCTGTTCGCAGACCGTGCGACGGAGGTCGCCTTATGCGGAAAAAAAGCCAGCAACCCCAATCCCGTAATGGGCTGCCAACCGCCATAGCCTGGGAACTAGCAAACGGCAGCAAAGTCCGCATTGCGGTCATAGGCTCGTTTTCATCGGACGTCCGACTTGATCAGAAGCGGCCATTGAGTGTTTTAAACTGCAGTTTGAGATGCGCGCGATCGGTTTCTATGATGGCAAGGACAGTAAAGTGCGGTGGTTGGCAGGGTGCCGATGCCTGGTGTGGGAGGGCTGGATGGAGACTTCACCATGTCCCGTATTCAGCTTCCAATAATCAGACCGTCTCAGCCGCCGTGGAACAAGAACCGACTAATTGGTCAGAAACGTCCACTCCTGCCAAGACAGGTTTGGGCAATTCGTGCGCGGCTCGAACTCGCCGGGAACCCGCGCAACCTTGTGCTGTTCAATCTTGCTATCGACAGCAAACTTCGCGGTTGTGATCTTGTTCGCCTGAAAGTGGCGGATCTGGTCGTTGCCGGAGCAGTTCGAGACCGCGTATCGATCGTCCAGAGCAAGACAGGCAGGCCAGTTCAGTTCGAAGTGTCCGAGAACACGCGAAGATCGATTTTTGAGTGGGTCAGATCGCCCGACATGCTTGGTCGCGAGTTCCTCTTTCCAAGCAGGTTCCACAGTTCATCGCACATTTCGACTCGGCAATACGCACGTCTCGTGCGCAGCTGGGTGTCGGTCATCGGACTGGATCCTTGTGGGTACGGAACGCATTCTCTTCGGCGGACAAAAGCTGCGCTGATCTATCGGAAGACTGGCAACCTTCGGGCCGTCCAACTCCTGCTTGGACACACAAAGGTTGATAGCACGGTCAGGTACCTTGGGGTCGAACTCGACGACGCGTTGAGCATCTCGGAGAAGATCGACATCTGACGGTTTGACGGACGGCAGCAGCCGTCCGTCATCTCAAAACGGGTTCCGAAGTTTAGGCGCGAACGGCCGCTCCTTCGGATACCAGACTTTGGATTATTTTCGTTAAATGACCGCCATGCGGGACAAAGCCGACCTTCCACGCGGTTCAGCAGACTGCCTCTTCCGGCCCTTTGCGGACCTTCTCCCCGCTTGCAGTCTCCGCAGTGCGGCGTCGCCGGACCTGCCATTCGCTGCGGCCGCACATTCTCAAGAACGGCAAATGCCGGCAGAGCGGACGAAGCGCAGGTCTGGGGAATTCAAAATTTTTTGGCAGACTTCGGGACGCCTTGGGTTTCCAGAAAATCCATCGTGTATATGCGAATGTGATCAGCGGCAACGACTCAAGTGTTTGTGTTTCGGTTTCCCCGGAAGCTCTTTGGTGAAGAGCCGGTCCACTCCCTGAACGCACGGCGAAAGCTTCTCGGCTCTATGTATCCCAGCATTTCGGCGATCCGTTCGACCGGAATGTCCGATTGCTGAAGCATTTCGCGCGCCTGCTCCTCGATGAGCATGGAGCGGATTGTCCTGTATGCCGTCCCTTCCGCCCTAAGGGCCCTCTGAAGTGACCTGGGGCCGATCGCAAGATGGGCCGCAACTTTGCTCTCGGAAAGCACACTTGTCGGAAGATGAGCGCGCATGATTTGCAAAACCGCGCCTTCAATGGACTGAACCGGCTCAACCCCCATGAGCGCACCCAGGTCCCCCAATGTAATAGTCTTCCGAGACTGCAAGGGGTGCGGGTTTCGCGTGTCAAGGTCGCAAAGCCGAAGCGCGACGGACGGTGACTGGGCTCCCGTCCTAACAGGTGCGCCGAACAGATCTGCAAGCTTTGACTTGTCGTCACCATTGCCATCGGGAAGTTCAAACCAATCGGGCTGCCAGTCCGTGCCGAGGAAATGCCTGGCCACCTTGGAAATAACGAACAGCGCCCCTTCGTCGAGGTGTCGGTGGCCGACGACCGAGAAGCCTTTCGAGTCTCGTCCGACGACAACGTGCGTGTCAGTCTGTCGGATCACGATTTCAGAGCCAGGATGCGTCAGCGACAGCGCGCGTCGCCCGCGGTCAAGCGCAGATCGCAGATCCGGTGCGCCCAGCACGTAGTTCGCATAAGCTCCGTAGGCCAAGTAGTCGAAGGCCCAGCCAACCCTGGCACCCAGATGGCGATCGCTTATCATGCGGGCGACGGACTCCAGAATGACGGCCTCAGCAGCGTAGGAAACAAACCCGGTTCCTTCTGACAGCATCTTACGGTCGAGACCAGCCGTTCGGAGCGCGCTCCCGACGACGTGTTTCGGGATGAAGCTGTCAAGAATGTCCACGACGTGCGCCAGTTCGATGATGTTGACCAACTTCTGTCTCATAGCGTCTCTTTGTCACAAAATGACCGGTCGCACTATGATAAAACGCCAGGAAAACGAAGACTTGAGGGGCGACTCATGAAAGGTAAACAATTGGCAAACCGCATATTTTTGTTTCTTGCATTCCTGGCCGCGATCGTCTCTGGTCCCGCTCATGCCCAAAACTTCGACACCACAGTGGACCAACTTGCCGACAGCAGGGAAATCCCAGTCACGGTAGACAACTTTATCCGTGCCGCGACAGATATCGAGTTCGGCAAATATGTTGCCCTCGCTGGAGGGGTAAACAAGTTCTACCACTTCCGCGAAATGATGCCCGTCCATGCTCAGACCACCATCAGCGCGAACCGGGACACTCTTTATAGCGCCGCGATCATCAATATCAGCAAGGGCGCGACGGTCACCCTTCCGGATGTCGGCGACCGCTACATGTCGGCGATGGTCATCAACCAGGACCACTACCTGAACAAGGTCTTGCACGGTGGCGGCGCCTATACACTCGATATGGACACGTTTGACACGCCATATGTCGCCGTCTATCTGCGCGTCCTGCTGGATGCGACCGATTCCGCGGACCTGACCGCCGTGCACGCAATCCAGGACCAGATGTCGATCGACGCTGCCTCGTCCAAACCTTTCATCGTCCCGCCCTATGACGAAGAGGGCTATTTAGGGCTCGTAAGGGCCGCCGTCGGTGTCGGCGCCTACCTTCCGGACAGTTTCCACATGTTCGGCAAGAAGGAGGATGTCGATCCAGTGCGGCATTTCATTGGGACGGCCGGTGGCTGGGGCGGATTGCCCGAGGATGAGGCACTTTATCTCGGGATCTCGCCGAACCTGCCGGTCGGGAAATACAAGATCGAAGTGCCGGCCGACGTGCCCGTCAAGGATTTCTGGTCGGTCAGCCTCTATGATGCAAACCGTTATTTCGCGCCGAACGCGATGGACGCCTATGTCATCAACTCCGTCAGCGGGACGTACAATGAGGACGGCTCGATGACCGTGCATCTGGGCGGCTGCGAGGACGGGCGCGTGAATTGCCTGCCGCTTGTCGAGGGGTGGCAATACACCGTGCGGCTCTATCGTGCAGCGCCGGAAGTGCTGGATGGAAGCTGGGTCTTCCCGGGTGTCGAGCCCGCGAACTGACAGAAAGGACAGAAAAATGAAACACCTTCTCCTTGCCGCTGCCTTCTGCGCGCCCGCACCAGTTCTCGCCGAAGATATCACGATCCGGAACCTCATGCGCGCCGAGAGCGATACGATGTTCCGGCTCACTATGAAGAACAACGGAACAGGTGTCGGCGAGATCGCCCATGAGCGCGAGGTAACCTCCGCCGACAAGCCGCAGCCAGTCATCCGGCCCAACCAGGACACCTTGTATTCGTCCGCCCTCATCGATCTGTCCGAGCCGGTGACGGTGACGCTGCCGGAGGGCGACGGACGGTTCCAGTCGGTGCTGGTGATCAGCCAGGACCACTACAACTTTGCCTATGCCGAACCCGGTGCATACGAGCTGACCGAGGACGAGGTCGGGACCCGCTTCGCGATGCTCCTGTTCCGCACCTTCATCGACGCGGGCGATCCCGACGATACGGCGCGCGCCCATGCGGTGCAGGACGGAATACGCCTCGAAGGCGGCGGAACCGGCCCCTTCGAGGCTCCGAACTGGGATCTTGACGCCCTTGCCGCTGCGCGGAAGGCGGTCAGTGACCTCGCCGCTGCCGTCGGCCTTGATGCCAGCATCGCCTTTGGCCGCCGCGACGAGGTGGACCCGCTGGGCCATCTGATCGGGATGGCGGGCTGGGCGGGGCAGCCGGCCACGACGGCCAGCGCCTTTGTCGACGCCGTCGATAGGAATGACGGCGCGACCCCCCATGCCGTGACGCTGCAAGACGTGCCGGTGGACGCGTTCTGGTCGATCACCGTCTACGACGCTGACGGCTTCCTCGCGCCCAACGATTTGGGGCGGAACAGCTATAACAACACCTCGGCCACCCCGAATGAGGATGGTTCCTTCACCATCCATTTCGGTGGCTGCGAGGATGACCGGATCAACTGCATCCCTCTTACGCCGGGCTGGAACTACACGGTCCGGCTCTACCAGCCACGCGCCGAAATCCTCGATGGCAGCTGGACCTTCCCGGATGTCCTGCCCCTAAACTGATGACGCGACGGCCCGCGCACCGCGTGGGCCGATCGACGAGAGGAAGGAGCCTTCGATGTTGAAAAAGCCACCTGTCCAAACGGCCAGTTGCGCCGTCTTCCTGGCGTTTTCCTTGGCGAACGGTGCATTAGCCGAGGATAAGCCGCGCCTCATCCTCCAGATCACTGTGGATCAGCTGCGGGGCGACCTGCCTTTCCGCCACTACGACCAATTTGGCTCGGGCGGATTCCGCTATCTGATGGATCAGGGCGTCTACTACGACAACGCCCACCACGCCCACGCCAATACCGAAACCGTCGTCGGCCATACCACGCTGGCCACCGGCGCGCATCCGTCGGCCCATGGCATGGTAGGCAACCTCTGGTACGACCGCGCCACGGGGCGCACTATTTACAATGTCGAGGACGCCGACTATCCACTCCTCACTCGGGGCGCGGACGTGAACCCCGACACCGAGGTCGACCCCACCCAGCTTGCCGCCAGTTCCGATGGCCGTTCGCCCCGCGCCATCCTGACCACCACCTTTTCCGACGAGCTGTCCATCGCCACCCAGGGCCGCGCCAAGGTCTTTGGCGTCTCGGTCAAGGATCGTGGTGCCGTCTCGATGGCGGGCCACACCGGCAAGGCGTTCTGGTTCTCCAAATCCGCCGGGGAATTCGTCACCTCCAGCTATTATTACGACAGCTACCCGGATTGGGTGACCGATTGGAACGCTAAGGATTTCCTGCAAAACTATCTCGGCACCTCGTGGCAGCTGACCCATCCCATCGATAGCTATCTTTTTGGCGATCGCGACGATCAGGATTGGGAAACTGATCTTGCCGGGTTCGGGCGCACCTTCCCGCACCCCTATTCGACCGTCGATCCGCTCTCGTGGAAGAACGATCCCTATTTCCCCACGCTGCTCACCTTCAGCCCTGCCGGGGACGAGATCACCGCCGATTTCGCCAAGACCCTGATCACAGCCGAGGGCCTGGGGCAGGATGATGTCACCGATTACCTCTCCGTCAGCTTCTCGGCGACCGATTACATTGGCCACGGCTTCGGCCCCTCCAGCCTCGAGGCCGAGGAAAACCTGCTCCGGCTCGACCGCACCCTGACCGATCTCTTCGCCTTTATCGACGCCGAGATCGGGCTCGAGAACACCCTGATCGCGCTGTCCGCCGATCACGGCACGCCCGAGGCGCCGGGATACCTGGCCGAGCTGGGAGAGATGGGCGGCTACGTCAACCCCGAGCACTGGGCGACCCAGCCCGCCGCCGATCGCATCCGCGCGCGCTTTGGCCTTAGCGATCCGCTGATAGCGGGCTATGACCACCCCTACCTCACCCTCTCGGAAGAGGTGCACAGTCGCGACGACATCGACCTTGTCGCGCTGGAAACCGCCATCGCCGAAGAACTGTCGACCTTCGAAGGTATCGCCTTCGCTGTGCCTTCGTCCCGCATTCGTACGGGCGCCCTGCCCGACAATGCGCTGATGCGCGCCGTGGCCAACAACTACAACCCCGACCGCTCGGGCGACATCTATCTGGTGGCCAGCCCCGGCTGGTTCATCAACGATTTCGACGGTCTCTCGGTCACAGTCACCCACGGCTCGCCCTGGCGTTATGACACCCACGTGCCCATAGCTTTTGCCGGTTTCAGCCTCGCGCCACAGCGGGTCTCGCGTCGAGTGCATACAGTCGATCTGGCGCTGACGCTTGCCGCGGTCGCAGATACGCGCCCACCCGACGGCGGCGCAGGAGAAGTGTTGGGGGAAGTCGTCGGGTACTAGGCGCCTCGCGGTAATGCAAAGCGGAGACAGTAACTGGGTCGGATTGAATGTCCGCTTCCAGCTTTTCGCGCTGACAGGTTCGCGGTAGCAGAGATGGACCGCTTTCCGGTTTTAAAGCGGGCAAAGGCGATGCTATGCTGTGTGAAGCAAGGCACTTGGGTTTGTCGGTGGTGTGGGGATGACCTGCCCGACTATCGCAGGACTGATGCGCGGTATTGCTCTGAGGGGTGTAGAAAACGGTCGGCGAGGGCGCGCAGGAAAGTCAGGAAAAGAACTCAGGAAGTGTAAAGATCCACTGGATATCTGGTTTGGTTTCGGCACTAGCCACACTAAGATTACCCTAAGGTTTCTACTCTTTCCCCATGAAGCCCAACGCGCCTTCGTTGTTCAAAACCTCAATTGCTGTATCAAGGGCCGCTTGGTCCGAATTGAACTTGTCGTCCCAGACATAACTGGCGTCTTCATGGTCCACCACTTCCAACGTCCATTTGTCCTGGTTGTCCAAGCGGTAGATTTCGATTTCAAACCGATACCCGTCTAAAAGCACAGCCTTGCACCTGTCTGACATCACCAGCTTCGGTTCATCTACATTCATGTCCGTGCCATCCTGACTATAAGCTCTGTGGTTTGGCGGACTTGCGACAGCCTGTGGGTTTCCGTCCGTTTCCAGAATATGCTGTAACACCGCATGCCCGACAATTCCAAGCGCGCAGAGTTTCCTTGTCCTGCGCGGTTTTTCTCTTCCAACGGCACGAGACTTTCTCTTTGGTTGCTCCGAATACGCGGAGCATCAATCGCAAGGTAAAATACAGTAGGATGACGCCCAGAAGTATTCCGGCGATGAGCCAAAAATCAGGGCCGCTACTCTGCACTGAAATAGACTTCAAACCGCCTCCAGAAGGACACTTACAACCAGCCAGATTTCCCCATAACTTGGCCGGTATCGATAATGCGTCATCCCCAAACTCGTACCCCTTTAGTGAATGGAAACAACCTTACATTTACTCAGCCCGAAGCGGCGCGTGAGCTTTGCTGCCTTCAACGCCTTTACCAAACGGGCGCTGAAAAACAGGCTCCACGCTAGGCATGGATCAACCCACAAATCGGGCCCCTCCAAGGCTATGTCTGCAACAACAAAGTCGAAGTCTTTGGGCTTCATACCCCGTTTGATCCAAGTATCTGGTTTGTTACCCAAAGGTTTGACCATATTCGACCGATCCGGAACAAACGCCGTTTTCTGTTCTCCAAGGGCGAGTGTAAAATACTCACCTTCAACTGGTGTCACACGGTCGTGTTGGCAAACGTTCAAAGGATAGATTTTCGTTTTTCCCAACTCTGCTTCGCGAAGTACATCCGCTACCGCGCGAGATATGACGGGACCAGCAGGCCCGTTGAATATGTCGGGAAGTGCCTTGAGCTTTTTATACGGGTACAACCCAAATATCATATCCGGAAAGGCGTCACGGGATTGGACTATCCCGGCTTTGTTTCTTTCTGTAACTGCACCTGCGGTCGGCAAGTCATTTAAAGCCTGCTCGGAGGTAATGGGCTTCATCAACGTTGGGTCATACATGACCTGGCTAAACCAGACGCCTTCATTCTCTTCCACTAATCACCCATTCTCAAAATCGCAAACTGGATCAAAAGATAGTATTTAAACAAATCAAAGGACAACGAGTATATCCGGCAGTGGTGGTGCGACGCGCCGAACTCGTACCCCCTCATTGAAATCATAATCCCCATCAAGGCGCGCCGCTCCGCACTGATATTTGCGGAGAGTGTTCAAATTGCGTCCATGAGATGAAAAGTGCGTTGGCGCTCCGGCACTCGGAAAGTGCAGTTCAATACTTTGGCGGTTCTATGAAGTACTCGTGGGGCGGCGCGCCGAACTCAACAACCCCCTCAAATCCAGATGGAAAAACTGGAACGTTCTAAAATCAACACGCGCCACCCACGGACAGAGGATCGCATTGCGGCAAAATTGTGTCCACATCTCGTTTTGAAACTCACTGTTCGCTCATTGGAAACAAACTTTTTCGGTGAAGTTTGCAGTGTTACGGGAATCCCCCAATTTCGGGCAGCATGCAAACTGGGTAGTTTGGGATCAGAATAACCACTTACCCCCTCGTGACGAAGATAGGGGCTGGCCTCGACCCCCTCAGCCAGCCCTTATTCCTTTTCTGGCCACCCCGGCAGATTTTTTGGAGCAGGAACGTCATTCCGAACCAGCCAGTCACGCATCGCCGCCCAGTGGTCCTGTGACCCAGCTGCGTATCTCTGTGAATGTAAATCGGCTATCTGTTGTCCAAGGGAAGGCCACAAGTGTAGCTTGACCCAAGCGGCGATCCGCACCTGGGCCAAAGCACATGGGTCGGTCGTCATGATGCCGTCAGTTCCGAGAGCGGGGATTGATACATGCTGAAAGGAACGTGCCACTGCGGCGAAGTTGGCTGGACTCTCGATGCTGTGCCAAAGTCGGTCACGGCCTGCAATTGCACAATCTGTCGGCGTTACGGTGCCCTTTGGGCCTACGGGCACATTGGCTATGACATTCAAACTACCGGGAAAACAAGTACATATCTGCGTCGCGATAGCGGGGATATCCATTTTCACTTCTGCGCCAATTGCGGGTGTGTGACGCACTACGTTGCGTGTTTCTCGGACGAAAACGGCCGCAAACTGTCTGCGGTTAATGTTCGAATGTCTGATCCGTCACCAATCAGTGAGATTCCAATCCGTCACTTCGAGGGGCACGACAGCTTTCTAGAACTTCCTCGTGACAGCCGAACTGTAAAGGACATGTGGTTTTGACGTGCTTCCAGGCAGCGGACATTGGAGCGACTGCTGCGAAGGCCCTTTTCGTCGTCGTCCCGCAGGGCGAATGATATGCAAATCGTTCGCTGCCGCGAGAGTGAGAAGTCAGTTCCGTTGACCTGAATGCTCCACCCTTTGGGCTTTTCATTCATCCGTGCCGACATCAGAGGCAACGCTGTATTAGCTGTCGCACGGCGAGATGATACATCGGGGACGGCCCTTTCCTGCCGTTCGACCTTGGTCAATGTTACTGCACTGCGACCCCGTCGAACCTGCCGTTCGCTGCGAGCGCAAAACAAAGGCTGCCTGAACTCGCTACATGGGACTAGACCTGCCGTTCAGCACCGTTTCCCCAAAGTCCGCTTTGCCAATAGCCTGCCACTTCTACGACCCGGCGAGGTCAATATTGGCGGCTGGCTCAGCAATGAAGTCGTAAAGCAGGCATCCCAAACGTAGAAGAGATGCCTGTGTGTTGAGTGGGGGTTAGCTTTGAACCCTTACCAACGCCAAGGCTTGAACACCAAGCAAGGCAGCGAGCGTTCCGAACCCAATGAATGGAACGTTCGAGCTGATTGCGCCAATAGACAGTGGGCCAAGCACGTAGCCCGCAGACCAGAAGAGATAGTAGCTGCCCGATATGGCCCCTTTGAGTGTGTCGGGGGCTTCCTCGTTCAATTCAGCGATGGATGCCACGCAGAAAGTTCCCAATCCAACGCTGGAAAATCCAAGCGGAATATAGGCCCAAAGCCCTGAAAAGAGCGGGAATGCCGCGAGTCCAACAGCCGCCAACGCCATACCCCAGATCAGAAACCCCTTCCGTCCGAACCGATCAGAGAGTGCTCCTGCAACGATCTGCGACAGGCCGATGGCCGCATAGAACACCACGAACAGCAGGCTGATGGCCGTTGCGCCAAACCTATGTGTGGATGCCAAAGAAACGGGCAAAACCGTTAGGAAAACACCGTATCCAGCGCCGTACAGAAGGACACCCAACAACAGGATCAACGTCTGCCTTTGGCGCAACAGTCTGATAAATTGTGCAAAGCTCGGTCGAGACTGTCCAAGAGGAACGGCAACGGGTTTCAGAAAGAAAAAGACACACAGTCCTGCGAACAGGCACAGCACTGCAAAAATCAGAAACGGCAGACTGCCTTGGCCGTTCGGCGCGACGAGCAAACCCAATAACGGACCCGCCGTCAGGCCAATGTGAATTGCCGCATTGTAGATGCCAATCACCCGCCCCTTGGTTGACGGATAGGCCAGTGAAAGAATAGCTGGCCCGAGCGCCCAGATCGGAGCTTCACCGATGCCCTGTATGGCGCGACCCAAGAAGATGCCCCCAGCGGTTTCGGTGAAAAAGAAGACAACACCAGACACTGCGCAGAGTAAATAACCAGTGACCAGGAAACGCTTTGCGCCCAGGTGGTCTGACAGAGCGCTAATCGGCAGTTGCGCAAGCAGATAGGCAAACGCAAAAACCGATGCGACGAGACCGACGCATTCAAGTGATCCGGTCATTGCATGAACCTGTTGTGGAAGAAGTGCGACGATCATGCCGACACCGATCATCTGAAGTGTTGCTGACAAACTGAGAATAAAGAGTGGAGTAGGCTTATTCATGTGTATTGGCCTCCAGACAGCCAGACGACCATGATGCTGTCACGGCCCAAAAGGCGTTTGCATCACGGTGGGAAGTTTCGAGATTTGGAGGCGAAAAGGCGCACGCAACCTAACCCTGTATGCCTACAGGAGGCCGCGATTTAAGCGACGTCTCGCGCCTGCGTCAGTCTTGCGCGCACGCGTGCGCGGCAAAAGACGCGCTTAGGCGCGCGGCGGGGGGGAAACAGTGAAAATGTAGCTTGTCACGGGCATTGTCTGATAATTTCTCGTCGGAGTTGTCAGAATGGACCGTAGTTCTCGACATGTTCAAAGTAAACTCGGAACTGAGACCACTATCCGAGATTGATCGCCAACCGGGACTCCAAGTGCCCAACAAAGCGGACTTTAGCTGCGAAACAGAAACTTGGAACTCTGGGCTCTTTGCCGACCTCAGTGCAGAAGCAGCACAAGTCCCTGCCCTGTTCTCCACGATATATCCAAACGGCCCATTCCGGCCATTTGCCAACGAAGCAAAGTGCTGCGGTTGCAGCCCAAATAGCGGCCGTTCGCAAGACCACACCATTCAAAGTTCCAGGAAATTGAACGGCGCAGTTTTCTTCGACTTTATGACCTAAGCCGGTACTACAAATCCAAGATGAGCTACTGTAGTGACGGCTCTTCTATGAACAGACGCTGAGCGCTTGGCGATCTGTCGTCGCTGACTTTGAAAAAACCAATCTGGAGGACGTGTCTAATGGCTGGAAGCGGGCAGCACTTCATTCCGCGACATTTCTTAAAACCTTTCGTCATTCAGGATGGGTCTGACAAGCTGTGGATGTATCGTCGTAACCTTGACCATCCTGTTCCGGTAGACCGAGGTGATGCGGCTAAACAGAAGCATTTCTATTCGAAACCGTCAGAGGATGGGACGCCAACGCTTGACGATCTCATCACGGACTACGAAACGCACGTGTTCAAGATGGTTGACGTGCTGCGCGCCCTCAACACCGGTGAGGAGGCAGACCCACAAATGGTTGGCGAAGTCGCCGCCCACTTGTCCATTCGCTCCGCGCATTCGAGAACATTCTTAATGGAGGGGGCGGCGAGTATGGCGCAAGCCATAGGTAAGCTAGTCGAAAACCCTGCTGAGGTTTTCGGGATCGAAAGGCTATCAGCCAACTGCATCCCCAAAAAACTTCAAGACATCATTTTGGACGGCATCACAAAAAATGGATATGATGTCTTGTCTGGCGTCAGCAAGGAAACACTTGCCCGTGTGCTCTATTTTCATTTCCGAGAGAACGGAGCCTCAATGCTTGAAGAAGCGCAAAGCACTGTTCTGCCGCTCGTCGATCAGTTCTTGGGAAACACGAAGGCCTTAGCCACATCGGCACACATTGAAGCTCTGTCCAGAACGCTCGCGCCGAACGGCATCATCGAAAAACTCGCCGGATTGCACTGGACGGTAGAACCACACAAAGTGGTGCCTGCAATCCTGCCGGACTGCGTTTGTATTTCTTTCGATGAAGATGAAGGTTGGCAGCCACTTTTTCTGGGTGGAAAGAAACTGAGATATGTAGTTCTACCCGTTGCGCCGGATCGGATGCTGGTGGGCACCCGAGCGGGTGCTGTCAGACGAATTCGAACCAGTCTCAGTTTGCCGCGGAAACCGCGAACCTATCCGGAACAAAGCTGACGCCACTCGCTAAGAGCGG
>NZ_JBQFXM010000039.1:0-14341 GCF_056540845.1 Ruegeria sp. AL2
CGACACGCTATGATCGCTGTCCCAAGGTCTTCCTCTCAGCCATCGCTCTGGCCGCAACCGTCATCTATTGGTTATGAATCCTGACCCTAGCTGATCGCCTCAAGGAAGGCGTTCACCGCGTCACCGCCATTTTCGCCCCACCAAGTCGGGTCGTTATAGACGATCTTGTCGATATTCATCGCCGAGGTGATGGCATAGGGCTGCTGATCCTCGGGGATTTCACCAAAGGCCGCCGGGTTCGAGGGCGTCATGCCAAGGCAGTCGAGCAGTTTGAGCTGCGCGGGAACCTCCTGCGCGGTGGCGATGAACTGCATCACCGCCTCGCGGCCCGCCGGGTTGCCCTTGGGCACGATATAGGCGCCGGGCATGGCCATGGCCTGGTTGTTGACCAGCTTGAAACGGCCATCGGTATCGTTCTCGATGTTGCGACCGCGGTTCTGCCAGATCATGGCCATGGTGACCTCGCCGTTGACCACCATCGAATGCACCTCGGAACCCGAGCCCCAATAGATGCTGTCATCCTTGATCGACCTGATCTTGTTCAGCGAGCGGTCCATGTCGAGCGGATAAAGCGCGTCGCCCGCCACGCCATCGGCCATCAGCGCCGCCTCGAGCGAGCCGTTGGCCCATTTGTACAGCGCCCGCGTGCCTGGGAAGTTGGCGGTGTCAAAGAAGTCCTTCCAATCCTTGGGCGGGTTGTCGCCATAGGCTTCGGTGTCATAGACGAAGGCATAGCCATACAGGATCACCGAGACCCCGTGTTCCAGCGCATAGCCCGGTAGGGTCTTGTCCTTGCTGACGATGGAATAGTCGATCGGCTCCAGATGCCCAGTCGGCCCCAGCGACACCGCGTTGAACAGGTCGGCATCGGCGACATCGGCGGTCACGTTGCCGCTGTCCACCATCTCCTTGATCTTGCCTTCGAGCGGGCCCGAGGTGTCGAATTTCACCCCCTTGCCGGTGGCTGCGGTAAAGGCCTCGCCAATGGCCGAGCCGTGGCATTCGACAGACTGGCCGCCCCAGTTCCACATCACCACATGGTCGGCCGCCGCCTGCGCATCGCCCGCCAGTACGGCGTTCATGGCTATACCCGAGGCACCGCAAAGCGCCAGAAAGGTGCGCCGGTCCATGCGCCCTTCCTTGTAGGCATGGGCGCTTTCGGTGAGCATTTCCTTCATGAATTGCTTGTCTTGCATTTCGTCCTCCGTGTCAGATGCCCGGGGCCTTGCCGGGCGGTTGTTGCGACGCCTTTTCCGGCGTTCTTCAGGTACTCTTTCAGCTTTCGTTCAGTTCCACCGCCGCCGCGTCCTGCCAGCTCAGCTCGACGGTCTCGCCCTCATGCAGGGGCTGCCGGTTGCGCCAGACGTCGATATCCACCTCGATCTGTTCGGCCTCGGTGGTTTCGACGATGATCCGCTGCATCGACCCGAAATAGGTGATGCTGGTGATGGTTCCGCTGCGCCGGGCCTGCGGGTGACCGCTGCCCAGGTGAATGTCGATCTTCTCGGGGCGCAGCGCATAGGCCCGGCCGTTCTGGTGAATGAAATTCGACTTGCCCAGAAAGCTGGCGGCAAAACGGGTTGCGGGCCGCTCGTACAGCTCTTGCGGAGAGCCCACCTGTTCGATGGCACCGTCGCGCATGATGACGATGCGGTCGGACATCGACAGCGCCTCTTCCTGGTCATGGGTGACATAGATGAAGGTCGTACCGACCCGGCGGTGAATGTCCTTGAGCTGCTCCTGCACCTCGACCCGCAATTTCTTGTCCAGCGCGCCCAGCGGCTCGTCCAGCAGCAGGACCGGCGGCGCGAAACACAGCGCCCGCGCCAGCGCCACTCGCTGTTGCTGACCGCCAGACAGCTGGCCGGGCTTGCGGTTGGCGAAATCCTGCAACTGAACCAGTTCCAGCATCTCGTCGACACGAGCCCGGATCTCGGCCTCGGGCCGTTTGCGCACGCTCAGCGCATAGCCGATATTGTCGCGCACGGTCATATGCGGGAACAGGGCATAACCCTGGAACACCATGCCAAAGTTGCGCTTCTCGGCGGGCACATCGGCGATCGAGCTTCCGTCCAGCGCGATATCGCCGCTGGTGATGTCCAGAAACCCCGCGATCATCATCAACAGCGTCGTCTTGCCCGAGCCCGAAGGGCCAAGCAGGGTGAGGAACTCGCCCTTGCGGATTTCCAGATCGACCGCGTTGACAGCCCGGAACGCGCCGAAATATTTCGACACGCCTTCGATCCGCAGGCTGCCGCCAGAGAACGCGTCGGCCATCTACCCCTCCGCCCCGCGCAGGTTCAGCTTGGCGCGGGCCTCATTCGGTGTCAGCAGACGCGCGCCCATGCGTTCGACGATCTCGCGCGCACGGGTCACCAGCTGGCCGTTGGTCGCCAGAACGCCGCGTTCGAGATAGATGTTGTCCTCCAACCCGACGCGGATATTGCCGCCCAGCGCCACGGCGGCGGCGGCCATTGGCATCTGGCCGCGACCAATTCCGAAACTGGCCCAGCTGGCCGCCGCAGGCAGCTGCGATTTCATCGCCACCATGGTTTCGACATCCTGATCCGCGCCCCAGGGGATACCCAGGCACAGCTGGAACATCGGCGGCGCGTCGATCAGCCCCTCGGCGATCATCGCCTTGGCAAAGCGGATATGGCCCAGATCAAACACTTCCAGCTCGGGCTTCACCCCCCATTCCTGCACCAGCGCGGCCATCCGGCGCAGCGTCGGCGGGGTCGAGATATAGATCATGTCGGTATCCGAGAAATTCAGCGTCCCGCAATCCAGCGAACAGATATCGGGGCGGCATTCCTCGATATGGGCCAGCCGCGCCTCGGGTCCGATCATGTCGGTGCCCGGTCCGGGCATGGCCGGATTGGCGGGGTCCGAGATCCAGTCTCCGCCCATGCCCGCGGTCAGGTTGATCACCACGTCGGTGCCGCTGTCGCGCACCCGGTCGACAATCTCCTTGAACAGTTTCGGATCGCGCGAGCCCTGGCCGGTTTCGGGGTCGCGGGCATGGAGATGGACAACCGCCGCCCCCGCTTTGGCGGCCTCGATCGCCGCCTCGGCAATCGCCTTGGGCGTGACCGGGACATGCGGGCTTTTGCCGGTTGTGTCCCCGGCGCCGGTAACGGCGCAGGTCAGCACGACATCGTGGTTCATGCGATTTTTTCCCTGTTGTTTTTCCCAGTGTGCTGGCCCGATCCCCCCAAAATCTGTCGATTATTCGCCGCATTTCAGGTGTCGATGTCGAAAAATATTGATAAGATGCAAGTAAATGTAGTGACAGGAAGCATAATGCAACTCGACTTGTTGCCCCCCCAGGACAGAGGCCAGGTCCATTCGGTTTTTGTGGTGGTGCCACGGTTCAACCTGACGACCCTGATCACGATGATCGAAACCATGCGGATCGGGAATTACCTGTCGTCCGAGCGGCTGTTCTCGTGGGAAGTCACATCGTTCGACGGGCTGAACCTGGGCGCCAGCAATGGCGTGCGGGTTCAGCTGGATATCGAGCCGGACCAGACCGCACCGGCCGATCAGGTCTTTGTGCTGGCCAGTTGGGGGGGCGAGCATTACCAGAACAAGGCGCTGGCCTCGTGGCTGCGCAAGCGCGCGCGCCAGGGCGAACGCATCTGCGCGGTCGAGCTGGGCTGCTATCTGGTCGCCCGTGCCGGCCTGATGGATGGCAAGGAAGCCACGACCCATTGGTCGTGGATCAACGGTTTCCAGGAGAAGTTCGACCAGATTTCCGTGGTCGAACAGCTGTTTACCGTCGACGGGCGCATCCTGACCTGTGCTGGCGGCATGGCGGGTGTCGACCTGATGCTGCGGCTGATCGAGCAGTCGCACGGGGCCAGTTTCTCGGGCGAGATTGCCGACCAGATGCTGCACAACCCGATCCGCAAGGGGTCCTCCTCGCAGCGCCGGACCATGGGACGCGGGACGGAATCGATCCTGCCTCTGGTGCGGCAGGCGATGACCCTAATCGAACGCAACATCGAAGAGCCGCTGACCGTGCCCCAGATCGCCGCCGCGCTGGACGTGTCACAGCGCCAGCTGGAGCGGCAGTTCAAGAAACATGTAGGCTGTACCGTGGTTCAGTTCGGCCTGCTACGCCGCTTGCAGAATGCGCGCGTCCTGCTTATCGCTACCGAACTCAGCGTGCGCGAAATCGCCACCGCCTCCGGCTTTAACACTCTGTCACATTTCTCGTATTCGTTCAGCAAGTTCTTTGGCCGTCGACCGTCGGATTATCGCGAGGCCTGGCCCTCGAACGAATCGGCCCCGACCTGGCCCGGCACCCTGTCGGATTTTCTACACGCGCTGAATTCGGGAGAGAGGCGCGCTAACGCGCCGCTCGTGCCGCGCGAAGGGCGTTGAGCACGGCGACGATCTCGCGGTCGCGCTGTGCCGCCATGTCGGCAAAATGCCGGTCGCCGGCGACGGCGTTGCAGCCATCGACCATGCGGTCGCGCAACTCCTGCGTCAGTTCCGGCGCCGTGAGCCGGGTCCATGGCAGTTTCAGCGCCGGGCCGAACTGGTCCAGATTGGTGGCCATGCCGCCAGCGCCGCAGGCGACGTGAAACGCCATGCATTGCCCCTGGCTGACCATGCGCGGCGCCGGGCCGTTCATTAGTGCGACGTCAATATCCTCGGGCGTGGCCTCGCCATTGGCAACCATGTGCAGCGCCTCGCGCCACAGCGCCTCTTGCAGGCGCGTTGCGACAAAGCCGGGGATCTCCTTCTTCATCATCAGCGGCTCCTTGCCCGCGACCCGATAGAATTCGCCTGCCCATTCTACCGCCGCGGGGTCGGTTTTCTCTCCGCCCACGATCTCGACCAATGGCAACAGATAAGGCGGGTTGAACGGATGCCCGATCACTGTGCGTCCGGGTGTTTTGCATTGGGCCTGGATGTCGGTCATCATCAGCCCCGAAGTCGAGGACCCGATCACCACATTCTCGGGCACGATGCGCCCCAGCCGGTGATAAAGCGCCTGTTTCGTCTCCAGATTCTCGGGCGCGCTTTCCTGGATGAACCCCGCACCCTCGACCGCCGCGTGGAGATCATGGACGACGCTCAGCCGGTCGAGCGAGGCACCGGGCGCCAGGCCCAGCGCGGTCAGGCTGATCCAGGCGGTATCGAGAATGGTGCGAAACGCGGCCTCCTCGGCCGGGTCGTGCAGATAGCTGGTGACGTCATAGCCGTGTGCCAGAAAATGCGCGGCCCAACCGCCGCCAATGGGGCCGCCACCGATGCTGGCGACACGGGTGATCGAGGTAGAATCTGGATACATCATTCGCCCTTGAACCTGGGTTCGCGTTTCTCGACAAAGGCGGCCACGCCTTCGGCTGCATCGTCGGATTTCAACATCTTGCGATAGGTCGGCATCGGGTCGGTGCGCATCTTGTGGAACGCCTGTTCCAGCGGCACGCATTCGATCTCGCGCTGAACCTCTTTCACCAATTGCATGGCCAGTGGCGCCGACCAAGCGATCGAGGCCGCCCATTCGCGCGCCACATCCATCAGCTGTTCCTTAAGCACCACCTTGTTGACCAGACCGTAGTGGGCGGCCTCAGTCGCGGACATACGGCGGCCCAGCAGGAACATCTCCATCGCGATGTTATGCGGTATGCGCCTAGGCAGACGTTGCAGCGCGCCCGCATCCGGCACGATCCCCAGCGGCATTTCCGGTAGGCCGAATTCCACATGATCAGCGGCGATCAGCAGGTCGCAGGCCATCGCCATTTCGAAACCGCCACCGATAGCCAGACCGTTGATCGCGGCAATGACCGGCTTGTTCAGCGACCAGTTTTCGGTCAGGCCGGTAAAGCCACCGAACCCGTAGTCGTCGCTCTCCCACCAGTTATCAAGCTGCATCTCGCCCGCGTTGAGCGCCTTCAGATCCCAGCCCGCGCTGAAGATCTTGTCGCCGCCACCGGTCAGGATCGCGCAGCGCAATTCCTTGTCCTCGTGCAGTTCCTGAAACGCCGTCGCCAGTGCCTGGCTGGTCGGCACGTCGATGGCGTTGACCTTGCCACGAAACAGCGTGACTTCGAGGACATGGCCATCGCGGCGGGTGCTGACTCCTTCGCTCATCGGGGTCTCCTCCATCACCGGAATTCCGGCATGACTTCATTGCTGAACATCCTCAGCGAGCGTTTCTGCGCATCATGATCCAGCCCCATCGAGGCGTAATAGATGAACTCGTTCACGCCCAGGTCCTCGTACCGTTTCAGCTTGGCAATCGCGGTTTCGGGCGAGCCGAACATTAGGTTCTCTTCCAGCATCTCGGGGTCGTATTGCTCGCGGCCCGCAATCTGGTCCAGCGGCAGCGCGGCGGGGAAGCCATTGAACACGTCACCGGCATTGCGGAACAGGTTCTCGAATTGCGACAGCAGTCGCCGGATCGCGTCCAGCGCCTGTTGGCGGTCGGCGGCATTGTCATAGATGCAGGCATGGCGCATCAACGCGAAACGGGGCGACCAGCCGTTGTCGGCCTTGGCAATGGCCTCGTCCAACTGCTGCTTGTAGAGTTCCGCCTCGGCAAAGGGCCGGGTCAAGGGCCAGCAGTTGATATGGCAACGGTTGCGCACCGCGTAGTCATAGGTGATAGGCGAACGTGCGGCGACCCAGACCGGCATGTCGGCCTGCACCGGCTTGGGTACCGAGGTCGAGGTCGGGAACTGCCAATACTCGCCGTCATGGGCATAATCGCCCTTCCACAATTCACGCACCACCGGCAGCATTTCCTGCATATAGCGCCAGGCATCGGATTGTTTCAGCCCCGGTTTCATCCGGTCGAACTCGCGCTGATAAGCGCCCGAACCGATGCCGAATTCCAGCCGCCCGCCGCTGATCAGGTCGAGGAACGCAGCCTCGCCAGCTAGGTTGATGGGGTGCCAATAGGCCGCGGTCGCCACAGCCGTGCCCAGCCTGATATTGCTGGTCTCTCCGGCCCACCAGGTCAGGATCTGGAAGGGGTTCGGCGCGATCGTCATCTCGATGGCGTGATGTTCGGCGGCCCAGACGATGTCGAAACCGCCCTCTTCGGCCATTTGCACCATTTCAAGCGTGTGGCGCGCGACATCGTTCATGTCGAGACTGTCGTCGATCCGTTCCAGGTTGATGGCAAGTTGGAATTTCATTGTCCGTGTTCCTTTCCGGGCTCTCGCTCAGCGCATGACAAAGGGGTTGGCCATGGGTTCGTCAGATGTGTTCATCCAAACCGTCTTGGGCCGGGTGTAATCGTAGATCGCCTGGAACCCGCTTTCGCGGCCATAGCCGGACCCCTTGATGCCGCCAAATTCGGCGATGGGAGAGACCACGCGATAGGTGTTGACCCAGACGATCCCGGCGCGCACGGCGCCCGCCATCCTGAGAGAGCGGGCGCTGTCTCGGGTGAAAATCCCCGCCGCCAGCCCGTGTTCGGAATCATTGGCCAGCGCCAGAACCTCTTCTTCGGTACGGAAACGCTGAACGCTCAGAACCGGGCCGAACAGTTCGGTATCGACGATGCGCAGGTCCTGACGCGGGCAGTCGATGATCGTAGGTTCGTAGAACAGGCCGCCCAGCCCCTCGGGCTGTTTGCCGCCGGTCAGCACGGTGCCGCCTTCGGATTGCGCATGGGCGACCTCGCGCTGGATATGCGCAAGCTGCCCGGTGGTGCAGAGCGGCCCCATCTGGGTCTCTTCTGCCAGCGGATCTCCGATCACGATGGCGCGTGCCTGTGCCACCATCCGGTCGAGGAACTCATCGGCGATATCCTCGTGAAGGTAGAGCCGGGACCCGGCGACACAGCTTTGCCCCGTGGCGCCAAAGATGCCCGCAATCGAGGCGTTGACCGCGCTTTCGATGTTGGCGTCCTCAAAGACGATAAAGGGCGACTTGCCCCCCAGTTCCAGCGAGACCTCGGCAAAGTTGCGCTTGGCGTTTTCCAGCACGTGGCGCGCGGCATTCGGCCCACCGGTGAACGAGACCCGTGCCACCAGCGGATGCCCGGTTAGCGCCCGCCCACAGGGTTCGCCATGGCCGGTGACGATGTTCACGACCCCGGGCGGGAAACCGGCCTCTTCGATCAGCTTGCCGAATTCCAGCATCGCGGCACTGGCATGTTCCGAGGCTTTCAGGACAACCGTATTGCCTGCCGCCAGGGCCGGGCCGATCTTGACCGCGACAAGGAAGAGCTGGCTGTTCCAAGGTACCACTGCGGCCACCACGCCCAGCGGTTCGCGCTTGGTAAAGACGAACATGTCCGGCTTGTCGATCGGCAGCGTTTCACCGCTGACCTTGTCGGCGCAGCCTGCGAAAAAGTGAAAGAACTCGGCAATGTACTTCGCCTGCCAGCGGGTTTCCTTGAGCATCTTGCCGGTATCCACCGACTCGATCCGGCCGAGTTCCTCGGACCGGTCCGCCAGCAAATCGCCCAACCGCCGTAGATGCTTGCCCCGCTCGGTCGGTGTCATTCTGGCCCATGGCCCCGAGGTAAAGGCGCGATGCGCTGCCTCGACCGCCCGGTTCACATCCGCCTCGGTGGCCTTGGGGATCCGGCACCACACCTTGCCGTCGGCGGGGTTGGTGCTGTCGAACAACGCCCCGTCCGAGGCATCGACCCAAGCGCCGTCGATCAGCATCCGATAGCTCTGGATATCGGCCATCTTGGTCCTCCCTTTTTGTCTCTCGTCTCATACAAAGCGGCGAATCGGCGATGAGTTGTGCGAAAAATCGGCATCCATGTGTCGAAAATTCTTAAGCTGAGGATTGGGGATCAGGGCAGGCTGGCCGCAAAAGGAGATGCGAACGTGACCAGCAGCAAGAAACAGGTGATCGGCGGACCCCTCGAAATCGGTGACAGGGTGCTGTCGCTGTCCCGCGCCATCCGGGCCGGTGATTTTGTCTTTCTGACCGGCCAGATCCCGATGCAGGACGGTGTGCCGATGACCACCGGGTCAGTCGAGGAGCAGACCCGCGCCGTGCTTGACGACATTACCGCCACCCTCGCTCTGGCCGATTGCACCCGCGACGATGTGGTCAAGGCGATGGTCTGGCTGCGCGACCGCAGCGACTTCCCCGGCTTCAACACGGTCTACGGTAAGTATTTCCCGCACGACCCGCCGACCCGCTCGGCCGTGGTCAGCGATCTGCTGGTGGATGCCCGAGTCGAAGTCGAGGTGATTGCCTACAAGCCGTTGGGGGGAGAGGGCTGATGTCGGTAGCACCTGACGGCACCGCCTATCAGATTACCGGCCCGGCAGATGCGCCCTGCGTGGTGCTGATCCATGGCCTGGGGCTGAACCGGGCCTGCTGGCAATGGACCAGCCCGGCGCTGGCCGATGGCTATCGCGTGCTCAGCTATGACCTTTACGGCCATGGCGACTCGGTTGATCCACCCGAGGCACCCAGCCTGTCGCTTTTTTCGCGCCAGTTTAAGGGCCTGCTCGATCATTGCGGTATCGCGGATGCGGTCATCGCCGGGTTTTCGCTAGGGGGTATGATCGCGCGCCGGTTTGCGCAGGACTGCCCCGACCGCGCGCGCGCGCTGGTCATCCTGCATTCGCCGCATAAACGCAGCGCCGAGGCGCAGGCCGCAATCCTGGCACGGGTCGAGCAGGCCCGCGACGAGGGTCCGCACTCAACGGTCGAGGCGGCGCTGGAGCGCTGGTTCACCGAAGGTTTCCGCGCGGCCAACCCGGCGATGATGGAGACCGTGCGCGGCTGGGTCACGGCAAACCGCAAAGAGGTCTATCACCGAATCTACCGGGTTCTGGCCGAGGGTATCAACGAGATCACCGCCCCTGTCCCGCCGCTCACTTGCCCGGCGCTGGTGATCACCGGGGACGAGGATTATGGCAACGGCCCCGAGATGACCCGCGCCATCGCTGCCGAGATCAAGGGCGCGCAGGCGCTGATCCTGTCGGGACTGCGCCACATGGCACTGGCCGAGGACCCGGCCTCCGTCAACACCCCGCTGCGCCGGTTTCTGGATAGCCTGCCAAAGGAGACGACCGGATGAGCAGCACCCTCCTCAAGGGGATACGCGTGCTGGACCTCAGCCGTATGTTGTCCGGCCCCTATTGCAGCATGTTCCTGGCCGATCACGGCGCCGAGGTCATCAAAATCGAGGGCGGCAGCGGCGACACCAGCCGCAACAACGGCCCCTATCGCGCCGACGATCCGGGCCATGACTGGGCGGGCTATTTCGTCAGCCTGAACCGGGGCAAGAAAAGCATCCGCCTCAACCTGAAATCGCCCGAGGGCAAGGCTGCCTTTCGCAGGCTGGCGGCAACGGCGGATGTGGTGCTGGAGAATTTCCGGCCCGGTGTGATGGACCGACTCGAGCTGTCCTATGAATCGCTCGCCGAGGCCAATCCCCGGCTGGTCTACGCCGCCATTCGCGGCTTTGGCGACCCGCGCACCGGGGCCAGCCCCTATGCCGACTGGCCCTCCTATGACGTGGTGGCGCAGGCGATGGGCGGGCTGATGGCGATGACCGGCCCCGATGCCGACACGCCCACCAAGGTCGGCCCCGGCATCGGCGACATCTTTGCCGGCATTATGATGTCCTTTGGCATTCTCGCCGCCCTGCGCGAGGCCGAGGCGACCGGCAAGGGGCGGTTCGTCGACGTCGCCATGTATGACGCGATGATCTCGATGTGCGAGCGGATGGTCTATCTGCATGACATGACCGGACAGGTAGCTGGCCCCGAGGGCAACGGTCACCCGCTGCTGGCGCCCTTTGGCCTGTTTCCCGCCGCCGATGGTCAGGTGGCACTGGGCATTGTCGATGACAGTTTCTGGCAAAAGCTGACCGCGATCATGAACCGGCCCGACCTGGGCAGCGATGCGCGGTTTTCCACCCGTGCGGGGAGGTCCGCCCATGCGGGCGAGATCAACGCGATCCTCTCGGGCTGGACCGCCACCCGCAACAAGGCGGACCTGACCGGCTTGCTGGGTGGTCAGGTTCCCTTTGGCCCGCTCAACACGGTGGCCGATATCACCGCCGATCCGCATGTCGTGGCGCGGCAGATGCTGGCACATGTTCCCCATCCCGAACCCGGCCATGCCCCCTGGACCGTGGCCGCCAATCCGTTGCGCTTTGCCGGGCAGGCGGCGCCTCCCCTACCTGCTCCGCCACGGCTGGGCGAGCATGACGCGCTCCTCGACACGCTGGCAGAAAGCGCGCCGCTCGACGACGAGGCCCGGCGCGACCTGCGCCGCGCCTTCGGGCAGTTCGCCACCGGGGTGACGGTACTCACCACCCGGCAAGAGGATGGTACGCCACGCGGTTTTACCGCCAATTCGTTCACCTCGGTCTCGCTCGACCCGCCGCTGCTGCTGGTCTGTCTCGCCAAGACTGCACATAGCTGCGATGTCTTTGTCCAGGCGCCGCATTTCGCGGTCAACATCCTGTCGGATGCGCAGAAAGAGATCTCGGGCCTGTTCGCCTCGCGCTCGACCGAGAAATTCGCCGGCACCCATTGGCATCCAGGCCCGCATGAGCTGCCGCTGATTAACGGGGCGCTTGCGACATTTGCCTGCGCCCGTCACAAGCTGGTCGATGCAGGCGATCACTTGATCCTGATTGGGCGCGTGCTAAACCACGACGTGACCGAGAGCAAACCGCTTGGTTTCCACAACGGCGCCTATTTCGACCTTGGGCTGGAAAACCGGCTGGCCGACGCGGCGACCAAGGACGCAAACGGGGTCATCGCCGCTGTCCTGGCCGAAGGTGAGCGGATCCTGCTGGAGGAGAGGCCGGAAGGCACGCTGACGGTTCCCAAGGCGCCGACAGGCGACAACACGGTCGCGGGCTTTGTGCGGCACATGGACAGTCGCGGCCTGACCGCCCGGCTCGACCACCTTTATGCCGTGTTCCAGAACAGCCAGACTGGCGCGCATTCGATCGTCTACCACGGCACGGTCAGCGGCGCCGCGCCCGAGGGTATGCGCTATCACGACCTTGCCGCGCTGCCGCTGGATCAGGTCGCCAACGATACCGAACGCTCGATGCTGGCGCGCTATCAACGCGAATACCGCCATGGCAGTTTCGGGATTTACCACGGCACCGAACGCAGCGGCATCGTCCATTCGATTGCCGATCACACCGAATACACCGTTTGACAGGAGAACCCAATGCTTCCGGAACTGAGAAAAGTCGTCACCTTCGACGAAGATATTCACACCGAGGGCGGACGCGCCGCCGACCCGGTCCTGCGTATGATCGGGGTCGCGGCGGTGGTGGCCAACCCCTGGGCGGGGCGCGGCTTTGTCGAGGATCTCTCGCCCGAGATCCGCCGCATGGCGCCGGTTCTGGGCAAGTTTCTGACCGATCGCCTGATCGCGCTGGCCGGATCGGGTGACGCGATCGAGGCCTATGGCAAGGCCTGTATCTCGGGCACCAATTGCGAGGTCGAACACGCCTCGGCGCTGATCCACACGCTGCAATTCGGCAATTTCTATCGCGAGGCTGTGGGCGCGAAAAGCTATCTGGGCTTTACCAACACGCGCGGCCCCGCCAACACGCAGATCCAGATCCCGCTGATGGACAAGCACGATACAGGGCGCCGCTCGCATTACCTGACAGTGCAGTTTTCGATCTATGACGCGCCCGCCTGTGACGAACTGGTGGTCGCGCTCGGGGCAGCAACGCGCGGGCGACCGCATCATCGCATCGGCGACCGGTATTCCGATTTGGCTGCCTTGGGTCGGGGCGTACAAGACCCTGCCGGGATCGGGACCAGAGAAAAGCACGCGGAACCGAAATGAGTTTCGCGTTGCTTCCATTTTTGGAAGGACTCGCGCTTCGGTTGTTCCGTCCTTCATGAACCAGATGGAAAGGCCCTGTTTGGCAGCGATGTCACCCCCTGTCTTCATATACTGCGGGCGCAAAGCGGATACGGTCGCATTGAAGCTCCAGCATAGAGGCGTTGAACAAAGGTGGTTCCGGAAATCTGAACAGCTGGATAAGTGGATTTCCCGCGCGACGGCGGCATGATGCTGCAAGCGAGGAGAAGACCCAATGGCAAATCTACCCTTATCTGCAGAGAAAGCTGCCCATCACACCTCGCGCAGATCGCCTCTACATGGGAGCAGGAACATCCCGGACGAGGCTGTACACTCGGTTCCTGGTTTTCTGTTTTGGCGTTGATGTGACGTTGATGTAAACGCGGAAAGTCCGACGATACGGGAATACCGTCGATTTATATATTTGATAATTCGAGATAAATTGGTTGCGGGAGCAGGATTTGGCCTATACCGAACGTTAACGGAATTATTAATCTAAAAAGCCATCTCTACGCATTCCCTGTCTGTTTGAAATAATGGTCGCTTTGGACGGAAAAAGTGACAATCAAGAAACCCGTTTCCAGGTCCGCATTGAACCGAGGTGATACTTGCGACGAAGATGTCTGACGTCAGCGCCAATGGGACAGTTTAGGGTGATTTGTCGAGCCAATTTGCTGCTACGAGACGTGCAAGACAAAGCGTGCTAAAGTTGTAAGAGTATGTGTTTTTCTGCAAATGCCAGTTTTGCTGTAGGCGGCGTCTTGATCGCAAGTAGCGCGATCACAATTCCGCTTGCTTGGCGGGTCGGTGTACGTATCTTACCGCTAGCGACTTATCCACTTTTCTTTGGAATGCAGCAGGTTGCGGAAGGTTTTGTGTGGCTAGGAATTGAAAAGCACCAAGGTTATGAAAGTGTCTCAGCGGCGATGGTTTTTCTGTTCTTTGCGTACTGGTTTTGGCCAACTTGGGTGCCATTTTCAGCTGCTGCTTGCGAGCCGTACCGTTTTCGGCAACGCCTCTTCATCGCCTTTACAGTTTTGGGCATTGCTGGAGGGTCGCTCTTGTACCTGCCTATCATGTTGAATCCAAGCATTCTGCAGATTGACCTCATTCACAATTCGATCCGTTATTTGAATCCGGAGATGTTCACTAATGAAACGAGCAAAATGGTGGCGCGGGTGATATATGCCGTGATCATCTGTGTCCCGCTGCTGTTGTCTTCTCACCCTAAAATCAGAGTTTTTGGACTTCTTATCCTGATCTCAGTCTTGGTCGGCTTTTTCTTCGCGTCCCACGCTTTTACATCGATTTGGTGTTTTTTCGCGGCCGGTCTTTCCGCTTACATGATTGTTGTACTGCGGTCACTGGAAAAGAAAACTGGAACCGCTCCAGCCCTCTAATTCTCTTCTTACCGCATCGGCTGCAGGCTCCGATTGATGTCTTATGGAGCGACTGTTCTGGGCTCCGAGCAGACCAACGCACCGCAGCTAGGCTTGAAGAAACAGATGTTCGCGAAGCGGACACTCGTCCTCTTAAGGTAAAATCCGCG
>NZ_JBQFXM010000040.1:0-12732 GCF_056540845.1 Ruegeria sp. AL2
CTTAACAACCAATCGAAATTGAGCGTAGGATACGTGTTGGTGAGGTCAGAAGCAGCCATCAGAAAGAGCTCGTTGGGCGTCTGCTTTGCGGACAAACCTGACATTGGCACCAAAGGGGTATTGGACAAGGCAATAAAGGACCGTTTCGGCAACTAACCTCAGAATTCAACTGGATCGCATGTCGCTGCGGATTTCCTTAAGAAGTGGAAGCATTTCGCAGGACTTCGCCAGCTCCACGGCTTCTTGGAAAGACTGCTTTGCCGCTCGTTGTTGACCATGTTGAGACAGTGTTCGCCCAAGAGCCCCGAGAGCATACGCCAACATTCCTTTGTCTCCATTCTGTCTGGCGCGCGATACTGCGACCCGGGCCTGATCTTCGGCCTTTCGAAGGTTCCCAAGAGCCGCCCAACAGGACGCCAGATGAACCGCTTGTGTCCCGCGGCCCCCGCTGCCTTTACCACTTGCCTCTCTTGCAACGGCCTCCTGCAGGAGAGGCAGCGCAGCTTTGGCCTTATCGAGCCTGATAAGAGCCAACCCAAGTGGAGATGCTACCGAATGAAACCATGCTGCATTTTCGTCATCTTTTGTCAGCGGCAAAACGGATTGAAGGGTATTGGCTGCTAGCTCGCTGTTTCCGTAGCGCAACCAGAATACTCCAGTCGCCACGCCTGCAAGAATCCGAAAAAACGGTGGGCGATCCTGTGACAGATCATTCTGACAGTCGAGTACCTCGATTTTGACCTCTTCGAAACGCCCCAGTTCGGCTGCGCACCACACCAACCATAAACGAGCAAGTGCGTATGTGATGGGCGACAACTCATGCTGTGACCCTCGATACTTAACGCAGGCGTCCATAACCGCACGGCTAGATCCAAAGGCTTCGGCATATTGGCCGGTGGCTGCGAGCATCTGGGCCTGCAGGAATCTGAGTTCAGCAACTTCTCGAAACTCGTCCACCTTTTCGTTTTCGACGATCAAAGCCCTTACTTGAGTTAAGGCATCGCCAATGTCACCTTGCGCGACCATGTTGCCAATTATATGACGCCGCACCAGGCGCGATCGTTCGTCATCATGGATCCGATCACAAATGGCCATGGCTTCATTTAGTCTCTTTCCGATCTCGTCAAACTGGGACGTTGCGAAGAGGGCATCACGCAGCATCAGTCGGACATCGATTGCAAGTTGATCGATTTCTAGCGTCCGCACTTTTACATGGCCTTCTGACTGTAGCGCGAGACAAAGCAGCTCGGTGCTTTCGGTATAAGCCAGGCGAGATTCAGCTCGCTTGCCAGCGGAAAAATACGAACATGCGGCTTGTTCATACAAACCGGCACGGAATGCTTGTCTGCCAGTTTTGGCATCTTGTCTGCGTCCACGTGCGGTGTCCCGTAGGTACTCATAGATTGTCGTATGAAGCTTACGCCGTTCATCGCGAAGCAAGGATCTGTAGGCGGCTTCACCCACAATGGGGTTTACGAACGCATATAGCGTGCTGGGCAGAAAGCCGGTTTCGCGCACCAAACCGGCATCAATAACTTGTTGGAGCAAATTGAACGTGTCTGCTTCATTGTGCCTGGTTAACGCGACCAGCGTTTCGAGAGTGACAGGGTTTTCGAAAGCTGCGCCTACTTGAAGAAGTTGTTTCGCTTCAATAGGCAGGCGGTCAATCCGCTCTTCAAAAAGATCGACAACGCTTTCAGGAATACTCAACTGAGTTGTTTGATTGTCCAGTTCGTCCGGTCCACTTTCAGACAAATGCCGGGCGAATTCGGTAAGAAATCTAGGGTTGCCGTCAGCTCTGGTGATAATCTTTTCAATCAAGTCCTTGGAAAGGGGTCTGTCTGCGAATTGCTCAGTTAACAATTGCAAAGCAGCGCGGTGCTCCAGCGGTCTAACTTGCAAAACCTGCCGGGCCGTTGACCGGAAATCAGACAGATCTTCGCGACTGAATAGCAAAACCAAAAGTGGCTTCGTGTCTACAATTCCAGAGGCCGCCTTAAGGAACGTTCGACTCGAGGCGTCAGACCACTGGAAATTGTCGATCAGGATTATTAGTGGCCCCTGATCTGCAAGCGTTTCGAACATCAATTGTAGCGCGCTTAGCGCTGCGAAGCGCCGGCTTTCGGTTTCTTTCTGATCGACCTCTTCACTTTCTGACATGAGGAGCCAGATCACATCGTCCGCGTGCTCGCCAATTTTTTGATCCAAGAGCGCAAGTTTTTGCGATAATTCCTGAGCAGGATCATGCGAGACATCTTGAGCGATGTTTAGCAACGACATTACAAGGCGTCTCAGGAGCGCATTGGGGTCAGAATGGTCTTGTGCTCGGTTTGATGCGACAGCAATGCGCGCGTTTGTCGGTTGCAGCTGGCGAATGAACTCCAACAGCAGGCGCGTTTTGCCAACTCCCGCTCCTCCGAGCACGGAAATTACATCCCCGATGCCATCGTCCAGCTGTTCGTAGGCGCCCATGAGAAAGTTCATTTCACGATTGCGGCCTATAAACGGAAACTGCGCGAGCGCATCTTCTGGAAGCAAATCCTGTGGATTGCTGCCCACAGAAACCAATTGAAATGCGTTCAAGTCAGAAACGGGACGCACTTCGATGGAATGCCCGGCCAGAAAACGCGTTGATTCAGTGATCAAAACAGTTCCTGGGGTAGCTTTTGCCTCCAAATGCGCGGCAACATTAACCACATCACCGATCGCGTCGATTTTATATGCTCCATCGCCTTCTGTGACGTTTACAACGGCAGTTCCGGAACTAAGGCCAATGCGCAGTTGAAGCGATCCACCAGCAGGCGTTTTCAATTGGTCAGCTGCTGCCAACATGTCCAAAGCCGCATGGCATGCTCTGTAAGCGTGGTCTTCTTGCGCCAGTGGAGCTCCGAAGACGCAGAAAATGCCATCGCCCATAGTCTTAGCGACGACTCCACCGGCCGCTTCTATGCAGGGGCTCAGGCCCTCAATCGACCGCTTTAGAAAACCCTTAGCATCTTCCGGGTCCAGCCCTTCAACTAGTCTTGTGGAACCCACGATATCGGCAAACACAACCGTAATGTGCTTCCGGGCCTCAATATCAGCGGGTCGCGAGTTGGAACCCTTGCCGCGGTCGCGCGCCGATGAGTGATTTGGCATTACGCCCTCGCCATCATTTTGCGGTGCTGGAGATCCACAAGCGTGGCAAAAACTAGCGTTGGGCTGCAGCTCCGTTCCGCAAGAGGAGCATTGCACTATTTGCGATACCCCGCAGCTCGGGCAAAAGCGGGCTCCTGCAGGTAGGCTGCTTCCGCACGCTACACAGCCTCCCTTAAGTTCCTTTTGGGTCACGTTCAACCTATGGCGTTAAGTCAAGCGCCTCTACAACCCGTACATAGGGAATTTGTGCTGCTTTGTTTACTTCTTCCACGTCATCCGCATTTTCGGCTTCAAACAGGCACATCGAGCGGTCTTCTCCCGGAACAAAGGTCGTCCGGATATAGCGCACAGATCGGCCATCCTGGTTGAAGCCATCAGAGAATTCGATGGCCCGTTGTTGCGCGGCAGCCAGCTCGTCCATCGTGATGCCAGACAAATCGCGTTCGACCATAAAAACAGACATCTTTAGTCTCCTCCCAAATAGCTCATCTGAAAAGAAATGCTAGCAAGAATAAAGGTGCCGATAAAGCTTCGAGTCCGCGGGCCACAGTAGCATTTGTTTGCATGATCATAAGCTCTCGGATTATGTGGATTGGTTTGGATTAGCTCTACTGCAATAGTCTAGAAAACCCACACCTCTTGGGACCGCTTTGGGCTCTTCTGAGACATCTGAGCGGTTCGGTCAGATGTCCGCAAAGCCGGGTTCAGCAGCCATTTGAGGAGGCCGGACCGCGTGATGAAGTCCGCTTTTGTGCCCGAACGACTGCTCCCGCAGGCAGCTGCCGTTCGGCACTTATGCCTCCGACGTCTCAGATGCGGACAAATCCGCCGCTCCCATTGCCGAGAACGATGGAGGCAATCAGCCCAAAGCGGACACACATCCATAGTTGAGCCTAGCAAAAATGGACATCCAAGTGCCAGACAGCGCCGACAGGAAGGCCACCAAGCGGACCTTCGCTGCTAGTGCGGCACTGGGTCTGACTAAGAGCCGCATTGCGCAGGCAGCGGACTTTTCAAAATCCGTTGTTTGTACGGGCCTTCATTTTGTCAACGCTGCATCGAAATGCGCTTGCGCACTACTTTTCTTTATCCACAATAAAGTCGTAATGACCTGCCATGATCTTTTGACGGCCCTCTTCAAAGTACTTCTCAGGTAGGGGCGGCGAGGTTTTTCGTGCGGCGTCCATCCGGTCCATCAATTGTTCGAATGCGGGATTCAATTCCTCAAACTCCATATCTGAACCGATGTTGCCTAGCTGGCGGAACCGATCTCGAAGATTAGTAAATTCACCCGCGGCCATCCCTATCTCTCGAACACGCATGTCCATTCCAAGCGCTTCGAAGATAGCGGGAAAAAAACCAGCCAGTAGCGCAAGCGCAGCCGCAACGTAGTTAATCCACGAATCTGGATCACCCGAAACTATCTGAGAAGATGCCAAACCTCCTAAGACAATAGGCGCAACGATGAAACTGTTTTTCCATTTGTGCGCCGCCTTTTGCCAAATATACAAACCCGCAGCAGTATATTTACAGGACTCCTCCTGCCTGCCGCATTCTTTGACAATTTCTTCTACTCTGCGCTGCGTCATACGTACTTCGGAATATCCGTCCCAAAAATTTTCTGCCACTCTTCCCCAGCAGTAATAGGATAGTCAGATTCGTTGTTGCAGGCCTTTTCTGCCCTCTGCCTAGCTGATGTTGCCTTAGAGGCCCAAGCATTGCCAAGGTACATTTGTTCGTAAGTTCCAGGAGCATAAACATTGCCGTATGCCTTTCCCTCAAGATACTTGAGAAAGTCCCGAACCATCCAATCGTAGTAAACCTTGCCCTTATCTTTGTGTTCCCAATTTCCAAGGAACTCGACTGCGATCAATTCAATCCAAAACGACTTGATTGGCACATTGCAGTATGCCTGCCAACGCTTCATCATTCGGATTAGGTTCCGTGTATTGCCATTTGTGTTGTCGTTGCTCTCACGGATTAGCTTCAATTCTGCATCATAATCAGCTGTGGCATAGCGCCCTCCATTATCGGTCATGCACACCCAGTACTGCCCATTTTCCAACAAGAACGCAGGAATCAGTTCAACATCATAGGCGGCGAAAGGAACTTTCACGACTGGTCCGTCACCTTTTACCGCGGTAGTCGAGAACTCAGCAGCCAGTACCCCTTTTACTTCTTGCAAAAGTTGAGATTGCCTATTCCCAATGCGTTGTTGGAAGCGCGCGTGAACCGCAGGCGGCAGTATAAACAACACGTCCACGTCACGAGGCGGTCGAAGGCGGGTGAACTTGCCCCATGACCCGACGTATTTTGAGTTCGCTGTCTTACTGGTCGAATTCCAGTAGTGGGTGTTCAGAGTTTTAACTACTTTGTCACGCCGTTCTGCCCCTGCATCTTTCTGAAGCTGAGTAAGGGCAATGTTACTAAGAAATGTGTCAAATCGACTGCTGACTGACAATTAGGTTCTCCTTAAATTATGCAAGTCAAAAACACCTTATACAGTGGTTTGACGACTAGAGTGGCACTGTATCTGGTGGGGAACGAGAAGTGAACAACGTCAGCTCAATATATTACTCAATCGACTGCATTTGGTTCGTGGCGCGGGAATGCCATATCCGCTAAGGGCTGGAGGCGGAATGAAGCTTGCGGGATAACGTGGTCGATTTCAGAGGAATTATTGCGGTAACCTGGATCAGCCTTCAAAGTCCTCAGCATCCTCGGCAATAGCGTCTATCGAAACATCTTCGGCCGTTGGTTTGTCTTGTTTGATCCTAGGAGCAGCCTTCTTCCAGACGGACAGATTTGCGCCTACTTCGCCGTAAAACAGAGGAACGACTTCTTCCAAGTCAGATATGAAGTTGGCCTGTTGTGTGAACCGCCCGCCGAGGCGTTTGGATAGGAACACATGAAAGCCGTGCGTAACGAGGTGGTCTTTGCCTTCTTGGCAAATGTCAATGTCTTCCCGTAGATCTGAGACCAAGTGCTGTGTCGGTTCGCTGGCACCAGGCCAAAGCAAGCGTATATACAGCCCCTCCATGTTATCGACCTTGATCTGGCGCAGGAGCCAATTCAGCCTGGCTTTGGTTGACTTCTTATCTTCTGGCGCGCGGATGGTCATACCGACATCGACACACCGCCGCTTCAGGTCTGCGGTGACTTCGATGGGAGCGGCCGTGTCTGGGACATCCAATGTGCATTGCAGTTGGTTTTGTTCGCGAAGCATCAGCAGCTCATCCTTTTTCCGCTGAGCCGGATCATTAATGTGCTTGCGCGACAATTTCTCACTAACGGATGTTTCAACAAGGCGGCTAAGGATGAGCGACAGATCACGTGTTTCTTGATGCCAAGCGTCAATCACTACCTGCGCTTCGGGCGACCGTGCTGGAATGACACCGCCAGACGACACCAGTTTGTTTAGATCGCCCCATTCCTTGGGCATCCTATGGAATCCCTGAACGCCAGCGCTCTCATGATTGAGGAAGCGCCTAAGCTCATTCAACAACAATAGTTGGTCCTTGTCCTCGACTTGCTCATTGCTGATCAGCAACTCGGCAGTCGTGACCACATGCATCCATGACCAGTGATACACAGGAATCTTGGATCTGCTCTTCCTGACTTCCTCGACAGGGTGAGCGGTTGGGGTGGTTGCGAATTGATTGGATATCGTGATGACGCAATCGACCCCGTTCTCTTTCGCGAGTGCGCGGTATCTTTCGACCTGCTCAGCATCGAGGGTGTTGTTCCCAACTTTGGTTTCAACAAGAGCCTTCCACTCGCGGGAGCCAACCTTCAGGACAATCAATCCGTCGGGCCGATCCTTGATTGTCTTTGATTGGTTCTTGAATACAACCTCAGTGAACGCATGTACCTGAGCCCGTTTCCCGCGCTTCTGGCCTACTGATTGAAGCAAAGCGGCTCCCAACTCTTCAATCTGAACCATACAGGCCAGCACAATAGACGTTGTGCGACCTTCCTTTGAGGTGGTTGAGAGAACGGGGAACAAACGGGCGGCTTCGCCTTGAGCCAGGTAATCTGGCAGCTTTTCAGTCATCTATTAGCCTACAACTTGAAATTGAATGTCATGTCTCAAATAGACAGTCGGCGCAGCTTTCCGTCAAGTTTTCAATGAAGTATCGTCCACAAAACGTTGAGGGAAACCGCTCCTCGCGTCGTTGAGTGACTACAGTTGTGAAGGAGTAGTGACCTGTCGAATGCGTACGCAGCGCCCTGTTGGATCGGCAATGACGGCTCAGGGCTCATACCTCAAATCGATGCCCACCGCAGAGAATGGCAGCAGTGAGCCCGAAATGCCGGGTGCTGCGTCATGCACGCATGGCTGCTTTACCGAGGTAGAAGGGGGCGCTCCATAAAGTAAACATAGTTGCGCCATTCATCCGGGAAGCCTTCTGGGTGCGGCATATCCACAAATCCAGCAGCTTCGTACATTGATCTTGCATGCATGAGAAAAGTTGCGGACGAGAAGATAACCTTTTGGTAGCCATCCTCAATCATCTGTTCGAACATATGGTCTAGCAAACGGCGTCCAATACCGTGCCCCCGGCCATCATCTTTTACGAACATACGGTTGAATTCCGAGATCCCGGCTCCTGCCTCGTTATACATAACGCACCCAACAGGCTGACCTTTGAGGGCAGCGATGAAGATACCGCCGCGTGGCCGAGAATGTAGCTTCGGTAATTCCTCCAATATCGTTTCGAATTTCTGAGGATCCATCGGATTGCCCTTCGTCGGCCAGTCGGCAGGGTAGGCTTTCCAATGCCAGTCCAGCCACTGTCGACAGAGTGCCCGTGCGTCTTCAACATCCCTTTCATTGGAGGCCATCCGAATGGAAATCTCGGTCAATTGTTCTTCCTTCTCCATCGCGTGGACGACAGTGTTGGCGCGTGGCTGAACTAAGTCAAGCGGATGCGGTCACCAAAACGGACGTTGGCTTTGCTGCATTTAATGGCAACTTCGTCCGCGATCTGTGAGTTCATGAACCATGCGGTGAATGTCCGCACCTGGCGGTTCGCAACGCGCTGCACATGCAAGGGCGCAAAGGGTGAGCAAGGGCAGCTGTGGGCTCGTCTGCCCAAGATCCTTTAAGGCGTGAAGGTCCGCTTTCAGGAATCGGCCTTGAGTTTGCAAAGTCCGGATTCTGCGCATTGCTGTCATTGGGGCATAGAGCAGCATCGGTCAAAGTGGGCTCCGAGCAGCCGTTCGCCGCTCTTTGCATGAGTGACCGCTTCGCGGACTTTGCTGCCAATTTGAACATGTATCGCTTGTTCAGCATACGGTCTAAAGCTGACTCAGCGTTAACTGAACCATAACGGCGTGAACAGCTCAAAGCCCCAATGCCGGCCACGACACAATTGCGAGTGGGACCCAGATTGGAGAGGTCAGTACTGCTGCTGAAGTTATAGCTAGATTTTTACCTATGTGCTTTTCTCGGAGCTCATCGGCCGGTTTCGTGCTTTGGCCTGATGCAATCAGCTGTTCGCGCATGAATGCGGTTTCAGCTTTTTGCGCCTTTGTCTCGCATGCGGTTACAACAATACAGATAAGAGTTATTTGAATAGTCTTGCTCAGCATTTCTCATCTCCCTTTGCTGGTAATTGCTAAAGTAAAAGATCGGATAGGAAGCATCTCTCGAACCGCAAACATTTAATATTAAAGTAAAAATCCACACTGGAAGGTTTCACGTCATCCATTCCTATAATGGAATAGTGTTTTATGTTTACTTGTTGGTCCGCCGCTGATTGACGATCGATGCAGATAATCAAGTTGAATTCAGAGCAGGCCTTCGATTTTTAATGCGGCGACGAAATCCGAGATGAAATTTCGACCGATTGATGCTCCTGGCTCATCGTCAAACGCAACTGTTCCTAAACCTGTTTCTTCATACCAAACCAAGTTGCCATTGGAGTTCAGGGCTAGCCGGTAGCAACCATTTAAAATTAGGTTTTTTGTGTCGCTTAAAACTAAACGCGCGAAGCTAGCGCTATGAACCGTAACGCTGGATTCCAAGTTTCCGGTAATGGAAATTGGATCAAAGTTCATGGTCGTTACAACAGTGGTTTTACCGTCAATGACTGTGTACTTTCCGTGAAGAGTAAGTATCGGGCCAGCCTTGCCAAAGTTTGTGCTATTGAATGGTTTTAACTCGAAGACTTTTACCCCGGCCTTTAACAACCTCGCACGATACTGGGAGTATCCACCATGCACGGACACATGGTTGGTCGAAGCTAAGGAATTGGTCACGACTTCGACCCGAATGCCCTTGTCGCTCAACCGCTCCAGAAGACTGGCGCCCTTGTCCGTTGGAATGAAGTAGGGTGTGACAATCAATACTTTTTCTGTCGCTCGAGCGATCTCGTCGTAGTGCGATTGCGAAACGAGGTATCGACGCTCAAATTTATGCCTACGTATTTTTCCCGGAACGTCCGATACAAAAGAAACCTTGGCGCTAATTCCATCGTTCTTCAGCGGTCGTCTTTCAGATGGTTTTTGCAGGTCCCGATATGTTCCTTGCCACGCTTCTTCTGCCCTTCGGCGTGCGGTAACGCGAAGATCATCGAGGCCGACCATTGGAGGCAGCAACTGAAGGCTAGAGATGTCTTCGCTCCATTTATCGGTCCAGTAGAGCTCGAATGCTTCAGAAATGGCCTTCACTTTCTCGCCGCGAACCCCAATTTCGAAATCAAGGAACTTGGAAGTGCCGTTATCTGCGAAGTACTCATCAGCGATATTTCTACCTCCAATAATTGCGTAGAGGTTATCAGAGATTTGAAATCGGCTATGCATTCGCCGTCGGCTTTTTTCGTAGTCAACTATAAAGGAAAATAGCGTCGGGCTAAGGCGCGAGTATGGATTGAAAACGCGGACTTCAATGTTGGGGTGATTGTCTAGCGCAAAGAACTGATTTGCGGTTCGTCGATTGAACAAGTCATCGAAGAGCAATCGGACATTTACTCCTCGATCAGCCGCATTCAGGACTTTGCTTACAAATAGATGACCGGCATCGTCTTCTCGCAGAATGAACAGGCTAACATCAAGTGTCTTTTGAGCCTGATCAATGGCGTTCAAACGGTTACCCAACGCTTCCAATCCGTCTCGGAGCGGTTTGACTAATGCATCGGATGTTTTTGTTTTCACCTCAACGTTTAAAGATTTTTTGACGGGGGTGTAGGGAGATATTTGGGGCATTGAGCGTGAAACCATTGGTGATGTTTCAACGAACAAGGTGCACGCGCTCAATGTTAGGAAGAGCGCCCCTGCGCAGAGCGACGTTCCGTCAATTTGTCTAAGCAAGAAAACTTTGAAAACGCGAAGTGCCCCAAACATCTTTGAACTCACTTAACATTTATTGATCACTGATTATTTATCATATGTTGAAAATAATCAATGATCAATATATAATATATAGAGGATATTAATTATACAGTTTCAGAGGTTTAAGTGGCAAGGAGATCAGACCATACCCGTGCAGAGCTTAGGGAAATGATTTTAAAATCGGCAACGAAACTAGTTGCGAGCGAAGGTCTCGAAAAGCTGACAATTAGGCGTATCGCTAGGGAAATTGGGTACACATCAGGGACGCTTTATCTGATTTTTGAAAATCGCGATGATCTAATTCTGGAATTGCACGTCAACACATTGCGGAGCCTTCACACGTATTTGTCGGGCGTGATCTTGGATGGCTCGCCCGAGAAGGCATTGACGGAGTTAGCGAAGTCCTATTTGGAATTTACTCAGAAAAACTCCAACCTTTGGAGCGCAGTGTTTGAACACAAGTTGCCACCGGGAAAGGTAACTCCCGAAAAATACGATCGTGCCATTTTCGATCTTATTGATATTGGTGTCGCGGCAATTCGCCCATTGTACCCAGAGAGCCATGTTGATGAAGCCATTCATGACGCTCGTGTTCTTTGGGCTTGCCTCTATGGAATCGCCGCCCTTGACGCCTCAGACAAGTTATCCCGATATGAAACCTCGGAGTCGTATATCGAGTCTTTAATGAAGAATTACGTAACCGGGATTAGAAAGAGTATGCAAGAAAACGAGATATGACCAATGTATGAGGTCGTCTCTTCGAGAATAACAGCCAGGCTTTCCCTTCCATTAGTAAACTTTGATCAATGCAGGTCGAAAAACAGTTTACGTCAACTTCAATCGTCCACTTGGGCTCAGAGCTGCCTATCCTCACAGCTTGTATGATTAGCTGGTTGGCAGCCCATGCCGGTCCTTCTCAACAAAGTCGCCATTCGTCACCAAGCATTCCAAATCGAAGTTCAAGGCCGATTTCTCGTTGGGCGTCGAAGCCCCCCTGATCTTATCAAGCTGGCTTAATCAATGTTCCCAGATATTCTCGAGTATCGGCGTCCCACGAACTAGGATCTTCTCCATGGGCGACTACCGCGTGCAGTTCCATGAGTTTCCATACTTCGTCCTTAGTCGCTGCAACCACTTTGCCTGGGCAGGCCTCCATGCCCTCGCAGTCCTTGCAGGCATATGAATAAACAGTGTTCATCGCTTTCTCCTCCGTTCGCTCGGAAAGTTGGTTAGAACTCAGGAAACGTCGGCAGCCCGTCGTCGAGTTTTATCCATGGCTGCTGATGTGAGACGAAGACGTGGGCCTTGGGTTGCGCAATCGATGGGTCGTCCAACGTCACAGCAGAAAACCAAGCGTCAGCGCTCCAGTCTTGGCCCTCACCTTCATTTAAGGCGGCATAGGTCAACGTCGTTCCACAGTCCCGACAAAACCCGCGGCGAATACCCGAAGTTTTCTCAATGTGATGGATTTCGCCTTTGATAACGGCGAAGTCTTCGGCGGCTACCTTAGCCCAAGTTACAAAGGCGCCACCAAGGGCCATTTGGCATGAACGACAATGGCAATGTCCCGACCAGACAGGTGGTGTCGCGATCTGGTATCGAACAGCACCACAGTAACATCCACCTTGAAATTTATCCATCGTATCAAGATCTCCTGGCATGCGGCTAGGCTGACATCCGCGATGAAGCCCATACCCAACTTTTTTGGAGCATATAAACAAATTTCGATATGAATATTGTCAGGAAAACCGATATCATTCGACTCAAATAGTCTAACCGAACATTAGAAAAACTACAGTATGGATTGGTTGCACCTTCCCCCGATGAACGCTTTGCGCGCCTTCTCAGCGGTTGCGGAAGCTGGGAGTTACACCGTGGCGGCTGAACGCTTGAACGTGACCCAAGCGGCTGTCAGCCAGCAGGTTAAATCGTTGGAAAGGCATTTGGGTGTAGCTCTCGTTACCAGACGTGGGCGCGGCATTGAGTTGACAGAGCCAGGTATCATTCTTGCACGTGAACTGGGTATCGGCTTTGAAATCATTGGAAGGGGTGTCGAACGACTGGCAGAACACACAGCGCAGCGTCCCGTTCAAGTGACAATGGCACCAGCATTCGCGGTGGAGTGGCTGTTGCCGAGAATGGCGGAGTTTCAACGTGAACATCCAGAGTGTTGATTTCCGCTGAGAAGTGACCCGGTAAGCCAGATAATTTTCACTGAGAATTGACCCATGTGAGCACATTGCCCCGACGTTTTCGTTT
>NZ_JBQFXM010000041.1:0-12361 GCF_056540845.1 Ruegeria sp. AL2
GTCCCATCATGGCTGATCCCTCCCTTTAGGAAGAATTGAATCAGCAACTTACCAACCGATCAAGCCCGAGTTTTTCAACAAAATAAGCCCTCAGCTGCCTTTTCTGCATCTTGCACGAGTGACTTCGAAGCACTGATTGCCGCCGTTGGCCTGCAAAAGGACGGCAGATAACCGTCATTCGGCTTCGGTCAATCTAGCTGTTGTGGCACACATCACATGAGACATTCGGGGAAACGCAAAACTTGGACACCTGTTTAGATCTCTAACGCGGGCCGCAGTCATGTTCAATGCGATCCTGAGACTAAGCTGTTTGTTCTTGCGGACAGTTCTTCGTTTTGTGGAGGATCAATTTCGAATGTTTTGCGACCAAATCAGCCAATTCTGGCCGGCAGGACCCGCAATTCGTTCCAGCCTGAAGAGCATCTCCGACACTATCAACATCGGTCAATCGCCTGTCGTGTATAGCGCGGATGATGGTGTTTAGACCGACCTCGAAACACGAGCAGACGATTGGTCCGCAGTCGTCGGAATCAGCAGATGACCGACCAGAGAGAATTTGCTGGGGCGCAACCTCAGGCAAAGCCGCCAAATAATCTCGCATAAGTGTTGTCGGTTGGCGAGAAACAAAGAGCGCTGCCAAAATTTGCCGCCCGTCTGAGAGCGCAATTCGGTACGAACCGCGTTTGGAATCTTGTACTGAAGTCACCGTTGCATCCGGCAACCCGAACCAATCGCGCGCAGTCTTTTCCCAGTCTTCTACGATCTGCTTCCCAGCTAGCTCCATTCTGTAGCCGTTGCTTGTTTTTGCAGCTGCCCAATAGTCCGCCCTAGGCAACACTGGTTCAATTGAAACGGCGAAACCGTACCATGCAGCATGCATACGTCGTACAGATACCGCTGTTGACTTGCTCTCCGGTTGTCCGGAAATCGGATCAGTAACGCTGGGAACTATGGCGTTTACACGGGCGGCCGGGGCCGTTTCTCCAGTCCAGTGAATGGGCGCGAACACATTTCCAGGCGCAATAGCTTCAGTGATGCGAAGCCGAAAAATGCCGCTTCCGACTGAGCTGCTAACTTCGACCAAATCGGCGGGATAGAACCCCAGCTGATCGACGTCCTTCGGGTTCATTTCCAAATAGGGCTCGGCCAGGTGCGCCGATAAGCGAGGCGACAAACCGGATCGGGTCATGGTGTGCCACTGATCCCGATTTCTCCCTGTGTTCAACAGGAAAGGGTAGCGTTCTGATGGCTCTGCCCTGGGCGTTCGATGGATGACCGGCACAAACCGCGCCTTGCCGTCAGTATGAAAAAACTTCCCGTCACCGAAGAAACGACCGTCAGCTTTCGGCGATGTCGTTGGCCACCGTGTCGGGCACATGGCATCATAGTCTTCGTCGCTGATGTCCGAAAACCTAGCAATCTCAAAGTCTTTACCTAATAAAACGGCAAGCGAGGACATGTCCGCATATTCTCGAAAAATCTGCGCCGGAGATTCATAACTGAAAGCCTCTGTCCAACCCATACGGCGACCCACATCGGCCAAGATATCCCAATCCGCGCGTGCCTGTCCCGGAGGGGTCAGAACACCACGTTGCCTGCTGATCGTGCGGTCAGAGTTGGTTACAGTGCCGCTTTTTTCGCCCCATCCTGCGGCTGGAAGCAAAACGTCTGCTAAGCGCGCAGTGTCTGTTTGGGCCGTCAGATCGCTTACTACGGTGAAGGGGCAGTTTTTGATCGCCGCCTTGACTCGATCGGCGTCCGGCATTGTGACTGCTGGATTGGTGTGGATGATCCATAGTGCTTTGATCTGGCCATCTTCGACGGCGCGAAACATGTCGACAGCTTTGAGACCGTGCTTCTGCGCCATCTTCGGTGCGTTCCAGAATTTCCGGACTGCTGCGCGGTGGGCATCGTTTTCGATATCCAAATGGCAGGCTAGCATATTGGCTAGGCCGCCCACCTCTCGACCACCCATGGCATTTGGTTGACCGGTTACCGAAAATGGCCCCATTCCTGGGCGCCCGATCCGACCACTGGCCAGATGGCAGTTCAGGATCGCGTTGACCTTGTCGGTTCCGCTAGAGGATTGATTGACGCCCTGACTGAAGATTGTGACAACGCGCTCGGTGCCAATCCACAGATCGCAAAAGGCTTCAATCTCATCTGAGGTAAGCCCCGTCTCATCAGGATCGTCAAGCTGTGCCAGCTCGAGGGCTTCCGAGAATCCAACGCTGCGATCCAGAAAATCTGCGGCAACGTGCCCCGTCTTGTGAATGCTGCGCAGCAGGCGGTTGAACAGAGCGACGTCGCTGCCGGGTTGCAACGCCAGATGTAGATCGGCCTGATCGCAGCTCGCGGTTCGACGTGGGTCAATAACCACAATCTTCGTGCCACGCTTACGCCGTGCGGCAATGACGCGCTGATAAAGAACGGGATGGCACCAAGCGAGGTTCGAGCCAACCAGGACAACCAGATCAGCCTGATCCAGATCCTCGTAGGTTCCGGGCACCGTATCGGTGCCAAAGGCGCGTTTGTGCCCTGCCACGGTTGAAGCCATACATAGCCTCGAGTTGGTGTCGATGTTCGCCGACCCAATGAAACCTTTCATCAGCTTGTTGGCGACATAGTAGTCCTCGGTCAGCAACTGCCCCGAGACGTAGAATGCGACACTGTCGGAACCATGTTCGGCAATCGTTGACGAAAACCGATCTGCAACCAGTTGCAGCGCATCGTGCCATTCTGCATCCTGTCCAAACACACGCGGGGCCAACAGGCGGTTGTCCAACCCAACCGTATCACTCAGTGACAAACCCTTTAAACACAGGCGACCGAAGTTCGCTGGATGGTCGGGATCGCCTTCCACGGTCAGCCCCCCTGCACCATCAGGTCGAAGCAGAACGCCGCAACCTACACCACAATAGGCGCAAGTCGAACGAACCTCTGGTAAGCCGGTGCCGTCCATCAAGCTGCGCTCCGACGGGTCACCGCGCTGTCGTCCAGCAGGATGCGACCGTCTTCGATACGCACCGAATACGTTGCAATCCGCCCATCATCTGTGCCTTGGGCTTCGCCAGTGTTCAGGTCAAACACCCAGTTGTGCAGGGGACAAGTCACGGATTGCCCATGCACGATGCCCTCGGACAACGGCCCACCTTTGTGTGGGCAGCTGTTGGTGGCAGCGAAGATTTCGGCTTCGGCGGTGCGGAAGACCGCGATGCAGCCGATATGCGTTTTCACCAAACGCGCGCCACGCAGTGGGATGTCGTCGATATGTCCGATGTCGATCCAGCTCATTCTGCGGCCTCCAGTGTGAAATCTGCGATCGGCGCATAGGTCTGCGCCTTGTCCTTGACGTGTTCCGCCCACGGGTCCTTACGGTAGATGCTTTGAGACAGCTCGAACCGTTCGACCAGAGCGGCACGGTTTTCCCGGTCCTCCACGACCTGAGCTTTGACCCAGTCCATGCCCACTTTGCCCAGCCATTTATACAAACGGTCCAGATACTTGCCGCCTTCGCGATAGGCTTGGGTGACGGCCATCACGACTTCAATCGCTTCGTCTTCGGTTGGGACCTGACAGAGCAATTCAGTCTCTTTGACGTCCATACCGGCGGCACCGCCGATGCTGATCTGATACCCTGAGTCCACGCAGACCACACCGATATCCTTGCAGGTCGCCTCGGCGCAGTTGCGCGGGCAACCTGACACCGCCAGTTTCAGCTTGTGCGGAGTCCACGACCCCCACAGGATTTTCTCAAGCTTGATGCCGAGACCCGTGCTGTCTTGTGTTCCAAACCTGCAATGATCGGTGCCGACACAGGTTTTGACCGTGCGCAGGCCCTTGGAATAGGCGTGGCCAGAGACCAGACCAGCCTGGTTCAGATCCGACCAGATGGCGGGCAGATCCTCGCCCTTCACGCCCAGAAGGTCGATACGCTGACCGCCCGTGACCTTCACCGTCGGCACATCGTATTTGTCTGCCGCATCGGCAATGGCGCGCAATTCTTCGGGGGTGGTGATGCCTCCCCACATGCGCGGAACAACGCTGAACGTGCCGTCCTTTTGGATATTGGCGTGTTTGCGTTCGTTCACGAACCGGCTTTGCGGGTCGTCTTGGTATTCCAGCGGCCAATCGGCCAGAAGATAGTAGTTGATCGCGGGACGGCAGACATGGCAGCCGTTGGGCGTGGTCCAGCCCAGCTCTTGCCAGACGGCGGCCTGGCTTTTAAACTCCTGCCCCTTGATCAGACGACGTACATCTTCATGGGTCAGATCGGTGCAGCCGCAGATTGGTTGCGCCGTTGGCATTTGGAAGTCGTCGCCCAGAGTGACTTGCAAGACTTGCTCGACCAGCCCCGTGCATGTCCCGCAGGACGCGCTGGCCTTAGTGCCGGCGCGCACAGCACCCAGATCACCGGCCCCTGCATTGATCGCCTCAACAATCTCGCCCTTGCATACGCCGTTGCAGCCGCAAATCTCCGCCTCAGGCGGCAATGCTGCAACGGCTGAGAGAGGGTCCGCGGTGTCGCCCCCCTGATAGGCGGGCCCAAAAATCAGCGTCTCACGCATTTCGTCGATGTTGGTGCCATCCTTGATCAGACCGAAGAACCAACTGCCATCGGCAGTGTCGCCATACATGACCGCGCCGACCAGACGATCCTCTTCGATGACCAGCCGCTTGTAGACCCCGCGCGAGGGGTCGCGGAACACGATATCCTCACGCTCAGGCGCGTCCGCGAAATCACCCGCGCTAAACAGATCACAGCCGGTGACTTTCAGCTTGGTCGAGAGGGTTTTCTGAACAAACGCAGTCTTTTCGCCCAACAGCGCCTGCGCGGCGACCTTCGCCTGATCATAGAGCGGCGCGACAAGACCAAAGACCGCCCCGTCATGTTCGACGCATTCGCCCACCGCAAAGACATCCGGGTCCGAGGTCAGCATCTGGTCATCCACATGGATGCCGCGCCCGGTGGCCAGCCCCGCCTCTTGTGCCAGAGCCGTGTTGGGACGGATGCCCACGGCCATGACCAGCAGGTCACAGGGCAGTTCGGTTCCGTCCTCCAGCAGTAATGCGTGGACCTTACCTTCCTTCCCTAGAATCTCCTTGGAGTTCGCTTGCAGACAAGTCTTGATACCTTTGTCTTCCAACGACTTTTTCAGCAAGTAGCCTGCGGCCTCGTCCAGTTGCCGTTCCATCAGGTGGCCCATGATGTGGACCACGGTGACGTCGACGCCATGGGCCGCCATGCCCGCAGCCGCCTCAAGCCCCAGCAAACCGCCTCCAATTACGACGACCTTGTTGTCGGGCCCCATGCCCATCATCCGCTGCGTGTCTTCAAGATCACGATAGGCAATCACCCCTTCCAGATCATGCCCGGGCAGAGGGATCATGAACGGGTTCGACCCTGTCGCGATCACCAACTTGTCGTATGGAACGTGGCCGTTCTCGCCCTCAACCACCTTCATCTCACGGTCGATCTTGGCAACCTTCTCGCCAAAGCGGCAGGAGATTCCGCGCTCGGCATACCAGGTGTCATCATGGGTGACGATTTCATCGTAGGTTTTCTCGCCCGACAGGACCGGGCTGAGCATGATGCGGTTGTAGTTCCCGCGCGGCTCGGCGTTGAACAGGGTGATGTCGAATGCATCCGGCGCGGCGTCGGTCAGGTGTTCCAGCACCCGACCCGAGGCCATGCCTGCGCCAATGACAACAAGTCTCTGCTTCATGATTTCACTCCGCTGCAATCGCCTTTGGGGCGGGTGTTTTTGGCTTGGTGCCGTGTTCGTATTCTTCGAGAAAATCGAGGACTTCCTGCCGGTAGGCGTAGTAGTCCGGATGTTTCAACAGGGCCTTGCGGGTACGCGGGCGCGGCAGGTCGACCTTGGTGATCTTGCCGATTGTCGCCTGCGGGCCGTTGGTCATCATCACCACTCGGTCGGCCAGTAGGATCGCCTCATCCACGTCATGGGTCACACAGATTGCGGTGACCTTGGTGCGGGACCAGACTTCCATCAGGACTTCCTGCAATTCCCAGCGGGTCAGGCTGTCGAGCATCCCAAAGGGCTCATCCAGCAGCAGGAGTTTTGGAGACAGAGCAAAGGCGCGGGCGATGCCGACGCGTTGCTTCATGCCGTTCGAGAGATCCGAGGCAGATTTGTCCATCGCATCAGCCAGTCCGACACGTTCCAGATAATACTCCACCACGTCCTGCCGCTCGGCCATGCTGGCCTTGGGATAGACCTTGTCGACGCCAATCGCGACGTTTTCCTTGGCGGTTAGCCATGGGAACAGGTTGGGCGATTGGAACACCACGGCGCGTTCCGGATCGGCCCCTTCAACGTGACGACCATCCAGCTTGATCGCGCCCTTGGAGATGTCGTTCAGACCTGCCGCCATGGTCAAAACCGTGGACTTGCCGCAGCCGGAATGGCCGATCAGCGAGATGAACTCACCCTTGTCAATCTTAAGGTCGAAATCTTCGACCACGGTCAAAGGGCCTTTGGGCGTCGGATAAACCTTGTGCAGCTGCGAAAAGTCGAGGAAGCGGTTCTCGATCATCCCCTTTTGCGCCTCTGCCACCGCCGTTGGAACCCCGTGGATCGGGGTGACATCCGGCAGAATACGAGAGCCTTCGACCTTGGCCTCGATCCCCACATCCATCAGATACTTGGTGACGTCAGCGCGGAGACGTTTGAACGTCTCATCGTTGTTCATCGCACCCCGATCCCGCGGGCGTGGGATCGACACTCGAAACTCCTGCCCCAAAGTCCCATCTGGGTTCAGAGCGATGATACGGTCGGCCAGAATGATCGCCTCATCAACGTCATTGGTGATCAGCACGCAGGTCTTTTTGTCGGCCTCCCAGATGTGTTCGATCTCATCTGCCAGATTGGCGCGGGTGAGCGCGTCGAGCGCCGATAAAGGCTCATCCAACAGCAGAACTTCGGGATTCATCGACAAGGCGCGCGCCACGTTGACCCGCTGGCGCATCCCGCCGGACAGTTCCGCCGGGCGGCGCGTTGCGGCATGGCTGAGACCCACCATCTTCACATAATGCGCGACCTTCTCGGCTTTCTCGGTCTTGCTGAGGCCAGAAAAGACCGTATCCACCGCCAGACCCACATTGCCGCTGACCGTCAGCCAGGGCATCAGCGAATAATTCTGGAAGATCACGCCACGCTCGGGGCCCGGGCCTTTGATCGGGGCACCTTTGAACGTGACCTCCCCAGTGGTCGGGCTGTCTAACCCGGCCATCAGGTTTATCAGAGTGGTCTTGCCGGTGCCCGAAAAGCCGAGGATCACCAGAAACTCGCCCTCTTGCACCTCCAGATCGATGCCTTGCAGCACATCCGTGCGTGCGGTGCCCTCGCCAAAGGATTTCGAGGCGTTCTTGAAGCTCAGAATGCTCATCTCGATCACCGGTTGTTCGTGAAGGTAAACAGGGATTGCAGCGCGTACATCACCCGATCCAGCAGGAAGCCGATAATGCCGATGGTGAAAACCGCAACCATGATCTTGGCGAGCGAACTGGAGGAGCCGTTCTGGAACTCATCCCAGACAAACTTGCCCAAGCCGGGGTTCTGCGCCAGCATTTCCGCCGCGATCAGAACCATCCAGCCGACGCCCAGCGACAAGCGCAGGCCGGTGAAGATCAGCGGCAAGGCCGAGGGCAGCACCAGCTTGGTGATCTTGGTATAAGTGTTCATTTTCAAAACCTTGGAAACGTTCACCAAGTCTTTGTCGATCGATGCCACACCCAGAGAGGTGTTGATCAGCGTGGGCCAAAGCGAACACAGGGTCACGGTGATGGCAGAGATCAGGAAGGATTTCGCAAACCAGCCGTCATTCGTGACGTAGACCGCCGAGACAATCATGGTCACAATCGGCAACCACGCGAGAGGAGACACCGGTTTGAAGATCTGGATCAGCGGATTCAGTGCGGCATTGGCGGTCGGGGACAAACCAGCGGCAATGCCAAGCGGCACGGCGACCACTGTGGCGATCAGAAAGCCGAAAAACACCGTTTTGATCGAGGTCCAGATTTGCTGGTAATACGAAGGTGCCCCGGTAAAGGCGACTTCCTTGACCTTCTCTGGCTGACCGGCATCGATGAACTTCTGATTGCGCTTTTCGACCATCGCTTCGAATTTGGAGCGCTTGGCGGCCTTGGCTTTTGCGTCTTCGTTCAGGCTGACCATCTCGCTCCAAACCTGCGCAGGTCCGGGAACCGCACCAAGCGAAGTCTGCACCTTGGGGGCCAGTGTGGCCCAGAGCAGCAGGAAGGCACAGATCGACAGCAGGGGTACGATCAGCAACCGCCAGATTTCGGTCATCTGCGCACGTGGGTTGTCTCCGGCGGCGGCCTTTAGGACGGGCGTGGCCCAGCTGAGGCCCAGCACCTGAAACCACTTGTCAGCTGCGTTGATGCGGGTGAAAAGGCGGGCGCGACGTTCCTCTCGGGCGGCGTCTGCATTGAATTCTGGATCGACCGTTGTCATCTGATGTGTCCTTGCGATGGCGGGGCACTGTTTGGGCCGCGCCCAGCAGATGCTGGGCGCGGATTTTCGGGATTAGCCTTGCACATCCGAATCGACGATCGTCTGACCGTCTTTCAGACCGATAGAGAGGCTTTCGAGATAGGCGTTGGGGGTACGACCGTCATAGGCGATGCCGTCGATGATATCCTCGGCCGGGGTCGGCGCTTTGTAACCATCGCTCTCCCAAGGAAAGTCGGCCTCATTCGCAAGGCCTTCGTCGACAAGCAGGCGTGCGGCTTCCAGATAGATTTCGGGCTTGTAGACAGACTTTGCGACTTCGTCATACCAGCTGTCTGGTTTTGCTTCGGCGATCTGACCCCAACGGCGCATCTGAGTCAGGTACCAAACAGCGTCCGAGTAGAACGGGTAGGTCGCATTGTAGCGGAAGAACACGTTGAAATCGGGAACCTCGCGCTTGTCACCTTTTTCGTATTCGAATGTGCCGGTCATCGAGTTGGCGATGACGTCATAGTCCGCGCCCACATATTCTGGACGGCTCAGGATCTCGACTGCCTCGGGGCGGTTGGCGTTGTCGTTCTCATCCAGCCACTGCGCCGCGCGGATCAACGCTTTGGTCACAGCCAGAGTGGTGTTTGGATATTCCTCGGCAAACTCGGCGTTAATGCCGAACACCTTTTCAGGATTGTTTTTCCACAACTCATAGTCAGTGATGACCGGAACGCCAATGCCTTTGAACACGGCCTGCTGGTTCCACGGCTCACCGACGCAATAGCCGTAGATTGTTCCAGCCTCCAACGTCGCAGGCATCTGCGGCGGAGGCGTCACCGACAGGAAAACGTCCGCGCCGATCTGACCGGTTACGTTTTCAGGGCTGTAGAAGCCCGGGTGCAGCCCACCCGCCGCCAGCCAATAGCGCAGTTCGTAGTTGTGGGTCGAGACCGGGAAGACCATGCCCATATTGAATGGCTTGCCTTCGGATTTGTATTTCTCAACGACCGGAGCCAATGCCTCGGCGCTGATGGGATGCTGCGGGCGGCCGTCGTCCATCACGGGGATATTCGGCTTCATTTCTTCCCAAATCTCATTGGAAACGGTGATACCGTTGCCATTCAAGTCCATCGAAAAAGGGGTAATGATATGCGCCTCGGTGCCGTAACCTATTGTTGCGGCCAAAGGTTGCCCGGCCAGCATATGCGCACCGTCCAATTGCCCGTCGATCACGCCATCCAGCAGCACTTTCCAGTTGGCCTGTGCCTCAAGCGTGACGAACAGACCTTCATCCAGAAAATACCCATTCTCATAAGCCACCGCCAACGGTGCCATGTCAGTCAGTTTGATAAAGCCGAAAGTCAGTTCATCTTTTTCAAGCTCCAGCTCGGCCAATGCCGGAGACACAAGCGCTGTCGTCGCAGCGAGGCTCAGAAGTAGCTTTTTCATCTCGGTCCCTTTCGTTTCAGCCCATTTCGATTGGGCAAACAAAAAAGCCGCCGACACACACCGCCGGGAGGAAATGGCGGTTGGTCGAGCGGCTTTGCTCTTGTGAGGTGCCCAGCGTTCTAGGCGAATTCCTTCGGTGGGCGTCGTTGCCTGCCGATGAACTGATTAAGCCAGCCGCATATCGGGTGGTCACCAAAATTCGCCATTTTGGCGTGGAATTTTCTGCGGTGCAGCGCGATTCAATGCTGCGGTGCAAAAAAATTGTGCAACCTTATCCGGTCGGCTCGAAAATGCGTCGGTCAAAAAACATGTTTTGCGGCAGAATCAGGCTGCCCGTCGCCGAAGCGACAGCCGTCGAATCGGTCAATGCCCCTTCCAGCTTTTCGGATGCGCCTGGTGTGTCAACACCCAGTCCTTGCAATTCGCGACGATAGAGATCGCTGCGAAAGACCTTGGCGGCCTGTCGTTCAGCCGTCGCAGGGTCCAACCCGTTTCGTTTTGCGAGTTGATGCGCAACCCATTTCGCCTGACTGCGCCAGGGGAAGGTTGCTGCGCCATCAAAGAACTCGACAAATCCCTCCACTTTGCGCTGCTCTCCACGCGCAGAGATCGTGAACTCACCCATAAGGGCACGGTCAACCAACTCGGGCGAGACATTGAGGTAGGTTTTGCGCGATAGCATCTCTGATGCGGTGGTCCGGCTGTCCGGGTTGGACAGCCACCGACCCGCCCGCCAAACCGCCCGCATGAGGCTGCCCAAAAGATGAGGTTCAGTTTCCGCCCAATCGTTTCTGACGGCCAGTACCTTTTCTGGTGCGCAGGTCCATATCGCTCGGCCAGGCAGAAGCAAGGCACCAACATTATCGTCTACCGAAAAGGATCCCCACGGCTCACCTACGCAGAACGCGTCAATCTCACCGCTGGCGAGAGCTTGCGCCATCAGTGGCGGCGGGACGGTACGGATTTCGACCTTTTTTGAAGCTAGACCCGTTCCGGCAACCCAATAGCGCAGCAGTTCAACATGCATCGCAAACGGAAATGGAACGCCAAAGACAAGAATATCACCAGCGGCTTGCGCCAATGTATCCCCGGCGGCTTGGGCGTCTGAAAAATCGAACTCATACCCCATATCCGCCAGTCGCTTGGCCAATTTGGTGCCGACACCGATGACATTGCCATTCAGGGACAGGACCGACACGGCGGAAAGCGGTGTTGCGATACCCCCCAAACCCAAAGCCATCGCCACGGGCACCGGAGACAACAGATGGGCTGCGTCGACATGGCCGAAGGCCAGCATATCCCGCAACGATGACCACGATGGTGCGGGGCGAAGGTCCAGCGAGATCCCTTCTGCATGGTCAAACCCCATCTCGCGCGCGACAATCAGCGGGGCCGCGTCCACCAAAGGCATGTAAGCGACAGGCAGCGTTACCGTCCTCATGAGAGCAACCCCGACGCTGTCACCAAGGCCTCGGCCACGTCTGCAACGCGCCGGTTCTGGTTCATCGCAGTTTTACGCAGCAAGGCGTAGGCCTCGTCCTCTTGAATGCCTTTGGCCTTCATCAGCAGGCCCTTGGCGCGGTCAATCAGCTTGCGCTCTTCCAGAGCACGGCGGGTTTCGGCCAGTTCGGTTCGCATCTGACGTAGCACCTGAAACCGGGCGATGGCGGTATCGATCACGGGTTTGATGCGCTCGGCTTGCAAACCATCGACCACATAGGCCGACACCCCCGCCTCAACGGCGGTTTTTGCCAAACCGCCCGCCGCGCCCGAGACGAACATGGCCACTGGTCGGTCCAATGGGCCAGACGCAACTGTCAACTCCTCCAGCATATCCCGCGATGGATTGTCTATGTCGATTAGAACGATGTCTGGGCTATGCATTGCAATTTTACGTGCCAGCCCTGAGACATTGCCAATCACAAAAACGTCTACGTCTCCGGACTCCTTTAAGGCATCCACAATGGCAAACGCACGTTCTTGATTCCGCTCAACGACAACGACAGTGAGGTGTTGTTTCATAGGCACCTAAGTGAGCCCAAGCTTTATCGATCGCAATTCAAAGGCCACCAAGTATCTCACCAGGCCACCAGCATGCCTATTTTATCAGCTTATTTTTATGTGCCGCGGAACGTCTGCACAGTTTTTCGACATGCCATCAAAGAAATCTGCACCGAACGCTGTCACGGCGCATTGGATCGTCATTTTGGCTTTCGACAGGGCCACTCTCTGGATCGTTTAGATCGAAAGGCGCTTCCACAGATGATGCGAAATCGAAGGTCCGCTTTGACAGCCAGAACCAAGCCACGCCACTATCGCTGCGAAAGTCCGCTTTCCGCCGATATTGTTGAAAAACAACGTGTTGCTGGCGCAGAGAGAGGCGTACCGAACTGAGCGCGAGTGCCTTTCTTGTCAGGCTTTGCTCG
>NZ_JBQFXM010000042.1:0-11618 GCF_056540845.1 Ruegeria sp. AL2
CGACATCTGAGGCCTTGGCGGACGGCCGCAGTCGTCCGCCATCTCATACCGGACGTCTCTCATGATTGACCGTAGCGGCCGCTCAGAGCCCAAAGTGCAATTGGCAGACTTTTCGAGAAGTCCTTTTCAGCTCAAGAAAGCCCCAATTTCTGTGCCTCGAGAATGTGTTTCATAACCCGATGGATTTCTTCGTCCGGCGAAGCGTAGACCCCTTTGGTTTTCTTGTTCCGCCCGATGAACAGTGTCAGTCCTTCTATCGCTGCGGTGATATGAAGCGAGAATGCATCGCATTGCACGCCGGACCAATCGGGCCTGCACGTCCTCACGAGCCCAGCAAAGACCCGTCGCTCCAGTTCGTGTATTTGGTCCATCAATCTTTCAGCAACAGGATCGAACAAGGCGAGTGCCCAGAGTTGCGGGAAGAAAGCAATCTCAGGTCGTCGTAAGTCCTGAACCAATAATGAGACAATTCTATCAAGTGCCCGCCGTGGCGAAGGCACGCTCAGTTGCAATGTGGCGAGAATTTCTTCCGCATAGGTCGCCAGCCGATCCTGAGCAAGCGCCTCGAGAAGTTTGGATTTCTTCTTGTAGTGATACGTCAGATTGCCGACACGCATGTCGATACGGTTCGCGAGATTGCGCATCGTGAAATCATCAATCCGGGCTTCAATAAAGAGCAAAAATGCGGCGTCAAGAATGCGCCTTTTGGTACTTGCACTGCCAGACAGATCATCTGCGGACAAAGGAACGGGGCGTTGAACGACAAGTTCACGCAACATGACAATTACGTCGTCGGGAACATAGTCTTCTATCTTTGTCGTCATAGTCACCTGATAGCGAGATTATCATAAGTAAGGCAATGATTGCATATTTTAGGACAATTGTCCTACACTTGGGCAATCACACCAAGCGAAAAGCAATTGGGTCCGGTAACACTCTAGAGCACCGACCCTCAGTACCACGGCGGAGGACTACTAGATGATCGCAACCATCCGCACAGTTGCCTTATTACTAGCTACGACACTGCAATTTGTTGGCTTCGCCTCGGCACAGAGCGAAAAACCCAATGTTGTCATTATGATGGTCGACAATCTGGGATGGGGCGAACTTGGAGCCTATGGCGGAGGTGCCTTGCGCGGGGCCGAAACGCCACGGCTGGATGAATTTTCCTCGGAGGGTATGCAGCTTTTGAACTTCAATGTCGAACCTCAATGCACCCCTAGTCGCTCGGCGCTCATGACGGGACGCAGACCAATCCGATCAGCAACGACCAAAGTCGTTTGGGGCGTCCCCTACGGTATGGTCAACTGGGAAGTGACCATGGCTGAGCTTTTCTCAGAGGCTGGCTATGCCACGGGAATGTTCGGAAAGTGGCACCTTGGCGATTTGCCCGGACGCTTCCCGACGGATCAAGGATTTGACGAGTGGTATGGCGTGGCAAATACGACGGATGAGTCCGAGTACTCCTCCCAGTTTCAGTTCGATGCATCAGTCAGTGGTCAACCGATGATCCAAGAAGCGAAGCGCGATGAGGCTCCCCGCGATGTCAAAGCCTACACTGTAGAAACCCGACGCACGATTGACGGTGAACTGACAGAACGCACGATTGACTTCATTCAACGATCTGTGGCGAGCGAAACGCCGTTTTTCGCCTTTGTGCCCTTTACGCAACCGCACCTTCCAACCTTGCCTCATCCCGACTTCGACGGGTTCACAGGTAATGGTCACTACGCAGATGTGTTGGCGGAGATCGACTTTCGTTCAGGGCAAATCCTCGATGCAATCAGTGAGTTGGGGGTAAAAGACAATACTGTCGTGATCTGGTTGAGTGACAATGGGCCCGAGTATTTCGAACCGTGGCATGGCACCGCAGGACCATGGAGGGGTGCGTATTTTACAGCCTGGGAAGGATCTCTAAGAGTTCCCTTCCTGATCCGTTGGCCCGGAAAAATTGATGCAGGCATCAAAAGCAACGAGATCGTACACCTCGTGGATATGTTGCCGACATTGGGCAGCGTAGCTGGGTACGACCTGCCCCAAGACCGTATTATTGACGGTGTAGACCAGTTGGGTTTCTTCCTTGGTGAACAAGACAATTCGAACCGCGAAGGCTTCATCATTTACAACAACGATGATGTCTATGGTTACAAGTGGCGGAATTGGAAGCTGCATCTGGTGGAACTTGAGAACATGAACAGCGAGCCACGTCCGCTCAACGTGCCTCGTGTGCACAACCTCATCACCGATCCCAAAGAGGAATATCCGATTCAGAGCGAAGCAACTTGGGTGTTGCCAGTGATCTTCGGCAAGATTGCGGAGTTCCAGCAAACTCTCGAAGAGGAGACGCCTGTGCCATTTGGAGTTTTGGAGCCCTATTCACCTGAGTAGTGAAAAAGCGGATGGCAGGTTTGTCCGCACACCGCAACTTGGCCCATCGCGCGAGGAAGGTCCGGATAGAGCCCACTTTACCGAATGTCGTGCAAGCCTCGAATTACTGCGAAGCACGCTTAGCTGACATTGCCCAGCATAGAGCCGGACCTGTCCCGCCTTCTGGGCTGCCACATAAGGCTACTTCCATGCCAGAAATCAGCCTGCCTCTCCGGTTTCCGGCAAAGCCGCGATCACGATCATCTCTACTTTGTAAGCGTCAGTGGCCAACCGGGCCTCTCCGCAGGCGCGGGCCGGTGCATGGCCGTTTGGAACCCACGCGTCCCAAACGGCGTTCATTTCACCAAAGTCTTTCATGTCGGCCAACCAGATCGTTGTCTGGAGAATGTGGGATTTGTCTGAACCGACCTCAGCCAGCAGGGTGTCGATGCTTCGGAGACATTCCTGCGTCTGCCGTGTCACGCTGGCATTGGCCGTGCCAACCTGCCCGGCCAAATAGATAGTGTTGCCATGGATCACGATCTGGCTCATGCGATCGCCGATGTGAGAGCGTCTAATTTTAGGCATCGGATTTCCTTTGGTTTTCAAGAAGTGCCAACGATTTTCAGTCCAACGATCCCGGCGAGGATCAGGCCGACACAGGCGAGACGCGCGAGCGTCGCGGGTTCTGAAAAGAAGATAATGCCAAACAAGACCGTGCCCACTGTGCCTATACCTGTCCAGACGGCGTAGCCGGTGCCCAGTGGGATGCTGCGCAGTGCAAGGCCCAGAAGGCCCAGGCTGATGGCCATCGACACCACCGTCAGCACGGTTGGGCCCACTCGGGTGAACCCTTCCGTGTATTTCAACCCGACGGCCCACCCGGTTTCGAACAGGCCGGCAACGAACAATATGATCCAGGGCATCAGGGCATCTACTCTTGTGGCATCAGACGCACAGCGTTTCGACCAGCCGTTCCATGAAGATCTCACCCTTACGGAATTGGTCGAGTGATATGAATTCATCTGGCTGATGGGCCTGGGCGATGTCTCCGGGGCCGCAGATGACCGTTGATAACCCACGTTCCTGAAACAGGCCACCTTCGGTGGCGTAGCTGACCACATGCGTGGCATTGTCCCCGGTCAGACGTCGCGCCAGCTTTTCTGCATCGCCGTTCGTTTCAGGTGCCAGACCGGCGACTCCGAAATCCTGTTCGGCAATAATGCGGGCATCGGGATGAATGGCCTGCATCTGTCGTTCCAACGCCGCAACCGCGTCGAGAAACCGGCGTTGCCAGTCAGAATGGTCTTCTCCCGGCACGACGCGAAAGTCGATTTCAAACCGGCAATCGCGGGCGGTGATATTGTGGGCGGTCCCTCCCGAGATCGTACCGACATGGATTGTCGTGTAGGGTGGGACGAAATCAGCCGCAAGCGCGCTCGGCTCTATCTGCGCGCATTGGTGGTTCATCTTGTTGGCCCAACTCACCAGTTCTGCCGCCATCATCACGGCGCTGACCCCTTCATGCATCATCGAGGAATGTACCTCGTGTCCGCGCACATGCACTTGGTATCCGAACCCGCCTTTGTGGCCAGTCACGACCCTCATCATCGACGGCTCGCCAACGATTACCGCGCCTGCTTTTGGCATCCCGTGAGACAGCATGTGGTCGATCATCGGCGGCGCACCGGTCATCCCGGTTTCTTCGTCATAGCTGAGGGCAATCTGAAGGGGGCGCTGCAACGGTTTACGCAAAGCCAGCGGAACTGCTGCCAGCGCAAGCGCGTCGAACCCTTTCATATCGCATGTGCCGCGCCCAAAAAGGCGGCCATCGCGCTCGGTCAATGTGAACGGGTCGCTGCGCCAATCCTGTCGCTTGACCGGAACCACGTCGGTGTGCCCCGAAAGAACGACGCCACCAGCAGTTTCAGGTCCGATATTGGCGTAAAGGGCGGCCTTGTCTCCTTGCGGATTCATGACTTTTGTCGGGGTTATCCCATGGCTTTGCAGGTAGGTTTCAACAAAATTCACAAGCTCCAGATTGCTTTGATCGCTGACTGTCGGAAAAGCGACAAGCCGCTCCAGGAGCTGCCGTGCGGTCATTTCCATACCTCAAGCTTTCGATCTGTTCAGCATGCCGAACAAATCGCGTGGATCATCTGGATCGGCAAGCATGTCGAGCTTTGTGAAATATCCGGTGCCCTGAACCGCCTTGTGGATATAGCGCAAAGCGGAAAAATCTTCGATCGCAAAGCCGACACTGTCGAACAGTGTGATCTGCTTGTCATCCCGGCGGCCCTGCGCCTCGCCGGTGATAACACGCCAAAGCTCGGTGATCGGGTGGTCTTGTTCCAACTGCTGGATTTCGCCTTCGATCCAGGTCTGCTGGGGATATTCCACGAAGATTTCAGAGCGCAGCAGGATGTCGCGGTGCAGCTCGGTCTTTCCCGGACAATCACCGCCGATGGCATTGATGTGCACGCCCGGCCCAATCATGTTGTCGGTCAGGATTGTGGCATATTGCTTGTCCGCCGTGCAGGTGGTGATGATCTGCGCACCTTCCATGGCATCTTCACCCGATTTGCACGTCACGACTTTCAGACCGCTGGCCGCCAGGTTGCGCGCGGCCTTTTCCGTCGCCGCCGCGTCGATGTCATACAGGCGCACGGTGTCGATACCGCAGATCGCCTTGAAAGCGAGGCACTGGAATTCCGATTGGGCGCCGTTGCCGATCATCGCCATGGTTGTGGCACCCTTCGGCGCAAGATGGCGCGCTGCCATCGCCGAAGTAGCGGCGGTGCGCAAGGCGGTCAGCAGGGTCATTTCGGAGAGAAGTTTGGGATAGCCTGTGTCCACATCCGCCAGAAGGCCGAAGGCGGTGACTGTCTGCAAACCGTCCTTCGTATTCTTGGGGTGGCCGTTGACATATTTGAACCCGTACATCTCACCATCCGAAGTCGGCATCAGTTCGATCACGCCGACGTCCGAATGGCTGGCCACACGGGGTGTTTTGTCGAACAGTTCCCAGCGTTTGAAATCGGCTTCAATCTCATCGGCGAGATCGCGAAGCATTCGCTCGATGCCGAGGTGATGGACGAGGCCCATCATGTGTTCGACTGAAACGAACGGCACAAAAGCAAGATCAGATGGCAGCAGTGGCATCTTTGGCCCTCTTTTGAGTCATCGCCATGAGCAGACCTGAAATCAGGATGACCGTGATCCCGGCCCATGCGAGAAGGTTGGTTGCGGTACCCCAGAGCAGGAAGGCCCAGAGGCTGGCGAAAATCAGGAAGGAGTATTCGAACACGGCCACCACGGCAGGGGTGCCGATACGGTAGGCTTGGGCAATCAGGGCCACGGCGATGACGGCGCCGGCGGCCTGGAACAGGGTGAGCCACAGGAAGCGCGCCGATGGGGTGGTCCAGGGGGCGGAGATGAAAGCGTCTCCCGGCCAGATCGTGACAAGCCCCAACATGAGGAAACCGGCCAAACCGATGGTCAGGAAGATGCCGATGGCTAGAGTGACGGGGCTTTCGTCGGCGCACCAATGGCGGGTCAGCATCATGCCGAGCCCGTAGAAGAAACCGGCGGCCAGCGGCATGAACGACAGGACCGTCAGGGTCTGGAAATCGGGTTGGAGCAGCATCAGCGCACCGGCAAAACCCAGCACCACAGCGAACACGCCAGTGACCCCGAGGGGTTGGCGGAACAGAAAGACCGTCAACAGCGCCACCCAAAGCGGAGCGCTGAACAGACCCGCGCCAGCCTGGGCAACGGGCAAGGCACCAAGCGAGGCGAAATAGATCAAAAGCCCGACGGAAACAGCCAGGCTGCGACCGATCAGGCCCCAGAGGTTCACCGGGCGGATCGAGCGGCCAGTCATCCGGCCGACGACTAACAGGAAGGGAAGTGCGAACAGGGTGCGGAACAGCTGAAACTGCCACAGTCCGGCTTCTTCTGCGACGGAAGCCACGAAATTGTCGATGAAGCTGAGGATCGCCGACGCGGCGAGCGCCAGACCCGCCGCGGCGATGTTCTGTGTGCTGTGCATGGGGGGATCAGGCTTGTGCAGTCATGGCGGCCAGAACCTCGTCAATAGAGCGGATCGCGCCATGTTGCAGGTACTCCATCGCATTGAGCGACGCCTGATGCGCTGCAAGACTGGAGCCTGCCACGCAATCCTCGATCACCCGGCAGAAATAGTCGCCCTGATGCGCATCGACAAAGGTGTAGTGCACACAAACATCTGTCAGGCCACCGACAAGGATCAATGTCTCAGCTTTGAGGCCGCGCAAGAGGATTTCCAGATCGGTGCCATAGAAAGCGGAATAACGGCGCTTGGAAATCCGATAGTCATCGGGGCGCATGCCAAGCTCTTCTTCAGCGAAAGCAGTGAGCGGGTTGCTATCGAGGCAATGAATTGACTCGTCTCCGTCCAGCTCTCGCCCAAAATCCACCAGATCCGCACGGTGTATTTCCTGGATGAAGATCACCGGGATACCCACTTCACGGGCCTTGTCGATGGCGACCTTCGAACGCGCCATGCGATCTGCATATTCGGGCATGTGCGCGATCGAGCGCTCGTCGTCGGGGATCGGGGCGAAGGTTGATTTCTGAATGTCGATGACAATCAGCGCGGCACGGCCTTCGATCAAGTCACGTTTCTTGGAGTTGGTGTCGGCCATGAGTATCCCTTTCGACAGAGCTGTTGGCTGTTTGGGTTTGGTTGGGCTGCGTCTTCAGGCGAGCGCGGGGCGCGGCGATTTTTCCGTTTCGCGGGGGCGCAAATGCCTGAGGTAGCGTTTTTCGGCATATCTGAAGGCCAGCGAGATCAGGAAGACAATGGCCATGTAGAACAGCATGGCCGTTACGAAGCCTTCGTAGGCAAGGTAGTAGCGTCCGTTCAGCCAGCGTCCCACGCCAAGCAGGTCTTGCAACGTCACGGTGCTGGCAATGACAGAGCCGTGCAGCGTGAAGATCACCTCGTTGGAATAGGCGGGCAAGGCGCGGCGAAAGGCGCTTGGCAACACCACCAGCCGCATCCGGGTCCAGGGGGACATGCCGGTGGCCTTTGCCGCCTCGATCTCGCCGCGCGGTGTGGTTTCGATGGCGCCGCGCAGGAATTCGGTCGTGTAGGCGGCCGTGTTGAGCGTGAAGGCGATCAGCACGCACCACCACGGATCGCTCAGGATCGGAGACCAGAGAAAGCTGTTGCGAACCGCTTCGAACTGGCCCAGTCCGAAATAGAACAGGTAGGTCTGCACCAGCAAAGGTGTGCCGCGAAACGCATAGGTGTAGCCCCAGATGATCGGGTTCAGAACAGGTTTCTTGTAAGCCCGGGCAATGGCCAGCGGAACGGCGATCAGCCCGCCCAGCAGCAGCGCAAGGAACGTCAGCTGTAGTGTGACCCATGCGCCTTCGACGAACCTGTCCAGGTTGACGAAGATCAGCATGAAGTCCAGCGGTGCCGTGGTTTCGCTAATATCGCGCAGATATTCAAGGAAAGTGCGTTCGGGTTCCATGGCTTCAGGCCTTTCTCTCGCCGACGCTGTATTTGCGGTCGACCCAGCGAAGTGCGCCGTCGGAAACAGCCGTGATGATCAGGTAGATGACCAGGACCGCGAACATGAAGGTGAACAGCGCGTGGTTGGACCGGCCTGCCGAAAAGGCATTCCAGACGAGGTCATGCAGCCCGATCACCGACACAAGGGCGGTCGCCTTGACCAGCACCAACCAGTTGTTCGTGAAACTCGGCAGTGCATACCGCACCATTTGTGGCCATGTGACCAGAGTGAAGACTTGCCGCGCGCTCATGCCCACCGACAGGGCGGCCTCGATCTGGCCGCGCGGAATGGCCAGGATAGCGCCGCGAAAGGTTTCGGCCATGTAAGCACCGAAGATGAACCCAAGCGTCAGGACCCCGGCAATAAACTGGTTGACGTCGACATACCCCCAAAGGCCGGTAGCCTGGCCGATATCGTTGAGCAGCGCCTGGCCGCCGTAAAAGATCAGCATCATCAGAACCAGCTCGGGCACGCTGCGGACAAAGGTAGTATAAAGATTGCCGATACGCCGCAGGCCACGAGATGGTGAAAGCTTGGCGAAAGCCCCCAACAATCCGAAACCCACCGACAGAAGCAGGGACAGAACAGCGAGCGAGATCGTAACAATTGTCCCTTCGATCAGGATTTGCCGATATTCGAAAATCAGGCCCATGAGTCTCTGTCCGTTTCAAGTTTTTTGAAGTGAAATGCAGCAGGGACTGGGGAACGGGCCCCTGCTGCAACGGGTGATCCTACAGGATCATTTGCCGTAGATATCGATGTCGAAATACTTGTCGTTGATCGCCTGGTAGGTTCCGTTTGCACGAATGGCCTTGATCGCGGCGCTCAACTCGCCCGCCAGCGGATCGCCTTTGCGCACGGCGATACCGGTGCCTTCACCCAGACAGCCCACGTCATCAAGGTCGTCGCCAAGAAAAGCGAAACCCTTGCCTTGCGGCGTGTTCAGGAAACCGTCAATGGCTTGCAGCGTATTGTTGATCTGCATGTCCAGACGCCCGGCGACCAGATCGGCGAACACATCTTCCTGGGTGTTGTAGAGCTTGATGTCGGCGTCGGGGAAATGTTTCTCGACATAGCACTGCATGGTTGTGCCACGCAGAAGACCGATCTTCACGCCCTTGGTCCCTTCACGGGTGAGTTCGAAAGTTGCGCCTTCCATGGCGATGAAGCGCGTTGGGGTGGCATAGTACTTCTCGGTAAAGTCGACTTTTTTCTTGCGGTCCTCGGTGATGGACATCGACGCGACGATGGCGTCGTACTTGTTGGCGATCAGGGCGGGGATCATGCCGTCCCATTCCTGCTCGACCAGTTCACATTCACGCTTGAGCTCGGCGCACAAAGCATTTGCGATGTCGATGTCAAAACCCGACAGCGTGCCGTCGGCTTCTTTCATAGAAAATGGCGCATAGGCACCTTCCACACCAATGCGAAGCGTGTCGGCCATGGCCTGCCCGCCAAACAGCGCCACGGCGCTGACAACGGAGGCAATCAGCGTCTTCTTGAGTTTCATGTTGTCTACTCCCTGAGTTGAGTGATGCGGGCCTGCCCGATTGGACGCGTGGCATGACCCGTGGTTAGTTCCTGGTATTCGACAGGAATTCCTTGAAACGTGCTGAGATGGGATTTGTGAACATTTGATCGGGCGCGCCGTGTTCCTCGACCAGCCCCTGATGAAGGAAGATGACCTCGGACGATACATCGCGGGCAAAGCCCATCTCGTGTGTGACGACGATCATGGTGCGCCCTTCGTCGGCGAGCGACCGGATCACCTTTAGGACCTCTCCCACCAACTCCGGATCCAGCGCCGAGGTCGGCTCGTCAAACAGCATGACCTCTGGCTCCATCGCGAGGGCCCGGGCGATGGCGGCACGTTGCTGCTGCCCACCGGAAATGTGCGATGGGTAGTAGTCGCGCCGATCGTACATTCCGACACGTTCAAGCACCGCCTTCGCCTTTTCGATGGCTTCCGCACGTGGTTGCTTCAGAACGTGAATTGGCCCGGCGATCACGTTTTCCAGAACGGTCATGTGTGACCAAAGGTTGAAGGACTGGAACACCATGGCCAAACGCGCGCGAATGCGCTCGACCTGCTTGGCGTCAGATGGCTTGAATACCCCATGGCGATCCGTCGCCATCTTGATGTCTTCGCCATGCACCGTGACGGTGCCCGAGTTCGGAGTTTCCAGAAGGTTAAGACAGCGCAGAAACGTGCTCTTCCCAGACCCGGAAGACCCCAACATGGAGATGACGTCGCCCTATCGTGCTTCCAGCGAAACCCCTTTCAGGACCTCGACCTTCCCGTAGGATTTGTGCAGGTCCTGCACCTGAAGGGAAAGATCTGCATCGGGTTTTGCCTGCGGCTGGGCCATGAAGCGTCCTGTCTGTCCTGGTGGTTGTGAAGGCTGTCCAAACGGTAACGAGCGAATTCGTGATCGAAAAACAGGAAAAACTGGCCCTGAGCGTCTGTTTTCGCTACGCTGCGACAATGACAACGTCGCTCCGCCACCTGAACGCATTACGCGCCTTCGAGGCCGCCGCACGCCATCAAAGTATTTCCAGGGCGGCGGATGAGCTGAACGTCAGCCATTCGGTTGTCAGCCAGCATGTGAAAAACCTCGAAGCGTGGTTCGGTACGGAACTGTTCACCCGTTCCGGCAACCGGATTTTGCTCAGTGAAGATGGGCGTGCGCTGCTTCCGCGCATCTCGGGTGGGATTCAGACCCTGAGCGACGCGTGCAGCGATCTTCTCAGGGCGACACAAAAGAGCATTTTGACCATCAGTGCAGAACCGGCGCTGGCCTCTTTGTGGCTGCGCAAGCGTATCACCGAGTTTTGCGACCTTTTCCCAAAGATCGACATAGACCTGCGGCCGGCCTGGCAACCACCCCAGCTTGGCGAGGGCCATGCTGACCTGATCATTCACTTCGAAACACGACTTCCGGCTACTGGTGTGAAGCGCCATCGCCTGTTCCCGATAGATGGCTACCCAGCATGCGCACCAGGGGTGCGTGACAGGTTGCTTTCGCAAGATGGTCAAATCGACTGGCAGGAAGCTCCTCTGATCCATGACAATGGTCGGGAGATCTGGCACAACTGGTTTGTCGAGCACGAGCCCGGCAAAACGCGATGGCAGCAGGGGCGAGTCTATTCAGATCTTTCGTTGGCCATTGACGCTGCCGTGGATGAAGAAGGCATTGTACTGGCCGATGACATTCTTTGCGCCAAGGAAATGAAATCCGGTATGCTGGTCCGGTTGGACGATCGGCAAATTCGTTGCGTCTGGTATTCAGTGGCAACCCCTCGAAGAGCATCCAGAAAAGCTGCAGTCGACACATTTACGGGTTGGTTGCTGGAAAAAAGCTCAGCATTGGCTGATTAAGTCAGCTGGGAATAGCGCGAAATCACAGCGGACTTGTCACGCGGCAACTTGCGCGGCGGACACTATGATGCCGCGCGGTGAAAGCCCGGAGGCCAGCTTTTACTGAACTTCGCTCCAGTCGCAATCCGGAGATAGCTGCCATTGGTGCACCAGAGGCTAACGGCAGCAAAGTCCCGCAAAGCAGACGTTCAAACAAGTTGCAGCGAATGACCGGTTTGAGCCGATATTGTTGAAAAACAACGTGTTGCTGGCGCAGAGAGAGGCGTACCGAACTGAGCGCGAGTGCCTTTCTTGTCAGGCTTTGCTCG
>NZ_JBQFXM010000043.1:0-11328 GCF_056540845.1 Ruegeria sp. AL2
GCAAACGAGCAAAGCCTGACAAGAAAGGCACTCGCGCTCAGTTCGGTACGCCTCTCTCTGCGCCAGCAACACGTTGTTTTTCAACAATATCACATCAAACCGGACTTTCGCTGCAGACCCAAAGTCTGGCAAACGTCGAACTCACAACCTGCCGGACATAACTGCCGTTTGTTGCCTCACGCGCAAGGCCCGATTTTGCACATGCTGCGATGTCGCCTGAGATCAACTTCGGAATCGGTTGGTCTGACTGAGCATTATGCGGCACCGGTATTCCCGGTGCCGAAGCTTCACTTGCGCTCAGCTACACTGCTTTGGTAGCGGTCGAGCTCTTTGATCAAGGCTTGACCATTCGGGATGTTTTCACGTGCAGTAAACTCATCCCAGATTGCACCAAACGGCATATCTTTGAATTCTTCGGTGACCGCCATGCGCGTCGTAAAATCAAGTGCGTTTTCTGCGGATTTCAGTGTATCCAGCGGCATCAGCAGTGCTCTAAGCAGCGCCTTTTGCATATTGCGGGTGCCAATGACCCAGGCTGCGGTCCTGCTGATCGTTGCGTCGAAAAAATCCAGACCGATATAGGTGCGATCCAGCAGATCCGCGCTGACAAGCTCCTGCGCCATTTGAAGAATATCATCGTTAAGCAGGATCACATGGTCACTGTCCCAGCGCATCGGGCGGGAAACATGGAGCAGGATTTCATCAAGTGACAGGGAAACCGAGCTGAGTTTGTCGGCGATGTTCTCCGTCGGGTGGAAGTGACCCATGTCGAGGCACAGAAGCGTTCCATTTCGGATCGCATAACCCATGTAGAATTCGTGACTCCCCACGGTGCAGGCTTCAACACCGATCCCGAAGAGCTTACTTTCGACCGCGTCGAGCATCTGCGACTTGTCCTGACCCGGGGCCAACATCGCATCGAGGGATTCCTCCAGACGCGCCCGTGCGGACATGCGATCGACGGGTGTGTCCTTGTAGCCGTCAGGTACCCATATATTGTTCACGCATGCCGTGCCCAGGGCAGCACCCATCTGTGCGGCAATATCCCGGCAACGTTTGCCGTGCTCAATCCAAAAGTCCCGTATGCCCTTGTCCGAATGGCTAAGCGTCAGGTTGTCATCCGCCTTGGCATGGGCAAAGAAGGTCGGGTTGAAATCCAGCCCAATGCCCTGTTCCCTGGCCCAATCGACCCATGGGACAAAGTGTTGGAACTCGATCTCGTCACGATCAGGGTTGGTGTCAGTGTCCAGGTACATCGCGTGCAGGTTCAGCCGGTGTTTGCCGGGAATCATCGAATAGGCGAACTCCAAGTCGGCGCGTAATTCATCCGGTGTGCGCGCGCGGCCAGGATGATTGCCTGTCGCTTGTATCCCGCCTCCTGAGGTGCCGGTCTTTTTCTCGAAACCCACGACGTCATCGCCTTGCCAGCAATGCATCGAGATCGGGATAGACTTCAAACGCATCAAAGCTTCTTCGGCATCCACGCCCCAGTCAGCGAAGGCCGCCTTTGCTGATTCATAGCTCATGGTCATGTCCTATCGCGTAAATGCTTGGACGTTACCGGCATCCACATTGATGATATTGCCGGTGGACTTGGCCGAAGTTTCGGCGGCAAAGAAGTAGCAGGCCTCGGCAATATCCTCTGGCAAAACAGAGCGTTTTAGCATGGACCGCTGCCGATACATCTCCTCCAGTCCGTCCTTGTCGGTGCCGTAGGTGTCTGCGCGTTGCTCGAGCCAGTCGCCTTCCCAGATCTTGGATCCGCGCAGTACGGCATCCGGATTGACGACATTGACCCGGATACCTGCCTCGGCACCTTCAAGCGCAAGACAGCGTGCCAGATGAATTTCCGAGGCTTTGGCGGTGCAATAAGCCGCAGCATTCGGAGAGGCGGCAAGCCCATTTTTGGAGGCAACAAAGACTACTGCCCCGCCCATGTTCTGGACCCTCATCATCTTGAACGCTTCACGACTGACCAGGAAATAGCCCGTGGACAGGATGTCCATATTCTTGTTCCACAAAGCCAGTGAAGTTTCTTCCACCGGTGCAGAGGATGCGATTCCAGCGTTGGAAACGAGGATGTCGACCCCGCCAAATTCGACAGATGCATCTAAGAATGCTGCCGCAACAGCCTCCTCACTTGTGACATTCATGACTACACTGCGAACCGCATCTTTGCCGTAGCAGGCAGCCAGGTTTTCCTGAGTTGATGCAAGCGCGTCTTCGTTGATGTCGGCCAGCACCACGCAGGCCCCTTCGCGCAAGTAGCGCTCGGCGGTTGCGGCTCCGATACCGCCCGCACCACCTGTAACAAGCGCCACACGACCTGCAAGCGACTTGGGTTTCGGCATACGCTGGAGCTTTGCCTCTTCGAGTAGCCAGTATTCGATGTCGAAGGCTTCCTGTTCCGGCAGCCCCTGGTATTCACTGACGGCCGAGGCGCCGCGCATCACATTGATTGCGTTTACATAGAATTCACCGGAAACGCGGGCCGTCGCCTTGTCTTTGGCAAAGGTGATCATGCCGACCCCGGGCACAAGGTAGACCACGGCATTCGGGTCGCGCAGCGGCGGGCTGTCGTCGTGTTTGCAGCGGTCGTAGTAGGCGGCATAGTCCTTGCGGTAAGCTTCGATCTGATTGGGCAAGCCTTCCAGAACGTCTTCGATGTTGCTTTTCGCCGGATCGAATGGCACCACCAGGGGGCGAATTTTCGTGCGCAGGAAATGGTCGGGGCAAGAGGTGCCCAGTGCGGCCAGCGGCTTCATGTCCTTGGCATTGACAAATTCAAGGACAGTTTCGCTGTCGTTGAAATGGCCGACCATGTGCTGGTTGCCGGACACGAATCCGCGGATGGAAGGCATGAGTTGGGCGGCGATGGCGCGGCGATCGGCAGCGGGAAGGCTCTTGTGGATCGATCCGCCAAAGGGCGCGACATCTTCGCTGCGTTCGGCCAGCCATTTCGTCGCGACATTGATCACGTCGATGGTCTGGTTGTAGCATTCTTTTGCCGTGTCCCCCCATGTGAAGAGCCCGTGACTTTCCAGAACGACCCCGTCGGCTTCAGGGTTCTCAAAGCAGAACTTTTCCAGCCAGAGACCCAATTCGTAACCCGGCTTCTTCCACGGCAGCCAGCCGATCCGGTCGCCGTAAATCTCTTTCGTGAGTTCTTTGGAGTTCTTCGACGCAGCAATCGCAATGATCGCATCTGCGTGGACGTGGTCCACATGTTTGCGCGGGACATAGGCGTGCAGCGGCGTATCAATGGAAGCCGCTCTTGGGTTCAGTTTGAATGTACAGTGCGGCAGGTAGCCGACCATTTCATCCTCGAACTCGACGCCGCGATATAGTGACTTCAACGCTTGCAACTTGTCCATGTAGAGCGTGGCGAAACCGTCCATCTTGATCGAGCCGATGTCGCCACCCGAGCCCTTGACCCATAGCACCTCGACGTCTTCACCGGTTAATGGGTCGGTCTCCATTACTTTGGCCGAAGTGTTGCCTCCGCCATAATTGGTCACACGCTTGTCCCAGCCCAGGATGTTCGAGCGATATAACAACAGCTCCGATTCGCTCATCCCCTCTGCCGTTTCGTCGTCCCAACGGCTATCAAGAAGCTGAGTTTCCAGTGATTTCAACATGTTTCCTCCCGGCGGACGCCGCGCGCCCCTCAATGCGTTCGCTCAAATGCTGGCGTCCGCGTGGCAATTTGTCAATCATAAATGAGCAAAAACAATCACTATATCGCTTGTCATGATTGTTAATGATTGTTTTTGATTGACATATGTGTCGAATCCCTACAGTTTGCGTTATCAGGGAGGACGGCAAATGCACGAGAAAGAACGCCATACGATCATTCTGTCAGCGGTCGAGGAGCGGCCTGTTGTTACAGTGGTCGAGCTGTGCAATCTGACTGGCGCATCGGAGGCGACGATCCGGCGTGATATCGCGACGCTTGATCAGGAAAAGCAGCTTCGCCGGGTGCGGGGCGGCGCAGAGGCGCTAAGCCCGCCGCAGTTCGTCGGTCTGGCCGGTCGCCCGTTCTCTGTAAATGAAACGATGCGAATTGCCGAGAAGCAGGCGATTGCCGCAGCGGCCGTAGATCTTTGCGAAGACGGGGATGCCATCATTATCAATGGCGGCACGACGACTTTTCAGATGGTCCACCCTCTGGCAAGCCGCCGGATGCAGGTGTTCACCAATTCTTTCCCGATCGCCGAACATCTGCTCAAGCATTCCAAGAACACAGTTATGTTGTCAGGTGGTACGATCTACCGCGAACAGAACATCATCCTTTCCCCTTTCGACAATGATGTGACACGCAATTTCTGCGCCCACCGCATGTTCATGGGGGCCCAGGGTCTTGGCGCGCTGGGACTTATGGAAGCGGATCCGTTGTTGATCCAGGCGGAGCAGAAGCTGATCGGGCAGGCCGACGAACTGGTCGTCCTGGTCGATAGCTCGAAATTCCAACAGCGCTCCAGTCTTGTTCTTTGCCCGCTGAACCGGATCACGACAGTCATCACCGATGACCAAATCTCCGACAAGGCGGCAGCCATGCTCGAGGCTGCCGAAGTCAAACTCATCGTCACCCAATCAGGGGGCTCTCAAAAGAACGTAGCCTCATAAGAGGGTGCAAAAGCGAACGTATAATAGGGAGGAAACCAATGAAACGTCGCACTTTTACCAAACTCACTGCAGGCCTGAGCCTCGCCGCCAGCCTCATGGGCACATCTGCCATAGCGCAGGACGATCTGCGCATCGCACTGGTCGTCAAAGCACTTGGGATTGGCTTCTTTGAGGCCGCCGCCGAAGGCGCAAAGGAAGCAGCTGCTGAACTCGGTGGCGTCGAGGTCATCTATACCGGCCCTACCGACACGACGGCAGAAGGCCAGATCGAGGTTATCAACTCGCTGATCGCGCAGGGCGTTGATGCGATTGCGGTTTCTGCCAACGACACCGACGCGCTTGTGCCGACGCTCCAAAAGGCAATGAATCGTGGTATCACCGTTATCTCCTGGGACTCCGGTGTGGCTGAAGAGGGCCGCCAGATTCACCTGAATCCGTCATCCAATCCGCTGATTGGCAACATGATCATCAAGCTGGCGGCCGATCACTTGCCCGATGGCGGTGATGTCGCCGTCCTGTCGGCAACCACCACCTCCACGAACCAGAACATCTGGATCGAGGAAATGAACAAGGTCATGGGCAACTATCCTGGCGTCAACGTCGTGGCCACGGTGTATGGTGATGACCTGGCCGACAAATCCTACCGTGAAGCCACTGGTCTGATGCAATCCTATCCCGACCTCGATGCAATCATTGCTCCGACGTCTGTGGGTATTGTGGCCGCAGCACAGGCGGTCGCGGATGCGGGCAAGATCGGCGAAGTCAACGTGACGGGCCTTGGCCTGCCGTCGGAAATGGCCGGTGCGATCGAAAGCGGCGCATCCAAGTCCTTTGCGATTTGGAACCCGATCGATCTGGGATATTCGGCAACCTACATCGCTCACGCTCTGGCTTCTGGCAACGCAACGGCGGAACCGGGTGCGGAAATTTCCATTGGCCGCGTGGGCACAATCACATTGGACGAGACCAATTCGGCCGCAATGGCTGATCCCTTCGTCTACGACGCGTCCAATATCGACCAGTTCAAGTCGATCTTCTAAGCGCTCAAACCGAGAATCCGGTGCGTGGAACTGCTGCGCCCCGGACGCCCCTAAACTCAGAAAGCCGAGACTTTCGATGCTCAACCAATCGGACATGATCCTGCCGACAACAGGCGTGACAGATGAAAAAGCGGTTTTGGCGCTCGACGGGATTACGAAGACATTCCCGGGTGTCAAAGCCCTGTCGGAGGTCTCCTTGCGGCTGTTTCCGGGGCGCGTCACCGCACTGATCGGAGAAAACGGCGCGGGCAAATCGACGGTCGTCAAGATTCTGACCGGAATCTACCAGCCCAACGGTGGTAGTATTCTGGTCGACGGACAGCCAACCGCCTTTCGGATTCCACAAGCCGCAGCCGACAACGGCGTGACGGCCATTCACCAGGAAACTGTTTTGTTCGACGAGCTTTCGGTCGCCGAAAACATCTTTCTCGGCCATGCACCGCGCAGCAAACTCGGTCTGATCGATCTCAAAACCATGGTCAACAAATCGCGCGATGTCCTTGAAAGCATCGGCGCGAATATTGATCCTGAACATAAGCTCAAGGATCTCGGCATTGCGAACAAACACCTTGTGGCCATTGCTCGGGCGCTGTCCATCAACGCACGCGTGGTTATCATGGACGAGCCGACCGCAGCGCTGTCTCACAAGGAAATCGAAGAGCTCTACGAACTAGTCGAAAGCCTGAAGGCTCAAGGCAAGGCGATCTTGTTCATCAGCCACAAGTTCGACGAGATATTCCGGATAGCGGACAATTACACCGTCTTTCGCGATGGCCAGTTGATCGGCGATGGCGCGATTGCCGATGTTACAGAGGCGGATCTCGTGAAAATGATGGTGGGTCGCGATGTCAGCCAGATCTTCCCAGCACGTACGCCCACACCGGGTGAGACAGTGTTGAAGGTGGAGAATTATGCCCACCCAACGGAATTCGAGGACATAAACTTCACCCTGCGCAAGGGTGAAATCCTTGGGTTCTATGGGTTGGTCGGCGCAGGTCGCTCTGAGTTCATGCAAGCCCTATTCGGTATCACGCGCCCTTCCGCCGGAAGGGTAGAGATCGAAGGCACAGCAGTGCAGATCAACTCTCCCGCGGATGCTGTCGACAACGGGATTGTCTATGTGCCTGAAGACCGAGGCAGACAGGGCGCGATCCTGGATCTGCCGATTTTCCAGAATGTAACATTGCCTTCCCTCGGGCGTATTTCTGGCAACGGGTTTCTCAAACTGGCCGAGGAATTCAAGCTGGCGCGCGAATACACCGAACGGCTCGATCTGAGGGCCGCATCGCTTGATACCCATGTCGGCAACTTGTCGGGCGGCAATCAGCAGAAGGTTGTGATCGCAAAATGGCTCGCAACGCAGCCCAAGGTCATCATCCTTGATGAACCGACCAAGGGAGTCGACATCGGGTCCAAGGCCGCTGTGCACGAATTCATGGCGGAACTCGCCGCGCAGGGCCTTGCCGTTATCATGGTCAGCTCGGAAATCCCCGAGGTCTTGGGTATGTCCGAACGCGTAATCGTGATGCGTGAAGGCCGGATGGTCGCTGAACTGGCAGGCGATGATCTGCAACCGGAAACACTTGTCCGCCACGCCGCAGGCATCTGAAGGAACACGCCATGCTCAAACGGTTCATGACTTCACGCGAGGCACTTTTGACCGGGGCGATCATCCTGTTGCTTGGCCTGATCTCTTCACGGTTTCCGGGCTTCATCGCGCCCGCCAACCTCATAAATGTGTTCAACGATACCTCGCCATTGATCCTGTTGGCGATTGGCCAGATGATCGTCATCCTGACCAAATGCATCGACCTCAGCGTCGCGGCCAACCTGGCGCTGACAGGCATGGTTGTCTCAATGCTCAACGTCGCGGCACCCGGCTTGCCGATTACCGCGATCCTTGTCATCGCCGTGGGTCTTGGCACCCTGCTTGGCATGTTTAACGGCCTCCTCGTATGGAAGCTCGCGATTCCGCCAATCGTGGTGACGCTTGGGACAATGACCATTTTCCGCGGCATCATCTTCGTGATTTCCGACGGCAAATGGGTAAACAGCCACGAGATGAGCGCTGCTTTCAAAGCCTTCCCTCGGACGCAAATTCTTGGGCTGCCTGTTCTGGGATGGATCGCGGTCATCGCCGTCATCGGCTTTACGGTAGTCATGACCCGGACAACGCTGGGGCGGGCGTTCTACGCTGCCGGTGGCAATCCACATGCGGCGACTTACGCTGGTATCAATGTAGGCAAGACCCAGTTCTGGGCTTTCACGATTTCTGGCGCGTTGGCCGGTCTTACCGGCTACCTCTGGGTATCGCGCTTTGCGGTGTCATATGTCGACATCGCAGGCGGGTTTGAGCTGGATGTGGTTGCGGCCTGCGTGATCGGTGGCGTGTCGATCATGGGCGGGATCGGCACAGTTGCCGGCGCGCTGCTCGGAGCCCTGTTCCTCGGCATCATCAAAAATGCTTTGCCGGTCGTCGACATCTCTCCCTTCTGGCAACTGGCCATCTCTGGCAGTGCGATCATCATCGCGGTCGCCTTGAACGCACAGGCCAACCGCGAAAAGGGCCGCATCATCCTGAAACGCGCGGAGCATGCAACATGAGCACCATTGACCGTCACATCCCGGACCGTCTCCAGTCCCCGCTGGAACAGAGGTTGAAAAGCTGGGAAACCCTGCTGCTTCTGGTCGCTATCGGCATTTTCGTCGCCAACAGCTTGGCCTCGCCCTATTTCCTGAATGCCTGGAACCTGAGCGACGCTACGTTCAATTTCACCGAAAAGGCGATGATTGCATTCGCGATGGCGCTGCTCATTATTTCGGGGGAGATTGATTTGTCTGTCGCCTCGATTATTGCGCTGGCATCCACTGCAATGGGTTTTGCTGTGCAGGTCGGCGTCGGGACACCCGGGCTCGTGATGATCGGCCTTTTGGTTGGTCTTGTATGCGGCGCCTTTAACGGGCTTCTCGTCACACGAATGGGGTTGCCCTCCATCGTTGTGACCATCGGCACGATGAGCCTGTTCCGGGGTATTAGCTTCATCGTGCTGGGCGATCAGGCATTCCGCGGCTATCCGTCGAGCTTTTCGTGGTTTGGGCAGGGCTATGTCTGGTGGGTTATTTCGTTTGAATTCGTTCTCTTTGCGATCATCGCGCTGATCTACGCGGTCCTTTTGCACAAGACCAATTTTGGCCGCGCCGTATACGCAATCGGCAATAATGCAACCGGCGCTATGTTTTCCGGCATCCGGGTGCAGCGGGTAAAGTTCATTCTGTTCCTGCTGACGGGCCTGATGTCCGGTGTCGCGGCGATCTGTCTGACCGCTCGGCTCGGCTCCACTCGGCCGTCCATCGCGACGGGATGGGAGCTTGAGGTTGTTACCATGGTGGTGCTTGGCGGGGTCAGCATCCTGGGTGGATCAGGCACGATTGTCGGAGTCGTGATAGCCGCGTTCGTCATGGGACTGGTGACCTTTGGGCTGGGCCTGTTGAACGTCCCAGGCATCGTGATGTCCATCGTGATCGGCGCGCTTCTGATCGGCGTCATCGCACTGCCGCGCCTGTGGTCCATGTGGCGGGCTCGATAATGGAGAAATATGCCTTCAAAATGTTTCTGAACCCTGGCTGCCGCGCGGAGTACGTCAAACGCCATGAGGAGATTTGGCCAGAGCTTGTCACACTTCTGAAAGAAGTCGGCATTTCCGATTATTCCATCCATCTGGATGCGGAGACGAACATCTTGTTCGGTGTATTGTGGCGCAAGGACAGCCATTCCATGGACAACCTGCCGAACCATCCGGTCATGCAAAAATGGTGGGCGTATATGGCTGACATCATGCAGACGCACTCCGACAACGCTCCGGTGGCCACGCCCCTGGAAACCGTCTTTCACATGTCATGACACATCATGTCGCCGTCATTGACATCGGAAAGACCAACGCAAAACTCGCGTTGGTCGATCGGAATAGCCTTACCGAAATCGCGGTGATCACGCGCCCGAACAGGGTCCTACCGGGTCCACCCTGGCCGCATTTCGACGTGGAAGGTCACTGGGAATTCCTGATGGAAGGGCTGCGCGAATTTCATGCAACCAATGGCATCGATGCCATCTCAATCACGACCCACGGTGCCTGTGCTGCACTCCTCGATAGTGATGGAGAGCTTGCCGCACCGATCCTCGATTATGAGTTTGCCGGTCCGGATGAAATGGCCGACCGTTACAACGCAATCAGGCCACCATTCTCAGAAACCGGCTCGCCGCAATTGGCAGGCGGGCTGAATATCGGTGCTCAGTTCTTCTGGCAGTTCCAGTCAGATCCCGAGTTGAAAGGAAGGACGCACAGGATCGTTACCTATCCGCAATATTGGGGCGCGAAGTTGACCGGTGTGAAAGCAACAGACGTCACGTCGCTTGGGTGCCATACCGATCTCTGGAATCCGCGCGAGGGCATGGTTTCTTCTCTGGTCGCCTCCCTGGGCATCGAAGACAAACTCGCCCCGGTCCGCAGACCAACCGACCTACTGGGACCGATCCTACCGCAGATCGCCAGTCTAACGGGTCTGTCGCCCGATACCCCGGTTCTCTGTGGCATTCACGATTCAAACGCCTCTCTGCTGCCCTATGTCCTTACGGAACAGCCCCCATTCAGCGTCATTTCCACGGGAACATGGGTGATTGCAATGTCAGTCGGCGGCAAAACCGTGTCGCTTGATCCTGATCTTGATACCCTGATCAACGTGACAGCTTTGGGCGATCCCGCACCTTCAGCCCGGTTCATGGGAGGCAGGGAACACGATCTGACAACCGGGGACACATATCCCACCCCGACGCAGCAAGACTTGGACTACATACTATCGCACAACGTCATGCTTTTGCCTGCCGTCTCCGCTGAAACAGGGCCCTTCAAAAGGCAGCGGTCCGGTTGGTCTGGTCTTGAGCCTGAAGCAGGCACCGGTGCCCGCGGTGCTGCGGTTGCCCTTTATCTTGCATTGGTAACCGCTGAATGCCTGTCGAACATCGGCCACGATGGAAAAACCATTGTCGAAGGTCCATTTGCGAGCAATCGCCTCTATCTCGAGATGTTGAGCATAGCCGCGGCATCTGATGTGTATCGCGCTTCTGGAACCACGGGGACCAGTTCCGGAGCGGCCTTGCTCGTACCCGGAGTGAAACCAGCCAAACTGATCCAAGATACCCCTATCACTATCCCCGCAAGAAGAGCTGTTTCTTTGCAAAGCTATGCGGAACAATGGCGCAAGGTTGTGCAGTGTCGATCTCAATAATGAAACAACACAGATTCGGCGATCAGAAGAGCCACTCATTTTGGCGCAAACGAATACTTGGTGGACCTATGTTGTATTCGTAAAGGTGTGACTTTTGGCAGAGCGCAATGCTTGCAATGTCGGTACCACACGTTTTGCGTCCAGTCTTTACGTTCGCCAAGCCGCTGAAATGCGCTCAAAGCCGTTATGCGGCAATGCAGAAAACAGATCGGCTTCAAGCGAATGTGGATGTCGGCTCTCAACTTCTCAGCTTAATCGTTTCGCGCATGCGGTGAAAGTCCGGAAACCGCCGATATTGTTGAAAAACAACGTGTTGCTGGCGCAGAGAGAGGCGTACCGAACTGAGCGCGAGTGCCTTTCTTGTCAGGCTTTGCTCGTT
>NZ_JBQFXM010000044.1:0-10086 GCF_056540845.1 Ruegeria sp. AL2
CTCAAGAACCCGCCGGTCACATATCTCCGGCGGTTTCCTTCTCCCCAAGAACCCGCTCCGCAAAGTCCATAAACGCCCGTATGATCTTGACATCGCGACGCTGGGAAAGTGAGATCATGCTTTCACCCATTTGCAAATTCACACCCTTCAATTTGATTTGCCGCAGTCGATCATCGTGCCCATATTCCGCCTGAGATACAAAACCGATACCTGCACCCGAGGCAACAAGTTCGCGAACGGCTTCTCGGCCTTCAGCTACAATCGCCGGGTTTAACCTGATACCTTGTTTCTCGGCTGCTTCTTCCAGTTTCTCGCGTGTTTTTGACCCGTGCTCTCTGAAAATCAGGGGCAACTCGGCCAGCTCCTTCAGGGTCAGGGTGGGTTTTGATGCCAAAAGCACGCCCTGGCCAGCAAAGGCCACGATTTCAGTGGACCCCAAATTCAATACGTCCATGTCCTTGCCAGGAGACAGGCTGCCAACAACACCGATCTCTGCATTGTAAGACCGAAGCTCTTCCAGGATTTCTTCGGTGTTGCCGGATCGCACAGTGATCGTGATTTTAGGGTATTTCTTTTGGAACGGCGCCAGAAAAGATGTCATGTGATGCGCTGAATCGGCAATGATCCTTAATTCTCCATCGATCGCGGCTTTGGTTTCAGAGAGGTAATCCTCAATCTGATCTTCGATCTCGAAATACTGTTTGGTGAATCGGTAAAGCTGTTCGCCTTCGGGCGTTAGGTTCACGCGTTTTCGTTCACGCTGGAACAACAACAGGTCGTGATCCTGTTCCAGTTTTCGGACCTGCTCTGAAATCGCTGGCTGGGTCAGATACAAAGCCTCTGCCGCACGGGAAAATCCCCCATGTTTGGCCACGTAATGAAAGGCTTTCAACTGGCTGTGTCGCATTACAGTTCCCTGAAGATGAATGCATAGGCTGCGCCTATGATTAGATTGATAATTGCAATTTCACATATAGCAAGCGTTGCTGCAATTGTGTTCCTGAAAACGCTGTTCTGGAGCCTGGTAATGACGCCATCCAAACCAAAATTAGAGCAACCGCGCCTCGGCGAACCCTACCTTTTGACCCCCGGTCCTTTGACAACCTCCTATGCGGTCAAAGAGGCCATGCTGCGCGATTGGGGAAGCTGGGACGATGATTTCCGCGCCATGACGCGAGAGGTGCGGTCAAGCCTGCTGAACCTGCTTGGCGAGGGTGCCGACGAGTTTGATTGCGTACCGATGCAAGGCAGCGGATCGTTTTCTGTCGAAGCGATGCTGGCATCCTTTATTCCGCGGGACGGAAAAGCGCTGGTATTAGCAAATGGTGCTTATGGGCAGCGTTCGGCCCAGACGTTGCAGTACCTGGGTCGTGATCATGTCGAGTTGGACAAGGGCGATTACCTGCCGCCGAGGGGTGACGAAGTGGCGCGCATTCTTGCGGATGACCCGGACATCACGCATGTCGTGGCCATTCACTGCGAAACCAGCTCGGGTATCCTGAACCCGGTCGAAGAGATATCGGAAGTCACATATGCCGCCGGGCGCAAGCTTTTGATCGACTCGATGTCGGCATTTGGGGCGATTGAGCTCAAACCCACTGAAATCCGATACGAGGCCATGGTGTCTTCGGCGAACAAATGCATCGAGGGCGTTCCGGGTTTTGGGTTCATTGTGGCCCGCAAGACCGAGCTTGAAGCCGCAAAAGGCAACAGTCATTCGCTGTCTCTGGATGTGTATGCGCAGTGGTCGCATATGAATAAAACGGGCCAGTGGCGGTTTACCCCACCGACGCATGTGGTCGCTGCCTTCATCGAGGCGCTTCGGGCGCACACCGCCGAAGGAGGTGTTGCAGGTCGCGGTGCCCGCTATACCCGCAACCGGGACGTCATGGTCGCGGGCATGCGTGAACTGGGTTTCGAAACACTGCTGGATAATCGTTGGCTGAGCCCCATCATCGTTACCTTCTTCTGCCCGGCTGATGAGAAATTCGTCTTCGATCAGTTCTATAACCGGATGAAGGAAAAAGGGTTCATTATCTATCCGGGCAAACTTACTGTCGTCGACAGTTTCCGCGTCGGTTGCATCGGTCAGATGGACGAAGATGTCATGCGTAAAGTTGTGATCGCTGCAAAAGAATCTCTGGAAGAAATGGGCGTGACAAGCGCTGCGCCTCCTCTCCGGGCACTGGAAGAACGCGCCAAGTTGGCCGCATAAAAATCAAGGAAAAACAGATGACCATTCAAACCCCTGTCGAAGCAAATGAGCGCGTCTACCCGACGCCCAAAGTGCCCGCAATTGCCATCTGCCTTGATGGATGTGAACCAGAATACCTCGACGTGGCGATTGCCAAAGGGCTGATGCCCAACCTCAAACGGATGCGGGAGGAAGGTACGGACCGTCTGGCGCATTCTGTTATCCCGTCGTTCACCAACCCCAACAATCTTTCGATTGCCACCGGGCGCCCGCCGATCGTGCATGGAATCTGCGGCAACTACCTTATCGATCCCGATACTGGTGAAGAGGTGATGATGAACGATGTCCGCTTCTTACGCGCGCCGACCATCTTTTCGCAGTTCTATGATGCAGGTTTCCGCGTGGCGATGGTAACCGCCAAGGACAAGCTTCGCGCGCTGCTTGGTGCCGGGCTGAAGTTTGACGAGGGCAGGGCGGTTGCATTCTCTTCTGAGCGTTCGGGCGAAACGACGCTTGAGGAACACGGCATCGACAATGCCAGCAAGTGGTTGGGCATGGACGTGCCCGAGGTTTACTCGGCCGAACTGTCCGAGTTCGTTTTTGCTGCTGGCGTCAAGCTGCTGAAAGAGTTCAAGCCCGACGTCATGTATTTGTCGACCACCGACTATATCCAGCACAAGTTTGCACCCGATCAAAAGGGCGCACTGGATTTCTACGCCATGTTCGACCGCTATCTGGGCGAATTGGACGCATTGGGGGCCGCCATCGTGGTGACGGCTGATCATGGCATGAAGCCAAAACACTTGGCCGATGGATCCCCTTCGGTCGTCTATGTGCAGGACCTGATGGACGAATGGCTCGGCAAGGATGCGGCCCGGGTCATCCTTCCGATCACTGACCCGTATGTCGTGCATCATGGTGCACTGGGTTCGTTCGCGACCGCATATCTGCCGGATGGCGCGGATCAGAGCGACATCATTGCCAAACTCAAGGCGACCGATGGGATCACCCATGTGCTGACCAAGGCTCAGGCCATTGAACGGTTCGAATTGCCCGGTGACCGGATTGGCGACATTGTAATGGTTTCTGGCGAAAACATTTGCATCGGAACGTCCGAGCATCGCCATGATCTGGCAGCGCTCAAAGAGCCCCTTCGCAGCCATGGTGGTTTGACGGAACAAGAAGTTCCCTTCATCGTGAATCGTGTCATCGACCTGCCAAACCAACCCGTGCTGCGCAACTTTGATGCCTTTTTCTACGCAACTACAGCGGCGGCACAGTAAGCCATGAAAGACCAGACCATGTCGAAAATCGAAGTTCGTAACGAAGGAATGCGGATCGGTGGCGAAATCGTCTTTACCGATGAAACCATTCCCGTCCTCTACCCGTACACCAACGAGGTCGTGGGTCATGTTCCCGCTGGCACCGCAGAACACGCACGCAGGGCTTTCGAAATTGCGGCGAATTACAAACCAAAACTGACCCGGTACGAGCGCAGCCAGATTTTGCAGCGCGCAGGCGAGCTGATCGGTGAAAAACGTGATTATCTTGCGAAATGGCTGACGTTAGAGCTGGGCATCTGCCACCAACATGCGATCTACGAAACCAAACGCGCACAGGATGTTTATCAGTTTGCGGCGGCTGAGGCTTTAAAAGACGATGGCGAGATATTTTCCTGCGATCTGACCCACAATGGCAAAGCCCGCAAGATTTTCACCACCCGAGAGCCGGTGAAAGCAATCAGTGCGATTACCCCGTTCAATCACCCTTTGAATATGGTAAGCCACAAAATCGCGCCATCTATTGCAACCAACAATTGTATGGTTTGTAAACCCACGGAACTGACGCCGCTGACCGCGCTGACATTGGCCGACATACTTTACGAGGCAGGCCTGCCGCACGAGATGTTCCAGGTGGTGACCGGCTGGCCGGCTGACATTGGCGATGAGATGATCACCAATGAACATATCGACATCATCACCTTCACCGGGGGTGTGCCGGTGGGCAAGTTGATCGCTGAAAAAGGCGTCTACAAGCGGCAGGCGCTGGAACTTGGGGGCAATGATCCTCTGATCGTTCTAAATGACCTCAGCGATGCGGATTTGGACAAGGCCGCAACAATCGCAGTGGCGGGTGCGACCGGAAACTCCGGTCAGCGGTGTACGGCGGTCAAGCGCATCCTCGTGCAGGAAAGTGTGGCCGACAAGTTTGTGCCGCTGGTTCTGGAAAAGGCCAAGAAGATCAAATTTGGCGATCCGCAAGACCCCGAAACCGAGCTGGGTTGCGTGATCCACGACAAAGCAGCGGAGATATTCGAAAACCGCGTTCTTCAGGCTGAAAAAGAGGGTGCAGAAATCCTGTATCACCCGGGTCGTCAGGGCGCATTGCTGCCGCCTATTGTCGTCGACAAGGTTCCCCATGACAGCGAGCTGGTGATGGAAGAAACTTTCGGTCCTATCGTGCCGATCGTGCGCGTGCCAGACAACGACGAAGAGGTGATGGCGATCTCAAATTCGACCGAGTTCGGCCTGTCTTCTGGGGTCTGCACTAATGACCTGAACAGGGCCATCGCCTTTATCAACGGATTGAATGTCGGCACCTGCAACATCTGGGAACAACCGGGTTACCGCATTGAAATGTCACCCTTTGGCGGCATCAAGGACAGCGGAAACGGCGTGAAGGAGGGTGTTATTGAGGCGATGAAGTTTTTCACCAACGTCAAAACCTATTCGCTGCCCTGGCCCAACTAAACCTTGCGTCCTTTCCCCACAGACGGGAAGGGCGCCTCATATCCTCCCTGATACTGCCGGGCCTTTAGGGGCCCGCATCTTTTGATGACAAAAACGAGGAGCGGACATGCCACAGATTGTCCACACGGAAGGGGAATCAAACACATCCGAGGCGCGCAAGGCGTGGTTGAGAAAGTCCATGGGACCAAAGTCGACACCTCTGCTCAAACGCGATGCGGATGTATTCCTGCATCAATCTCTGTCATCACCCTGCGTCAGCACCATTGCAAAGGCCAAGGGGATCTGGATCGAGGATATGGAGGGTCGCCGGTACATGGATTTCCATGGCAACTCGGTGCACCACATAGGCTACGGGCACCCGCGTCTGGTTGCCGCAATCAAGGCGCAGCTTGACGATCTTCCTTTCGCGCCCCGCCGCTTTACCAATGATCCGGCAGTGGACTTGGCGGAAAAACTGGCAGATATCGTACCTGGCGATCTGGGGAAAATGCTCTTTACCACAGGCGGCTCTGACGCCAACGAGGTTGCTCTCAAGATCGCGCGCGCCGCTACCGGTCGGTTCAAAACGATCAGCTTCTGGGATGCCTTCCATGGCGCGGGCTTTGGCGCCGCAAGCGTCGGTGGCGAGGCGACGTTCCGCAGTCATATCGCGGGCCCCCTCTTGTCGGGCACTGAACACGTCGCGCCTTTCGCCTGCTACCGTTGCCCATACAATCACACGGGACCGGAAACCTGCGGGTTGGCCTGCGCGAAAATGGTCGAATATGTTCTGGAGCGTGAAGGAGATGTGGCGGCGGTCATAGCCGAACCGATGCGTGCGGTGCCCTATGTACCACCGCCGGGGTTTTGGAAATCCGTGCGCGAGGCGTGCAATCGTCACGGCGCGCTTTTGATCATGGATGAAATCCCGACAGGCCTTGGCAAAACCGGCAGGATGTTTGCCTTTGAACATGACGAGATCGTCCCCGACATTGTGACGCTTGGAAAAGCGCTTGGCGGGGGCATCCTGCCCATTGCCGCTTGTGTTGCCCGCAAACAATTGGATGTCTGCGGAGATTTTGCCATTGGTCATTACACACACGAAAAGAACCCGGTTACCGCGCGGGCCGCTTTGACAACGCTTCAAATCATCGAAGATGAGGGGTTGGTTCATCGATCGGCCACGTTGGGTGAGCACGCAATTGGCCGTCTTATGGACGAACTTCAGAACGTACCTACCGTCGGAGACATTCGGGGACGGGGTTTGATGTTCGGGGTCGAAATCGTCGATGATCGCGCCGACAAAACGCCGGGTAATGCGCGTGCCGAACGGATTTACTATGCCTGTCTGGAGGCCGGTTTGAGCTATAAGATCAGTCAGGGATGCGTTCTGACATTGTCGCCGCCGCTGACCATCTCGCAATCGGATCTGGACCACGCAATCGACATTGTGGTTGCTGCGATCAAGGCCGAGAGTTGACACGTCGGATCAGTCAAAATTTGGCAGTTGGGAAAAAGAGGCTAGCCGGGACAGCGACGAAGACCCCAAAATGCGACGTAAGACAACGAGTTCGATGGCGCACGGCGTACAAAAAAATTTGGATCTAGCCGAAGGCGTTGTAGTATCCAACTGCACTCAGGCTTCAAGCGCTGACGAAAGTGACGGGAAAGGCAAAATCTTCAATTCGGCCTCTAGTACAAATGAGACTGAATAAACTGACGGGATTACAGGAACTCAATATCAACAGAGCGGGGTCTTTCATGGTATCGAATGTAATTCAGAAGCTGAAAGACCTGTTGTCGCTGTGCTCCACAGATCGCAGCCCGTCGTCTTTGCCAAATGGTGGAAAAAAAGATTCAGTTCAGCAGGCGACTACTTTTTACCTGCCATAGGGTATTCAAACTCCCTTTGCCGCGAGATCCTTGAATACAGATTTCACCAACTTGCCCATGCCTTCATCCGTTTCAGGCGGTTATTCTCTTTTTCCATCCTCGCAAATACTGATCAGATCTAAGGTCTAATCGGCATTACTTCTGTGTGTCATGATTCATCCTTGCAAGGGTGGATGATCAACACCGAGATAGTCTGATTTCAGGGGACTGGGTCACCCGTTCAGCTTCTTTGGCAGGGCTGGGAGCGCAGAAGCTCAACTGGCTTCCAACGGTTCGCTGAGTTCTATGGCCCACCCTCTCGACGCATGTCGGGAACGCCGATTGAAAATGTAGCATCTTCCGCCGCCGGGACAGATGGCTTTGAATTGTACGGGTGTTCAGCGCAAACCCGCCACCGAGATAGCAAGGTGGCGGGTCAGGTTATCGTTGTGACAAATTGGTCGGATCAGAGCTTGATGCGGAAGGCTGCGAAACCGTCTGCACCTTCCCCGGCGTCCTCGATTGCCACTCCTTTGACATCGCCCATATAGTCACGGGCTTTTGGACCGGTCTCGAACAACACCGTGGTGTCCGCCAGCGGCGAAAACGACCAGTTGGCATCCGCTTTGGGATCGATTGTGCCCTGTTCGACAATGTAGCGCACAATGACGTCGCGGTTGGTGTCCGGTGCTTCGAACACGATTGTGTCGCCCATTGCGCCCGGGAACGCGCCACCACCGGATGCGCGGTAATTGTTGGTGGCAATGATGAACTCCATATCATCCGTAACAGGCGAGCCATTGAAGGCAAGGTTCACGATCCGTGCTGCGTCGGGGTTTACCTCTTCGCCCTTTGGCCCAAAGCGCGACGGTTGCGACAGGTCGATCTGATAGGTCACGCCGTCCATCACGTCGAAATTGTACGACGGGAATTCAGGGTTCAGAAGGATCGCATCCTTGGATCCAGCTTCGACCTGATTGAACATACCGGCCGAGCGTTCCAACCAGCCACGCACCTGCGCCCCGTTCACGCGAACCGCACGGACCGTATTCGGATAGAGATACAGATCGGCCACGTTCTTTATGGCTACGTCCCCGACCGGGACATCGGTGTAATACTCTGGACCGCCTCGGCCTCCGGCTTTGAACGGTGCCGCCGCAGACAGGATCGGCAACCCTTCATGCTCGGTGCCTTTCAGCATGTCTTCGACGTACCATTTCTGCGCGATCGAGACGATCTGCACAGACGGATCATCCGCGACCAACGCAAAATAGCTGTGCAGCGGGGCCGAGGTTTTGCCGACCGCGCGCCGAACATAGGCCAGCGTTTCGTCATGAGCTTTCGCAACCGACTCCAGAACCTTCTGATCATCTTCGACCAGAGCGGTGATCGAGCGGTCTTCGTTGCGTTTGGAAATCGGTCGCGCCTCTGACGTCGTGGTAACGACGCGCCATTCCTTGCCGTCCCGTTCCAAAAGTAGGTCTAGTAGGCCAAGATGCGACCCCCAGAAACCGCCCATGACGGCAGGTTTGCCCATCAGCGTGCCTTTTTCCACATCGATCCCTGGGCGGTCAGCAAATGTCGGTGACGGGAAAACCAGGTGATTGTGGCCGGTGACCAGCGCGTCGATCCCGTCGACACCTGCCAGAACCACGGATGCGTTTTCCATGCCGTCCTCATAATCGGCACCCCCGATCCCCGAATGCGACAGGGCGATGATCAAGTCACATCCCTGTTCCTTCATCTCGGGCACATAGGCCTGAGCAGTCTCGACAATATCGCGGGCCTGGACATTGCCCTCCAGATGCCTGCGGTCCCAGTTCACGATTTGTGGCGGGGTAAAGCCGATGACACCGATCCTGATCGGATGCTTGGTGCCGTCGCCCATCGCGATTTCACGGTCGAGAATGGCATAAGCCTGTACTAGGGTCTTGTCGTCACGCGGGTTCGTACCTTTTTCCTTGGCGACATTGGCCAGAACAACAGGGAACTCGGCACCGGCCAAAGCCTTGTCCAAGAACTCCAGACCGTAGTTGAACTCGTGATTGCCCAGCGTCGCGGCATCATACCCGACCGTATTGAAGGCCGTGATGATGGGATGGCTGTCGCCGTCCTTCATGCCGCGCTCGTAAGCGATGTAGTCGCCCATCGGATTGCCCTGCAGGAAATCGCCGTTATCCACCAAGAGCGAGTTTGTCGCCTCAGACCGGATTTCGTTGATGATCGACGCTGTGCGGGACAGGCCTACTGTATCGCGGGGTTTGTCCGAATAATAATCATAAGGGAACACATGAACATGGATGTCGGTGGTTTCCATGATGCGCAGATGCGCCTGATTACTGGCCGCTGCCACCGAAAACGGGTGCAGGGTAATTGCCGCTGCACCAGCGGTTGTCGTGGCAAGGAAACGGCGTCGCGAAATTGTAGAACGGCTGGAGAAAGACATAGGTCACCTTTCAGGTTTGTGGTCAACGCGTCTTTTTGCCTGTAATTCACAACAACCATATGAAACGGGGTGCCAGCGCTTTAGACGCGTCATGTGTAGGCGCAATGCTAGGTACAATAGCCCAACTTCCTGTACTTGATAAGACATGGCAGAAGGGGAACCCGTGCCCTGCGATTGCCAAGACAATGCCTCGCAATCAGTGCTTTGCGACATATCCAACTCGCATCATGTTGGCATCCGTCCACTGACCGCCAACCGTGTGGCTGGGTCAGCCCGGTTATCAACGTCCCGCTCCCAGGACAACACGCTCTTTCGGGAAGCTGGTCAGTGATTGGCACCCGTCTTCTGTGACCAGGACGTCATCTTCAATACGAATACCAAAACTGCCCAAGTCATACAGACCCGGTTCGTTGGTCCAGACCATTCCTGCGCGCATTACCTGGTTGTTTCCGCGCATGATATAAGGAGCCTCGTGCAAATCCCGACCCAAACCATGGCCTGTCTTGGTGCGTATGCGATTGGCGAATGGGGATGCTTCAAGAACGCCGATGACCGCATCATCGATATCATGGACGGTCACACCCGGGCGACACACGTTCAGACCCATCTGGTTTGCTCGCAATACAGTTTCGTAGACGGCCTTGCCCTCATCTGAAACTTCGCCAACGAAAAAGGTTCGCGTAATATCCAAGACAAGTCCATCTTTGCGCGCGCCAAAGTCAAAGAGTAGCGCATCGCCAGTTTGAATCCGATATGTTGATTTCCGCTGAGAAGTGACCCGGTAAGCCAGATAATTTTCACTGAGAATTGACCCATGTGAGCACATTGCCCCGACGTTTTCGTTT
>NZ_JBQFXM010000045.1:0-9226 GCF_056540845.1 Ruegeria sp. AL2
AACATTGACCACAACATAAACGCTGAGACATAAACAAAGGTGGGTCAAATCTCGGTGAAAATACCGGGTCACTTCTCAGCGGAAATCAACATCTCTTAGGTCAAGTGGTCTCTATTTTCGGGATTTCTGCATCTTCTTTAGAGACGTCCCTTTCCATGGAATTTGCTTCTGCTCCTCGTAGGTTTGCAAGACGGCATTGACCCAGAGTTCCATCGAGTCTTTCTTCAGTTCCATGTAAGCTGAATGCGCACCATATGACTTCTCGGTTACATTTGCCGGGCTTTGCCTCATTCGATCAAAAACACGCTGGTCGTTTTGGCTGAAAGCGAGGATCGCGGGATCTTTGATGGAATGTGTCAGAACTGCTGAGGCGCCACCGGGATATCCTGCGTCACTGAGAAAGTCCGAAAGGGTTCGCCTGATATCATGTGGCGACCACCAGTCGATCCCTTCTTCCGTCAGCAAATCCGGCCAGGGCTCCCTTTTCGGGCTCACCCGTCTATCGGTCTCGGGCTTGTTTCGGTCTCTGCCGGCCAGGCGGGACAGGATCTGATACGCCCCTGACCCAGTGACGTTTTTGGTCAGGTCTTGCGCGGAAGGCAGAAACACTGCGGAGCCTTCGTAATGTTTGGACATCCTCAAGAACCTGTTTAGGTGGTCAACGGCTTGTTTCGGTACAGGCAGGATGACGCGTTGCTTTCCTTTAACCCTTTCCACGTCCCAGGACGCCAGTTGCCATTTCTCCGGCGCAAAGGTGTCCGTCAGGAGGTCGCTTTTCAGCGGCGAGAACGCCGCTCCGGTTCTTTGACAGGTCAGTACGGCCCACCACAAGGCGGCAAGTGTCCAAGGGTGTACCCCGTTTTTCCTACATTGGCGTTTGGGCAATGGATGGTTCAGAAACTGCTCGGCGATCCATAGGGTTCTCACCGCTTTGTCCAGCGCCGGCATCCGAGTTTTGGGATTCACAATCACTGGCGATGACAAGTTGGGCCACCAACGGTTTACTTCTCCAAGACCGCTTGCGCCGTTGTGCTCCCTAGCACACCAAGTGAGAGCTTCCCTTGTATAAGTCACGACTTTTAGCGAGGTGGAAACACCGTGAGCTCTTCTGGTATCATCCCTGACTTTCTCAAGATCGCCCTGGGTGAGGCGGGTGACTTCCTGGTCCAAGATGTTTCCCCAGGTGGGGCGTGACATCATGGATCTGATATCTTTGACGGTTGAGGACTTGATCTGTTTTTTGCCATTTGGAGATTGCTTGTCTTCCAGAGTTGCTTCAAAGCACTGCCGCAAGGTCCATCCTGATGGAATTTCCACCAGCTTTGACACCGCTGCCTCGTGATCGTGCCCTTGATCTCGATGTGTCATGTACTCATCAAATTTGTCTGGCTGAGACATGAGTACAGACCTCGCATTGGCCGCTCTCTCCCGGGCAACTTTCACGCTGGTGATCGGCCGTTCTGTTGGACGCGGGTAAAGTTGCCCGATGGTTTTGGTGCTTTGCTTGTATTTTGCCAGCCAGACGGCGCGATGGCCTCGCACGCGCAACAGCAAGCCCAGCTTACCGTAGTCTTTGAAAGTGTAGGTGCCGTTGTATCCGGCTTCAGCCATCTTCTCGGCCCTATTTACAATGCGTCTGTCAATTTCGCACGCTTCTGTCGGCATGAAATGTCCTTCAAATAATGATTTGAAGGACATTTCATGCTCCAGGGCCTGTGTCGTTAAACGCTGGTTAACGGCTGTCGATTTCTGGCATGAAGGCACGACCGGCCAAGCTGCTTGTAACCAATCACTCAGCTTTAAGGTTGTTTACATAACACCCGTTCAACGACGTTCACGCTTCGTTACGGTCGAAGCCTTCGCGCCTGAGTTGCAATAGAAGTTCGCAGCGAAAACCTTATACAACAGATGACCAGCGTGCTCTGTTGGAAATTGTTGCCCTTTGGCCGATACGACAATCAAACCGAGTTTTTTGAACCGGGTCTTTCCTGAATTCGACGGCACGTGTCACTCCATTTTGGAGATCCTGGGTGTTCGACTAATCTTCGTGTTGTGTTGGCGCAGCATGTTCTCGCATTAAGCGATTTGCCGCATGGAGCGGCTGTAACTTGCCGCTGTAGCAGTTGTTCCTGAACCTGTCCCGTGGCACCAGCTCTCCGAGCTGAGCAACGGGTCAACCCACCACGACATCCACCTAAGAAATGTTTGTGGTCGCGTGAAGGGGGGGAGGCTAGCTCACGTCAAATCAAAGCATCCCTGCCGCGCACCGAATCAAAATCCGCCACAATATGAACAAGTTCTGAAGTGAGAGACGGCAATGTTGGCAAGGCGGTGGCATGATCCAAGATCTTTCCGTGCGTGAGGTTTCAGTTTTGGTATGCGCGTTGCCTGCCAAACACGCGGCGGTTTGTCGTGTCGAACAGGCAATGCAAGTCGGGCCTGGTTTCGGAAGTCCGTGGTACACCAATCAGAAAGAACACTGGATTGGATGGCTGGCGGATTACGAGGGGACCGGTGCATATCTGAAAGCACCCAAGGGGAATGTTGCCGCTGAAAACGTCTATCGCCGGATGGTTTGCACGCCGGCGCTGCTTTGGTTGATCGTTCAGTCCGGATCCATCGGGCAAACCGCTGTGCGAGTACTTGTCGCATCCATACTGGCGGATACGAACGCCGCGATGGCCAGCCAAAGTGCACTGATACGTCGAACAATCCCATGGGATGCGGTCCTAAGGGCGTTACTCAATCGTGGTCCGGTTTCACAGAAGGAGTGGAGCAGCGCTTGCGCAAGGCTTCTTGAAACCCAGGAGAAATTGCGCAGTCGTTGTTACTCCCAAAAAGCCTGGGCGGCGGCGCGGGATATTAAAAAGATAATAGATGAGGTCGAAATGGACATAGAAAAGATTGTCCAATCTTTACCCGGCAAGAGCATTGCTCAGAGGCAAATCATGCGCAGAAATGCAGAAAAGCTCCTTGAGAACGGTTCCGATCAAGAGCGAAATGCGGCAACGCAGCTGATCTGTGCGCTCAATGAATTGGAAGAGCAGGAACGCAAAACATTGAATCAGAAACTTTCGGGAATGAGGTCGGCCGAAAGGGTCATCCATGCGTTCACTAGCGTACCGCCCAGCGAAAATGAAATTGGACTAATCCGTGTCTTGATGGAGCGTCCCGGATCCACTTCAATTGAGCTCAGCCGCGCTCTCGGCTGGGACGCGCAAACCTGGCATTTGCACTTTGGTACGATGTGTAAACGGCGGGAAGCAGATTTGTGGCCGGCAGACCCTTCGGACATTCGTGATGCTAGCTTCTACAGCGGCATTCTCGCAAACTTCGACAGCAAAACCGCTACATGGGAACTCAAGCCTGAAGTTGAGGCGGCATTTCGGAACCTAGGTTTCTGATTGGCCAAGAAGATCCATCTGTTCCAAGCAGGCAGAGATCAAGGAGCCGTGCTCTCAACACGATAAGGAAATTGGACTTGAATAAAGAAGTTTCGACGCCTTCCGGAAAACCCGTTTCAAGGCAAGACGCCAACACCGAATACCGAAAGTCAGTACAAGACGGAGATGGCCAGTTCGGCCAATTGGGATGCCGAGAGCGCGTCCAGTCCTTAATTGATGCACTCTGCGACGGCATGTTCGAGCGCGAAGAGATTGTTTCGGTTGCTCTTCTTGGGGCTATGTGTGGCCAGAACATCTTTCTCTACGGCCCTCCAGGGACTGCCAAGAGCCTCATTTCCCGCCGAATAGCGTGCGCTTTCGAAAACCCTGAGTACTTCGAATATCTCATGAACCGGTTCAGCACACCGGAAGAAGTTTTTGGCCCCGTTTCCATCAAGGATCTCAAGGTGGACAAATACAGGCGCAGAACAGAAAACTATCTGCCCACTGCCGAATTCGCTTTCCTCGACGAAATCTGGAAATCCAGTCCAGCAATCCTGAATACACTTCTTACGCTTGTTAATGAACGAATATTCAGAAATGGCACGGAGATCGAGGCAGCCCCTCTAAAGGCGTTGATCGCTGCATCCAACGAAACGCCCGAGCCTAATCAAGGACTGGAGGCGCTTTTTGATCGGTTTATTGTCCGACTGTTGGTGGGGCCTATTGAAGACTCAGGTCATTTCGAATGCCTTTTGAACAGCAAGCCGACCGAGGCAGAAGTCGACATTCCCGAGGACGTGGCCATCACAACGGACGAATGGGCCGATTGGCACAATCGCATTCACGATGTGTCCCTGTCCAAAGAGACCTTTATCATCATTGGTCTGATACGCACCGAACTGGCTAAGCGCTACGATGAGCTGAAAGTCTATGTTTCAGATCGCAGATGGCAGCGGGCTGCAACGCTGATGAAAGCGGCCGCGTTCTTCAATGACCGCACGGAAACGAACCATAGCGATGCGATACTACTGCAACATTGCCTTTGGACGCATAAGGATAACCGTGATGAAGTCATGGATATCGTCGCCAAGGCGATCAAGGAATCCGGCTTTGATAGCGGGTTCAATTTTGCTGACTTGGATCGGCAAAAGGACAGCTTGGACAAAGAAATTGGAACGGAACTGTACCATACCGAAGATGTCTATGACACGGAGCTCAAAAATGGGAAAGAGTACTTCAAGGTCATAGCGCGAAATCGCAGTTCATACGGTCGAGAAAATAGGACCTTTTATATCCCCCTGAGCAAGATGAAGAGTAAAGGTGAGTTTCATCCGGTGGATGCGAGCGGCAACAAGCTATCTGAGGTGGCGTGCGACTTTGATGGGCAGGGGACATGTAAGTTGGAGTATGAACACTACTTTATCCAAGGCAGCTACGGTCATAATATCGAACCCACAACGTTCTCTCCGCGTGTCCTTTTTCACAAAGGGGAAAAGAAAAGCGACGTGAACGCTCGGCTTATTAAAGACCTCAAGGCAAGCGGTGCTGAACTTAGAAAAGCTTACAAAACCGCTCTTCTGGATGTGAAGAAGCGGTGTGAAGGGTACGAGGCGGAATTGGCCTCTCCGTTTGTCCCCAAGGCAAAATCCCAAATCGCGTTTTCTGGAATTCGCGCTCAAATCGAGAGTATCGAACAGCGGATTGCAGACTGCCAAAGGCTCGAAGCTCTATGCGAGTGAATGCGGCCCTCGACGAGGCGGGCGATATCTGGTCTGCGTTGGAGCGCTACTCTGATATTCTGGAGGATGCGCAAAGCATCAAGACTCATGTTCAGGATAAAGTCAGAGTTTGGAAACAAGAAGCGGGCGACATCGTGGAGGCGGAGTCGCCATTCGACGATCACGAAAACGCTTTCGATGAATGGAGGCAACTGCCATCGAAGAAAAGAAAGCTCAGATCCGTGCGTAAAGCCGCGGTGCGGGATTATCTTGAACTGTGCAACGCTGTTGGTCAGCCCGGAAACGCGGCATACTGGAAACTGCTCTACACGCCAAGAAAATCAAAGGGCGCTTTGGATGAAGCTCTCAGACAACAGCTCGTTTCTTCCCAACAGTTGACACTTGAGTGGCAAAAAACGCTCGATAAGGCACGCAATGAATGGGAATTTGCAAGAATAGAAGAACTGCGCTCAGAGTTGATCCGAGATATTGCTGAACTTCTTGATTTGCTCCAAAGGCTGAAGACCTCGCTTGAGGTGCTTGGTCTGGACAGTGGGATATTGTTCGATCTGTCGACCGGGAGCTTATCTCCGCAAGACATCGAGAGGTTTCGTCGATGGGCGCAATATCTTGCCGAAGATGAGGGCGTTCGATCACTTTGCGACCTATTGGGCAAAATTCGTCAACTGGAGTCTTCCGAGCGGATCGAACGCGCCAGAGTCTCAATGTCGATGGAAGTGCAGCAACCAGACATAAACTCGAAAGAAGAGATCGTCGGCGTGCGGCTGGGTCGCGACCTGGAGCACGCCTTGCCCAGTGAATTAGCACTCCTTGCCGATCCAGAAACTGAATTGCTGTTCGATATCAAGTACCTTGAAGCGCGCCTTATGTGCTTTGATATGCAGGGTATTCGAACCAGCGTGCAAACTGTTGAAACCGAGCAGGATCGCCAGGTGACTGAAAAGGAACAACTGGGACCGATGATCATTTGCGTGGACACTAGCGGGTCCATGTCCGGAACACCGGAGACAATTGCCAAGGCTATTGCCTTGTTCATGGCAAGCAAGGCAAGAGAGCAAAAGCGTCCATGTTACATAATCAACTTCTCGACTGAAATTGATGTTCTGGACATGTCCGACGGGTTTCGTTTGGACCGGTTGATGAATTTCTTGAAAATGTCCTTTCACGGCGGAACAGATGTCGTTCCTGCACTCCTTCATTCATTAGAGGTGATGGAGAAAGAGGCCTATGAAAAAGCAGATGTACTTGTTGTTTCCGACTTCATCATGGCGAGTTTGCCCGAGCAAGTATCCGAGAAGATTTGCGTTCAGAGAGCAAAAGGACACCGCTTCAATTCTTTGGTTGTGGATCGGACCTTCATGACGCAGCGCCTGGAGAGCCTCTTTGATCAAGAATGGGTTTTTGATCCAGTCACAAGCGGGGTACAAGAACTTATAGGGTTTCAACAACGCATGTCCGCACGACCTGCGCAAGCTTATCTGGACTAGAATCTACGGCGTTGCAACCATCGCCAACTAGAGCATCAGTTTGCACCAACGATACAGCGGATTAGGAACAATCCCTTTGAGACGGGTAACGGCGGAACTGCTCTCGCTGCCATAGAGTGTTTCCTCTACGATCCGTAACTTCTCAGACGCTGGCCATCTCAGGCGATGGTCGCTATCGGTGATGATTTCAATCTGAGACATAAGTACGTGCTTAAGGCTGTCTTTAAGCCTCTTAGGTCAAGTCAAGGTGTCTAGTCAAAACACGGGCCTTTTCACGAACACTTGGCATTGCCAGTCATGTCGAACTAGCACTGCTTATAAGTGTATTTTGGTGTTGAATTTCAACCAATTATCGCGGAAAAAAATATAAATGATAGCGAGGCAACCTATGTTTAGATTCGGCAAGCGCAACAAGGCACACACCAAGCCGGTCATTGAAAATTTGGATGACTTAAAAAAGTTACAGGCTCAAGGCGGGGAAGAGTTTATGAGGATCGTTCCCCAATACGCTGAAGAAGGCAATACTGCTTGTCAGACATTCCTGGCACAGGCCAGCATGCACATGATGTCTTTGACAGATGATCCCAAGCTGGCTGCACATCTTGAGGAGAGATACGTCAAGTATGCGACTATGGCGGCAGAGAGCGGGGACGCCGGGGAACAATTTAATCTAGGGCTATTTTACTTCAAGAAGTTTGACGCCGATAAGGATTATGTGGACGATGAGGACTTGGAGAATTTTCGCGCCGCAGCTTATTGGATGCGTCAAGCAGCAGACGCGGATTTCGGGCCAGCACTGGAATGCGTAGATACATTTGAGGCTATGGCAGAACGACGCTATGCGGAGACGAACGAGGAAAACTTCGAGGAGGATCTCCAAGAAGCCGATAACGAAAACGAAGGGCAGAATTTCGCTCGCCTCATGTCGAATGCGAACGAGCAGATGGAGTTTGATCGCGTAGTTAGCGAGTTGGCGCCGAGCAATTTCGGCGATGTCGGAAGCGTCATTCAAAAAATTGGCTTCGAGCGCGCAGTTCGATTTTATGCGCATCTCGTTCGCCTGAGGATCCCAGATGATCGTGTGCGTTGGCAATTCATTCTCGAAGAGCTCGATGGTGCTGCCCAAGGAAATTCAGAAGCGCAAGCGTTTGCTCGACAAAGTGGAGTGCCCGAACATGAATATACAGGCGCACTCGACCGCTCCATTCCTGAAGTTGATGGCCCAGAAGGGCCTCAACAGATGCTGCGCCAACTGGGTATGCAGTTGATGCAAGACCAGAGCCTCATGGTTGAATTTACGACTTCAATTGTGCGTTGCATTATGGAAGATCATGGGCTTGATAGCTGAGCTTGCAGTCTTTCTCCGCACATTGCGGATGTACAGGGGGCCGATCCAGGCAGCGCGAACAATTGATCTGGTGATCAGGTGCAAATCGGACTGATAGCCTGTACCACTTCTGTACCACTTATAAAAAAGTTGGCACGGCGGCAGTTTCTCGTATTTTCTTCACAAAGAAGGAACTCTAGGAAAGGAGGGTTCCATTAAAAACTTATTAAATTCAATTTGTTACTTATTATTCGGCCAGTAAATCATGGGGCGTGGGCACGAACGGTGAAATCAAGGTAATTGGATTGAAAATCCTCGTGTCGGTGGTTCGATTCCGCCCCCGGCACCATAAAAATCTCCTAATTTTATGATTATAATGAATAAATCATGCATCGGGCTTAACTTATCCACCCAAATATCCACCTTTTGGACTTAGGTAGGCTAGCGACAGTGGAGCCTTGCAACCTGATGCACGGTGAAAGCTAGCGCTCTGGCGATACGACTACAACAACGTTAGGGCGCACTCATCGCTCGGCAACCAAACACCCGTAGAAGCGCGTCGAACGCTTGAGCAATTTGATGGCTCCGCGACCGACGCGCTTACCCAAAACGACGAAGAGGAATATGAAAATCAGACCCGCAGACTCTCGTTATAAATGAGGGAGCCTCGGGGCAGGTCACTTCCCAAGCCGGAATGACGATTCGACGAATGAATGATCGCAGCGCCAGGGCGGACTTCGCTACCTTTCAAGGCGTCATCACAAGGAATGCGTAGTTTCTTAGGGTCAGGATGCATTGATTTCCCGAGCGCTGCGTGTTTCACGGCTCTGAAAACAGAGCGGTGACATGAGCAATCCTTTCTGGCTGACCGACGCACAGATGGCGCGTCTGAAACCCTACTTTCCAAAGTCGCACGGTAAGCCAAGGGTCGACGACAGGCGGATTCTGAGCGGGATAATTTTCATCAACCGCAATGGGTTAAGGTGGCGCGACGCTCCTGAAGCCTATGGTCCACACAAGACGCTTTATAGCCGTTGGAAGCGCTGGAGCGAAAAGGGCATATTCGCGCGGATGATGGTGGGGCTAGCTGTCGAGCACGGCGAACAGAAGACAGTCATGATCGACGCGACCTACCTGAAGGCACATCGAACAGCGACCAGCAGGGCCGCTAAAAAGGGGGGCGCGGTCGCCTGATTGGCCGGACCAAAGGTGGTATGAACACCAAGCTTCACGCCATTTGCGACAGCCAGGGACGACCGCTCGACCTCTTCACCACCGCCGGACAGG
>NZ_JBQFXM010000046.1:0-6661 GCF_056540845.1 Ruegeria sp. AL2
AACGAAAACGTCGGGGCAATGTGCTCACATGGGTCAATTCTCAGTGAAAATTATCTGGCTTACCGGGTCACTTCTCAGCGGAAATCAACATCCAGACCAATTTTTCCGAGCCATCTTCAGTTTTGCATTCCACCAAAGCCTTTTGAGCGGTCTGGGGACTCTCACGCCGATTGGTCGTGTCGATTGCCAACAGCGCGTACTTGGAGTAGGCAAGTGCGCCTTAATAACAGAACTCTTCTCCGCCGCCTGGCGGGAAAACGATTGCCGTCGTGGCCTCCTGCGCAACAGCCGTGTAGATTTCGAACACAACCAATGCGCAGGCTAAAAGAAAAATGGCAGGTGTTTTCATGTTCGTTCTCCGAGAGGTTCACCGGACGAAGAAGCCGGAAGAAACAGGCCCGAGCAACAGATTTGAAGGCCAGATTTCGATGAGTTCCAAACTGTTCCGAATACCGTGAAGGCGTAGAATGCTCAAATTACCATATACACAACGGGAATCATTGTCGGTCGTTGACGGCAGATAGCTGCCCTTCAATTTCAGTGAACGAAGGAAGTTTTGTCCCGCAGACCGGTCATTCAACCGACCTTCAACCAACGTCCTTTTTGGACAAAAGGAACAAAAAAATGGGCCCAGTCAGATCAGGCTGCTCAGCCTTCAGGAGACTGCACCTATTTGTCCACCGGATGAGGTAGAACCCAATGCCTTTAGTAGTAAATGAATGTTCGCTCTTGCGGCACCTTCGTTAGCTTTTTGCAACCTTTCAACGCCAACAAATGCCTCCGACAAATCTGCCGTGTACTCCGACTTTATAGTTCTGTCGAAAAGTATCCTGCTATTAGTATCAATAATGTTGTATCGGACGGTCATTGCGACCTTCAAATCGAAGCCAACAAGCGGTTGTTCGACACTAAGAATATCAGCACGTAGCGTGTACTGGCCTGAAGTAGAGTAAATTCCAGCTTGACGAAGAGAAGTTTCTAAAGCCGCCTGAAAATCTTCTTTTGATATTTCCGATGTCCACATGGGGTTGGTTTCTTCCCCACCATATCCAGTCACCTTTCCGACTGAACTGTGGTATTTCGCCGAACTTGGTGTTGGTGCAATTGAACCCGGAACCATGGCCGTTTTTTGCGCTGGCTGAGCACAGCCGGCTAGGAGTATGCACATTGCCACCCCTGTTACTTTGCTGGCAAAATCAAAAGACATAATCCCCCTTTCATTCACAGCCACTGTTATTTGGCTCAAAAGTGAAGTGAACTGCCAATGATTTAATGATCTTAGGCCAGAAGCGTCTTTGATGTGTATCAACTCAGAATTTAGCTGGCACCGCAACGAGCGTCCCCAATAAGGGGACGCTTTTGTCCGTTAAACGTTCCATCAAAAAATTTGATGGTGCCGCACTGGTGCAAACGGCAGATTCGTCCGCAGAGCGGTTATTTGGGGAAAATCGATCAATGTCCGAATTGCGGACAAATCCGCCGCTCCCATTGCCGAGAACGATGGAGGCAATCAGCCCAAAGCGGTCATGCTTGATCAGCACGTTGGGCGGAAAGTGTGAATTCGCGGCCGTGCAGCGTGTAACAGATGAGATCGAAAAAGGGGACCTTCATTCCCGCGACCTGCGGCCCGTCCTGCCCAGAGATAGTGCGTACAAGGCACACCCAGAAAGGCCTTCTCGGCTTTCAATCCCTAAGCGCGGACAAAGTCTTTTCTTGTGGTTTCTCCACCGGGCCCGTCTGGGATGCGAGCGGTTGAACGGGCGCACTCCATGACGTGACGAACAATAGCACTCCGACCACGGTCACACAGGTCGCACCGGCGACTTGGGCAACGCTTTCAAAGCGTTGGTGGGTGGCTGCATTCGAACCGATCCGCTGCGCAACCTTTGCGCGCCCCCAGATGGCCGCTACGCCGATCAGAGACATGGAGATCGCCATGCCCAGCGAGATCGCGCTCACCATGGTGAGCGCCGGCCACACAAGGTCATTTGCAAATCCAACCAGCATTACGATCAGCGCGCCGGTACAGGGCACAATACCCACCGCTGTCGCAAGCCATCCGTCAGTTCCTCTGGACGATTTTTTGGCAGTTGCGCAGGCAGCGCAGCCGCTGTGGGTATTGTCGTCATTCGGGTGCCTGTGATGCGGCCCGTGTTCATGGGCTGTTGACGCCGTTCTTCGGAGGTCATGAATTGTCCGAAGGCTTTTCCAAAGCATACAAAGGCCAATTGCAATGATCAGCGCATAGCTGCCCAGCCGGATGAGCCGGTAATCGGATGGTGCCCCGCCGGTGGTTTGCCGGATCGCAAGGTCGAGCAGGAAAACAGCCGCAACGGCCGAGAACACGTGTACGATGGCGATGCGAACTCCCATCCCGACACCGCGGCGCAGGCTACCCCCTTCACCGACGAAATAGGAAATCACGACGGCCTTGCCGTGCCCCGGCCCAAGCGTGTGCAGGACCCCATAAAGAAACGCGACAAGAAGAGCGAACGCTACCGTCGCCAGCGACTTGCCCTGATCCATCGACGTCATTGATGTTGTGAAGAGATTGCTGATCCAGGCCTGGGTTCGGACCACGATATTGCCCTGAACAGGCGCAGCGGCAGACGCCTTGATTTCACCCGGTACGCCCCAAACCTGTGCCTCTTTCAATGAGTAGGATGCTTCGACCATCCTCTGCCCGTCGACGAGGAACAGGTTGCTGACAGACGGATTATGTTCCAGAACGCCACGGAGCCGAATTGCGTGAAACGCTTCGTCTATTTCAATGCCTTCAGGCACATCGACACGGACCATCTGGTTGGGCGGCGGCGGCGGAGTGTGAATGCAGGCCCCTACCCACGGCACCAGCAGAAAACTGAATACGCGCCCGTTATCCCCGCGCAGCGGCAGGACGTATCCATCAAGCGAAACTTCGTGCCCGAGATACTGCCCGGTTACGCCGGTCGCCTCTTCGCGCCGTTTCTCCATCACCACAAGGCGCTGGGTCAAAAGCTCGTCCGCGTCAAAGCCTTGGTCGCGCAGCCGCACACGCGCCTCCTGTGCCCGCTGGCCGAGTTCGGCGTCATCCACGCGGCGCGCGGCATCCAGGATCGTTCGCAGGTCATCCTTCTGCTTGTAGGACATCTCGAGGAACGGATCGTCATAAGGCGCCGTTGACGGCGCCAGATCATCCCAGACCACATGCGCTGGCGCATCGGCCAGCGCGGTCGAAGGGTGCAGCCCCAGCACAAGCAACAGCAAGAGCACCATACGCCCGAAAAAGGTGATGACTTGTTGCGCGTCCATAGCAGGCCTTTCCATGTCACACCGCGTTCTTGAATTTGACGCTGCCCATCATGATCAGATCAATGTTTCCCCACGGGTTGGCGGCCAGTCTCAAATCCTCGAGAGGGTTGACGACAACCAGGATCAGGCCTCCGTCGGTGACGAAACTGGTGACGTCGATCATCTCCGCGGACAACCCGTCAAGGACATTAGTGTGTGTATTGTTAATAGGACAGGGGGCGTCCCGCGCCCCCGCGACCGAAGCCGCGAGGACGAAAGCAAAGGTAGTCAGCTTTCGGCCACGCATGACCGGTCACTCCATGTCGAACTTGTAGATGGTGCCGTCCTTCATGATCATGCCGAAGTTCGCCTTGGCATCGCCGATCAACTGCAGATCCTCCAGAGGATTGCCGTTGACGAGGATCATGTCCGCATAGGCGCCTTCCTCGATCACTCCGAGCGGGCCCAGTGGGTAGGGCGTCAGGTCGCCCGACATCTTCAGCAGCTCGGCGTTGTCACAGGTTGCCATTTTAAGCGTTTCATACGGCGTGAACCAACGTTCCATCTTGGCCAAGACGGCACCCTGACGTTCGGCAAGATCCGCGCTGAACAGCGTATCGGTACCGAAGGCGATCTTCATGCCCAGATCCTTGGCGGTCTTGTAAACGAAGTCGGTGCCGTCGGTGACAAACTTGTACTTGGCTTTCTGGAACTCGTTCAGGGCCGGCGCATCCTCGTCATCAAGGAAAGGCTGCATGCTGAGCCAGACGCCCTTGTCTTTCATCATCTGCAGGGTCTCACGGGTGGCCATGTGGCCGTGCTCGACGCTGCGCGCGCCATTCTCGATCGAATGCCGAACCGCTTCATCATTGATCGCATGGGTCGTCACATAGGTGCCCCAGGCTTCGGTGGCTTCGACAGCGGCCTGGAATTCCTCGTCCGTGAACTGGATCGTGTGGATCGGGTCATATGCTGAGGTCACACCGCCACCCGCCATCAGCTTGATGTGCGTCGCGCCCTGCATCAGGTTCTCGCGCACACGTTTCAGCACATCCGGAACGCCGTCGGTGATGTAGAACATGTTGTTCGTCTCGAACGAATGAAGATCGCCGATGGCCTGAGGCACTTCCCGCGTAATCCGGAAATCCTGGTGGCCGGCGGTGATTGACAAGGCTGGCCCGGATGGAAAGACCCGCGGCCCGTCGATCAGCCCCTCGTTCGTTGCGCGCGCGATGTCGAACATCGGTCCGGCCACGTCACGCACTGTTGTGAACCCGCGCGACAGCGCGTTGTTCTGGGCCTTGGCAGCCAAAAGGTTCCAGTAGCCCTCGCCCGTCAGGGCCAGTTGCGCGATCGTCGCTTCGGCAAAGACCCCATGCCAATGCGCGTCGATCAGGCCGGGGATGAGCGTGTAGCCCTCGGCATCGATCTCGAAAGCGCCTTCGGGTGCCTCAAGATCGGAACCAATGGCGGAGATCAACTGACCGGAAATCAGAACGTCAACATCCGCGAGCTCTTCGTCACACCCGTTGAAGACCTGTGCCCCCCTGATCAGGACACTGTCGAATTTCATCTTTACGTTGGTGGTTTCAATTTCACCGACGACACCGGCCGGGACGACCTCATGGTTGGCCTCATGCGCCAGAACGCTGACCGGAGTCGCGGCGAGCGTCGTGCAGAGCAGATAGGTGAGTGATCTGTTGGTCATGATGTACATCCTCATTTTCAAGCGATGAATGAATTTGGTTTTGGTCGCGCAAAACTGTTTTGGGGTGCGCAGCCTGGGTTTTCAAAAAATAGCGGATCGCGGTGAGTGGACCCGCTGGGCTTTCTTGTGCTTCCGTGGCACTGAAATGTTCAGTCACATGAGGGCGTGAGCAGACCCAAGAAGTCAACAGTGACATCGCCCCGCATCAGAAGTTCAGCACCTTATATCCAACCTGGACAGACCACTCTGCCGGCCTGTCGCCGCCAAACAGAATGCCAGGCTTGATGAACACTTGACCGTCACCGCCAAATGCCTTGCCCGTCAGCATGCCCGCGGTCACCTGTAGGCTGCCGAACGTCGCGTCCGTTTCCCAATCGTGGATGATGGCCGGGTCGAAGGTCAGGTAGAAACGCGGATTTTTCAGCTTGGGAACATAGTAGAAGTCGATCGTGGTAGTGTTCACATTCTGACCTTGATCATTTCCGCCCTCCAGTCCGAATGTCTGAACCCAGGCCGGGGCGAAAATTGCTCCGTTGTTGAGAAACCACGCGTAGAAGGCCGAGGTTTCACCGGCAAATTGACCATAGCCGGCGGCTTCGGTTTCTGCTGTGTCCAGAAACAGTTCAAAAGTGAAAGCGGCCCCGTTTTTCTCGGTAAGGTAAAAAACGTCAATGTAGGTAACGCTGATGTCGCCCAGCGTGAATTCAACCCCTGGCTTTCCGCCGAAGATGGGGTTTGCGTTGAACGGGCTGTCCGATCCGGGCACGGTGATCCGGAAGGCCCGTTTCCCACCCTCACCAAAAGGCTGCGTATAGAAGGCCTCGAACAGACCGGTGTTCAGGTCGGAATTGATCTGGTTGAACTGATACTGAAGCCCAAACTGCGTCGTGAGCAGCGTTGGATTTGTTCCGTTGTTGATCTCGCTGAGGTCTTCCTGAGCTTTGGCAGGTGGTGCAATGGTGGCTGCAAAGAGAGCTACCATTGCAGGTAATCTGCGCAGCTTCGGTGCAAGCGATGTGCCCGAGGCTCGATACAAGGATTTGATTTCGACGGTGTCCACTCGGCTGTTCCCCATCTCGAGTTGGTTCTGATCTCGTCAGCCTTTCGACACGCGCTGACACTCTCGCATGAGACAAGCCCAGATTTCGAATTGCAACCTGAAAAAATTTTCATACACCATGAGGGATCATGAGGGATGATGTGCTACCCAACGCGTCCTCGACCGTTGTCAGATTTTCTGCCGATCTGGCCGGAGGTTTCTGTTCCATTGATCTATGCTGCCAGTTCGGCCACCATACTCAAGTCCGTTTCGACGACCTTGGCTGTGAGAATGGTCCTATTGATGGGTTTTAATTGGACACGGCTATCCAAAGCCGGCCTTCACCCATAGCCGGGCACCGGCGGTTCGGTCCGCACTGTGTAATTCGCCAATCCGCAGATTTAGCCGTTGCAGCGAATATCAGGTTCGGCGGGCCGCACCGCAGCATGCCGTGCTACGAGTGAACGGCAGGTCTGGGCCGTCCTCAAACTATGCAATGGTCCCTATCCTGCGCATTGCTGTAATTGGGGGATCGCGCAGCATCGGTCAAAGTGGGCTTATTTTGTTGAAAAACTCGGGCTTGATCGGTTGGTAAGTTGCTGATTCAATTCTTCCTAAAGGGAGGGATCAGCCATGATGGGACC
>NZ_JBQFXM010000047.1:0-6327 GCF_056540845.1 Ruegeria sp. AL2
TGATCTTCGTTTTTGGGCGCCTTCTTTTGCGAGGCGCTTTGGGTCATTTGCATCCAGTGCCCGCCGGTTCAAAAGATTTGGACCCTCAAGATGCGCTGTTCACATGCGAAGTGTCGGGGCGATACCTTTCCATATCAGGTTGCCAAAACCAGCCCGCACAGGAATTCCAGTTTAGCATTGCCGCCGCTTTGAAACCATCCTTGGACCGAAGTGAAACCTCTTTCCCAAGGATCGCGCTGAACAAAAAAAACGGTCTAGATTCGTGTTAATTTGTGCTCCATTTAGGTCTTTATCGTGAAAAATGTATCAAATTGATTGGCTGGTCAAGAAAAACCAACAAAAAGCCACACAATTGCGAGCTGCTTCTACTTTGGGACAAAGGTAATGCCCTGAATGAGTTTCACCCAATCGAAATCCCACTGAATCGCGCCATGTTTCCCAGAGGCTTCGACCCCAGAGTTGGGCAAGGCCAGGGTGAGAAAACAACAAGCAAGCTTTCTTCTGAAACACAGGATAGTGCGGTTTGAGCTGGACAGCCAAGAGCGTCACAGCTGCGTTGCGAATCTCTTCACGGCTGGAGACAATCGTGCTTTGTGACAAATGCCCTTCACCTTGATGTGCATCTTACCCATTGCACAGCGGGCTTGGCATGGTCCTTTGCGCCCGTGCGCCGTTTCATTTTGCAAAAGACTTATGAAGAAGCTGGCAGCCGCATTCGGCGGCCGATTGTTAATGCAGCGGATTATTCGAACTCTTCAAAGGTTTCCCTCACAGCATCGTCCACTGCCCCAGCCAGCAACCTGCCACCGTCGTTGTCGCAGGCGTCTTCAAGCTCTTCGACGAACTCGGTCTTGAGGTCGCCCAGATATTCTTCCGGGACGGTAGCCACGACATCGATCTGACGGTTGTAGAGCGACACCATCGCCATGAGACGCACGATCTGGCTTACCTGATCGGGGTCATCCTCGTGCTCTGCAAGAACACTGGCGCAGCTAAGATGCATGAACGGTGCAGCTGCGGCGATGATTTCGTCCATCTCCGCATCGGCAGAGGCAGTGCTCGCCAGCGCTGCAATGCACATCCCGAAAATTGCCGTTAGGGGAACTCGTTTCATGTGATCTACCTCATTTCTTCAACAGTGTGCCGCACGTGCAGCGTGGCCTTAACGCTTTTTACGATAGCCAGCGATGGCACCGACGACGGCTCCGGCTTTTGCGCCGTCACTGCCGGATACGAGGTACCCCACCCCAGCCCCCACGACGGCACCGCCAACCGTGTTCTTCGTTCGTTGCGACTGGGCCTCGGCTGGCAGCGGCAAGGCCAGGATTGCGGCCATCAGCAGGGCGAGTGCGGTGGCCTGTGACTTTGTCGAAAACTGCATATCTCGGTCTCCTTATCGGTTCAGTTGATCCGTTCAGCCGATGGAAAGGTCCAGCTTCCATCCAGAATTTCGGCGCGCGGCTGGTACAGGCGGACGGTGTAATTCCAGCTTGGCGGGGTCGGGATACAGTTGATCCGGCCATCGTCACATGCACCGAAGTGGATAGTGTATGACCCGTCCTCGTTGGGCTTGGCTGAAACGTTGTTGTAACTGTTGCGGCCAAGCTCGTTCGGCTCAAGATAGCCGTCGGCATTGTAAACGGTGATCGACCAAAACGCGTCGACCGGGACGTCGTTGACCGTGATTGCATGGGGCGTCTCGCCATCATTTGCATCGACACTGGAGATCACGGCCGAGGCTGTGGTCGCCGGTTGCCCTGCCCAACCAGCGATGGCGCCGACCAGGTGATCAATCGGGTCGACCTCGTCCTTGCGGCCAAAGGCATTGGCCGCATCAAAGCCGACCGCGCTTGCCAGATCGTTCACCGCCTTGCGCGCCTCGGCCAGGCTTTCCATATCCCAGTCCGGCGCTTCGAACGGGCCGTTGCCACCGCCGCTGAGCTCGATCCCGTCCTGCGCCGCATGCGCTCTGGCCAGATCTTCGGCATCCGTGGCATCGGCGAATGTACGGAACAGGACAAAGGCAAAGCGCGTGCCGACATTGTCCTCGGTCAGGTCATAGGTGCCCGGCGTCGCCTCGACAAAGGCATAGTGATCCTGGCTGATAGCCAGCATCGACTGAAAACGGCCATCGCCGTCGGGCAGGGTGATGTGGACCGGCTGGGACAGGTCGAGGATCACGGCGGAATAAAGCGTGTCCTGATTTGCGCGGATGATCGGCTGCGGAGCATCCGCCGAAACCAGCGTACGCTCGTGAACGATTTCGCCCACGCCCACCCCATTGGCGGCAAGATTTGCCCGGATCATCGTGTCAGATTCCGCCCGCACAAGGTTGTGGATGCTCACCTCCTCTGACGCGGCAATCGAGGGCACACACAGCGCAAGGGCAAAAAGAAGACGTCGCATGAGAAATCCTTTCCGTTAATTCAAAAGGCGAACTGGGGGGAAGCTCCACGTCCCATCGAGAACCTCGGGCCCGGGCTGATACATCCGCACGGTATAGTTCCAGCCCTCCATGATCGGCAGGCAGTTGACCCGCCCATCCATACACCCGCTCAGGTGAATGGTCATTGATCCATCACCATTGCGCGCACCTGTCACTGAATTGACGTTATAGGCACCTTGCGCGTTGGGCTGGAAAAAGCCCCTGGCGTTATAAAGGCTGACAGACCAGAACGCCCCGACCGGCACCTCGGCGGGAACATCGATGCGATACTCGGCCACTGGCAGATTTGGTTCTACACTGACGTAATAGGCCTCATGCTCGGGCAACCCACCCCAACCGCCAGCGGTGCCGATCAGATGCCGGACCGCCTGAACCTGATCACGCGCGCCGAACATATGGGAACTGTCCGGCACATAGGGGCCGAGGGCCAGAATGCTCTGTAACAGCCCCTCAAAACTGGCTTCGTCATAATTGGGAAGGATGAACGGACGGGCCGACCCGGCCTCGACCAGCATCTGGTCCTGCAACGCGTTGACGGCGGCCACATCCGAAGGATCGGCGGCATCGACCAACACGCGCATGAAGACGACAACATAGGGCGTGCCAAAAGTCTCGACATCCAGCGCATAGGTGCCACCACCGTGAAACACCTCTTCGATGTAATGATCCTGATTGAGAACCATTGCGGTCATATAGCGGCCATCTGCATTTGGCAGCGTCAGGGTTGCGCCTTCGCTGATGTCGATAACAGCGGTGCTGTACAGCGTGTCGCGGTTCATCCGGATAGTTGGTTGATCATCCACCGGGGTCGGTTCGCGAAAGTGAAAGAACCTGTTCACTCCTCCGGCCAGTGACACATATTTGCCCAGCTCAAGATCAGTCGCGGCGCGGGTGAAATTGTCGATGGTAACCGGGATCTCGCGGCTGTCAGTTAAACTGTCGACGGTTGTGTCCATATCCTGCGCATACGCCGCCTGAGCCCAGATCGTGGCCAGCAACGTCAGCGACTGACTGAGAGAGAGGGGGAAAGACTTACTCACGAACATGTCCCTTAAGAAATCACAGGTTTCGTCGGTGATGACGGGTTGAGGGAACGGCGGTGTAACCCGTTGTCGCAGGGCGATTGTGCAGCGCCTTGACGGGTTGTGTCACCGGACAATTCCCGACAAACTAACCCAATGCGTCGAAACATGGTTACAATTCGCGAGTTGGCCCATGTCGTGGAACTGCTTGAAGATTTCGCCGGAGCGAGCACCGTTGCGGACGCCCTTCAAGCGGTCGGCCTGGACCGTTCTGTTCTATCGCTGAAAGCGGGTTTTGCACCCTACGCATCAGAGGGCATTCTGGTTGAAACGGTGGCCCGTGCGATGGGCGACAGGCTTCTTGGTGCCCGGATTGGCCGCAAATTCGATTACGCGCGTTACGGCGCGTATTCAAATTTTGTGCTGAGCGCGCCTGACCTGGCTACCGCGCTGGCGCGCGGGGCACGGGCGTTCTTGCTGATACACCCAGGTTCAGAGATCGTATTTCGTCAGACCGAGACCCATGTCGTGGTCGGGCGCAGTGCAGTCGGGCTGACGGTCATGGGTCACAAACATCTGGACGAAGGCTCGGTGTTTGTCCTCGCTACCGTTATCCGCCACTTTCTGGGCGAAGGCTGGCACCCGGACTGGATTGAACTGCCACATGAGGCGCGAGTCGATGTCCCGAAGATCGAAGAGATGATTGGCGCCCCCGTGCGTCTTCGGGACAGCCCGCCCGGTATTGCCATCCGACTGGGCGATTTGCAAACGCGCAACCCTTCGCCCCGCAGTCTGGACGCGAACATTGATCTTGATGATCTGGCGGCGTTGATGGGCGTTAATCCTGTGCAGACCATTGGGGATGCAGTGGAACAGGTATTGCAGATCACTGTCGCAAACGCGGATATGTCAGAGGATACCGTGGCAAGCCATCTTGCAATAGGGCCGCGAACCCTGCAGCGCGCGCTGCGTCAGGAAGGCACGTCCTTCAACGCCGTCCAAACCCGCTTTGCAAAAAGCAAGGCACAGCATTTGCTGACCCAGACCGACAGGTCTATTGACCAGATCGCCAGTACGCTTGGCTATAAAGATCCCCGCAGCTTCCGACGCGCCTTCAACCGCTGGACAGGCGTTTCGCCCTCTCTCTATCGAACCCAGCAACGCGCAGGATCTGACCCGGTTTTGGCAGACTAGACCCATCGAGGTCGTGCCCGGTGCGGGCGCCGGGCATCGAAACCGCACCCAATTTGCGGCTGATACTTATGGTCGCGCGTGGCAATAAACGATTGCCAATGTCGGACTATTTGCAAAAGAAATGTGTGAAATCTTGTGCCGCAAATTCACAAAGCGGCCGGAATATGACGGAGCGTTAAGGGTCTGATGCGTAGGTTTTGGTGGCTATTGATCTGTGTCGCCCTGACTGGGTGTGCAGCGAAAACCTACAATGAAATTGACATTATGCCTTCGCCAACGGTCTTTGCTGATGGCACGCTTGATCCATTCGAGGATGTGACCGAGGGCAATTTCGAGTCGCGGGCGCGACTGTTTTACGCAACAGACCGCCAGCCCGCAGGACCGGACGACCCACAGAAAAGCTACAATAACGCACGGGGGCAAGTGCTGCGGGCAGGTGTCGCGCAGGTTGCGTCGGACCCGCCGCTTGAAAGCTGGGAAAATGCACGGCGCATAACACTCGCCGCGGCGCGGGATCAGGACTATAGGCTGCGTGTGGTGGGCGTGGCCGAGACCGGCATCTTGCCGTTCAGCGCAATCAAATACATGGATACCCCACCCAGCCGTGTCGAAGTTGAAGCCGCCGGTCGCCGTTTTGCGTCACAAATTAATGCGCAGTTGGCGCAATCGGCCAACAAGGACATTTTCATCTACATCCACGGCTATAATGTGGACTTCGACTATTCCACCCTAGTCTCAAGCCAATTGCAGCATTTTCTGGGCTATCAGGGCGCTTTCATCAGTTACAACTGGACAGCAACCCCAAATACGCTGGCCTATTTCCGTGATCAGGAATCGGCGCTGGCCTCGCGACGTTATCTGCGCGAGTTGATTGCCTTTCTCTCGACCCATACCAATGCCCGTCGCATCCACCTGATCGGCTACAGCGCCGGGACAAGGCTGGCCTTTGACGCCGCCTATCAAATCGCGTTGGGGGCCGAGGGAAACGCGCGGTTGGGCAAACTCATCCTGATCGGCAGCGATCTAGACCGTGCTTATTTCATTCATGCTATCGAGGACGGTCTACTCGATGCGGTTACGGACCTGACGATCTATCAGTCGCAAACGGATTCCGCCCTGGCGATGTCTAGGCTCGTCTTTGGCCGCAAGCGCGTCGGAGAGACCTCGCCCCCCGGCGAAGCAGTGCCTGCGGTGCAAGCGGAATTGGCCCGGACCCCAAGGCTGCATGTCATCGACGTGACGGATGCCGAAGAGGCGGGCAATGGCAACGGACATTGGTATTTCCGGTCTTCACCATGGGCCAGCAGCGATCTTTTCCTATCATTGCTGACCAAGAAAGACCCCGCCGCGCGCGGTCTGGTGCGCGCACCCGGAGAGATCATCTGGCGTTTTCCAGATGATTATCCGCAAAGGATCAGGGAACTGGGGCGTTTTTACTGAAGGAAAGGAACCGTTAGGTTTTCCCCGTCTGTTCGCTATTCTGGCTAGCTTCCCACACGAAGCTTCGTCTGATCATTCCGAATCTCATAAGTAAGTTTATCCATAGGTCAGGCTTATGACTTTGAAGGTATAATCGATTTTTCTTGGCATATTAATCTGTCAAGATGCGAATGCTCAAATGTGAATTTAACGCCGCGCAAGAATGGCGAACCTGTCAAACAATTC
>NZ_JBQFXM010000048.1:0-2500 GCF_056540845.1 Ruegeria sp. AL2
TGGTTGCGGGAGTAGGATTTGAACCTACGACCTTCAGGTTATGAGCCTGACGAGCTACCGGGCTGCTCCATCCCGCGACACTTTAGTGGTCTATTGCCTGTTCGGCTACTTGAGACCGTTGGCTGGCCTGTTGCTTACGCGATTTGAGGCCTGGGTCGAGTATGTTTTGATCGTGTTGAGAGAAGGGGGATTTTACTAGGTTTGGCGGTGACCTACTCTCCCGGGGCTTAAGCCCAAGTACCATTGGCGCGGCAGTGCTTAACTTCCGGGTTCGGGATGGGACCGGGTGTTTCACTTGCGCTATGACCACCAAACCGAGGAAAATCCCCGTCGCTCTTTTTGCTTTGCAAAAAGGCGACGCGCAGGAGGCAGCGTATTCGCGAAGCGGATGCGCGTTCCTGCACGGTTGTTATGTCAATCAACAGTGTCGCTTGGCGCGACACAGCTATCCAACTCAAGGTGTGTATGTCTTTGATTTGTCTTTCCATTACTGGATCAAATCAAGCCTATCGGGCGATTAGTACCGGTCAACTGAACGCATTACTGCGCTTACATCTCCGGCCTATTGACGTGGTGGTCTTCCACGGCCCTCAGGGAGACCTTGTTTTGAGGGGGGCTTCCCGCTTAGATGCCTTCAGCGGTTATCCTGTCCGATCATAGCTACCCAGCACTGCCGTTGGCACGACAACTGGTCCACCAGTGGATCGTTCACCCCGGTCCTCTCGTACTAGGGGCAACTCCTCTCAAGTCTCCTACACCCACGGCAGATAGGGACCGAACTGTCTCACGACGTTCTAAACCCAGCTCACGTACCTCTTTAAACGGCGAACAGCCGTACCCTTGGGACCTGCTCCAGCCCCAGGATGAGATGAGCCGACATCGAGGTGCCAAACACTGCCGTCGATATGGACTCTTGGGCAGTATCAGCCTGTTATCCCCGGCGTACCTTTTATCCGTTGAGCGATGGCCCTTCCACTCGGGACCACCGGATCACTATGGCCGTCTTTCGACTCTGCTCGACTTGTCAGTCTTGCAGTCAGGCTGGCTTCTGCCATTGCACTCAACGAGCGATTTCCGACCGCTCTGAGCCAACCTTCGCGCGCCTCCGTTACGCTTTAGGAGGCGACCGCCCCAGTCAAACTACCCGCCACGCAGGGTCCCGGATCCGGATAACGGACCGCGGTTAGACATCAAGAGTGCGAAGGGTGGTATCTCAAGGGAGGCTCCACAGGGACTTGCGTTCCTGCTTCAAAGCCTACCACCTATCCTGCACATCACAATCCTGATGCCAGTGCGAAGCTGTAGTAAAGGTGCACGGGGTCTTTCCGTCTAACCGCGGGAAGCCTGCATCTTGACAGGCAATTCAATTTCGCTGAGTCGATGTTGGAGACAGCGGGGAAGTCGTTACGCCATTCGTGCAGGTCGGAACTTACCCGACAAGGAATTTCGCTACCTTAGGACCGTTATAGTTACGGCCGCCGTTTACCTGGGCTTCAATTCAAGGCTCTCACCTCTCCTTTTAACCTTCAGGCACCGGGCAGGCGTCAGACCCTATACGTCGTCTTGCGACTTCGCAGAGCCCTGTGTTTTTAATAAACAGTCGCCACCCCCTGGTTTGTGCCCCCAGCCCCTAGTTGCCTAGGAACCGGGCCTCCTTCTCGCGAACTTACGGAGGTATTTTGCCGAGTTCCTTCAACATCGTTCTCTCAAGCGCCTTGGTATGCTCTACCAGTCCACCTGTGTCGGTTTAGGGTACGGTCTGATGGAGGGCTATTTCCAGGAACCACTCAGCAGCCCAATCAATCCGATAAGATTGAACTACACCTGTGATCCGTCACATCCTCCTGGCCTAGGAATATTAACCTAGTTCCCATCGCCTACGCCTTTCGGCCTCGGCTTAGGGGCCGGCTTACCCTGCTCAGATTAGCTTTAAGCAGGAACCCTTGGACTTTCGGCGAGAGTGTCTCTCACACTCTTTGTCGCTACTCATGTCATCATTCTCACTAGTGATCTCTCCACCGGATCCCTCACAGGCCGGCTTCATCGAAAAGACTCGATCCTCCAAGGTGCCCCGAAAGACACTAAAGAGGATAAGTCTTATGTCACACTACGCTCTGCTACCATGCCTTACGGCATCCTAAGCTTCGGCTCATGGCTTGAGCCCCGTTACATCTTCGCCGCAGGACAACTTATTTAGACCAGTGAGCTGTTACGCTATCTTTAAAGGATGGCTGCTTCTAAGCCAACCTCCTGGTTGTTTTGGTCGTCCCACCTGCTTTCCCACTTAGCCATGAATTGGGGGCCTTAGCTGTAGGTCAGGGTTGTTTCCCTCTCCACTACGGACGTTAGCATCCGCAGTGTGTCTGCCATCTAGTACTCCCGGGTATTCGGAGTTTGGTTAGGATCAGTAAGCCTGTGGGGCCCCATTACCCATCCAGTGCTCTACCCCCCGGGGTATTCGGATGACGCTCTACCTAAATAGATTTCGCAGAGAACCAGC
>NZ_JBQFXM010000049.1:0-5091 GCF_056540845.1 Ruegeria sp. AL2
CGCGACGCATTGAATTTGAAAGGCATCACAGCATCCCGCAGTCAAATCAAAGGACCAGCTACGCATCGGAAACGATTTGTGCAACACGCTCTAAAAGACCCCGGCTCAGTCGGGGTATTTTCTGCGACCCTAAAGACTTCGGATACAAGGGCAGGTGCGGATTCCTTGACTGAACTCGCGTAGGTAACGGCAATCCCGGGCAAACGGCCTCGGTGGCGAAGTCGAGTTACCCGAGATGCGTCCACGCATCCCGGCGTCGCAGTTTGCACCTATAGGAGTGGCAGGGCGTTACCGCGCCAAGTTAGGTCAGGTCGTCGACACGTGCGTCCGGTGCGTTCCGCTTGACCGACTCGATCCCGTTATCCCGCCCAGAAGCGCTGGTATAGCTCTCGCTGGTGCCGATGACCTGCCCGTTGCTGGCCTTCAAATTGAACATGTGACCGCCGGACTTGGTTTCCTTGCGTTCATACCGCTCGTCATCCGGTGCGTTCTTCTTGACTGACTCGATCCCGTTCGTGGCACTTGCCTTTTGAACATATCCTTCACTGGCCAGAATGATTTCACCATTCCCGGCTTTCAGACGAAACCGAAATTCCCCGGCCTTGTCTTTGTATATTTCGAACTTCCCGGCCATTTGACGCCTACTCCTCTGTTCTGCTTTCGATTTTTTCGAATACATTCCTATAATTATACAAACGCCTCAAGAAAAAAGATGAGGCGTGTTATCTGCTCAGATCAAGCCCCCCCTCCCCTTCTCCTTAGCCTTGCTTCCTAAGATTTTTCAGCTGTTACCGTGGTAAAGCTGGCACCCGAAGGTGCCGGTGGTCATTTGGTCAGAACTGATGTCGTGGGACGCATTTAGTTGCCTCAGAACCACGAACAAAGTCCGTTCCGCAGCACTTTGGATAAGCAACTTCTGTTCAGTCCGCTAAGCCAAGGGTCTTAGCATATTTTGTAAAAGAACTGTACCTGATACCTATATATAGTGTAATTTGCGCCTGAAATATGAACAGCTGCAAACCCTGTTTTGATGCTTGTACTGTGTTTCAAGGGTTGCGTTCTGCTGGTCAGCGGTGAAAGCGCGACGCCTCCGCGCCACCTCTAGTTTCCGACTGGACGGCCGTAAATGCTATAAAACTCCTTTTGCAAAATTTCGATATCTTGGGAAATCTCGAACTCGACTTAAGAACAAGTCTTAACATGTCGGTTGCTTTGTTCGCTTCAGTGCCCGTGACGTCCGGTTCAGCTTGGACAGGCGATGTATCCGACGATGCCAACAAGCCCCCTGCCCCAGCGCGCCAAAAAAAAGGCGCCGGAACTTTTCCGACGCCTTTTCCCGCTTTGCTGGCCCATGATCTTACCCGTGGGTAAGGTCGTCTTCTTCGGGAAGCGCATCGATCAGCGCGGCAATCGCCGCTTCCAGCTTGCTTCGATCAACGCGTGTGAAATCCAGATCATACCGGATCTCGATCCGTCCACTTGAGGCAGCGCATTTTGCGATCCCAGCCCTACCCGAGACCTGAAATGTCGTTTTCGCACGGCGCGGTTTACCTGCGCTGACTGCATCCGACTTGCTTGAAGACATTGCTTCTGGCTCGGCCAGAAATGACCTGAGAATTGCAACCTCGCGCGTACCATCCCGATCAGGCTCGCTCTTCAGTGCCTCGCTCACTTGGCGAACCAGACCCGGCGTCGCGTCGAACTTGCGCTTTAGCTCAACGCCCACGTTTCGCGGAATGTCGTTCGGGTGGATCAGAACTTTGTCCAGCATCAGCAACAAACTGGCGAAAGACCGGATATAGCTACGCTTAGTATAGCTGGCAGACTTAAACAGCGTGGAAACCGCTTTGTCGACATCCGGACAGTCATTCGCTGGGTCTTCGGAATATGCACGGGCGAGGGCGCCCATTTCCGCAAATGAGATATCCTTTCGGATCAGGTTCTCGTCAACCATGCGCCGGTAACTGTTGTCCAGATCACCCGCGTCAGAAATCCCCGCTGGAATTCTGGCGTAGGTTTCGTCCCCGGTCTCATCGTACAAAGCACGATAGGCGGACAAACGGCGCATGCCCTGGATCAATTCATACAGCCCGTCCGACCTGCGTTCCAGACGGATCGGGTTGGACAAGCCGATGTCCCGGATCGAATCTTTGAGTTCATCCAGTTCCGGATCAGGACCTGGTTTGCGATCTCGCGTCAGTTTTTCTGTGACAACGTCATTCAGCAACACCCGTTCTGTCACCAAACCTTCGGCTCTCAGCCGAACCAGTTCATGTGCAAGACGGTCGTTTTCGGCGCGGATGGATTGTTCCGTCGATTGCTGATCACGTAAAGCGTCGGCATTTTCCGAAATTGCCGCGGCCATTGGACCGCGTCGTTTGTCAAAAACTTTGTCCGGTACTTTACCAACAGGAATGTCATCCATAGCCGGTAGGTCAATATCGAACATTCTCCGCTTGCGGCTCATGCGTCATCCTCCACCTTGTCCCAGGCCGATAACATTACGCCCCGGAATTCCTCATACACATTGTCAAAAGTCGAGCGGGCACGCCGCCAGGTTTCGCGGGTCATCTCGCGGTAGTCCATTTCGTAAACCGAACTCAGAAAACGTCCCGACTGCTCCACCGCACGGGTCATTTCCACCGGGTGCTGAGCGACATGTTCGCCAAAGACCTTCTTAAAGGCATCAAACATCGCCAGATGGAGCGCATTGCCCGGTTCATACCGCGTCAACAGGAACCGCAACTCACAGAAGGTTTTGGGCAATCCAATCTTACCCGTGGGTAAGGTCTTGTCGAACCCATAAGCCAGATCTTCCAACGCTTCTGCCAACTGGCCGATGAACGATGTGGTCGAGTCATACTCCCAATATCCGGGCCCAGAAGGGATATAAAGCATGTCAGCGGCAAAGACCGCATTCATAGACTGGTATCCGATTGCGGGCGGACAATCGAACAGAATGAGGTCATAAGCATCATCAGGAATCTGATCCAGATACCGGGAAACCGACGCAAAGAAGGACCATTCGGGATTCAGGTGCCGGTACTGGGCCGACGCAAATTCAACAAAGGCTGCGTTCGCACAGGAAGGTATCGCATCGATCGTCGACCAAGAGGTCTTCTTGATGAAATCACCAATTCGCAGATCACCAAGGCCCATGTCCGTTATCGCGGGCGGCAACTCCCGGCGGGGCAGGGTGGTTCCCGATTCCGCAGCGGCGGGGCGGTTATTCATGCGCTCTGTCTCACGAATGAGGTCGCGCGCCATGATCCCCCAAACCGTGTAGTCTTCGGCCACATCCGTCAGGCCCATCGAATGGCTCAATGTTGCCTGAGGGTCGAAATCCACCACGAGGACCCTATACCCGTCCAGGGCGGCCGCATGGGCGAGGTGCAGCGCCACAGTCGACTTTCCCGCGCCTCCCTTAAAGTTTGCGACAGCAGCACGAATGGCGCGCCTGCCTTCAGGGCGAGGGGGCATCAGGGACTTGCGATTAATCTTGAGCCGTCGACGCAGCTCATTCACCTCTTCCAGGCTAAACCAGCGCTGACGCCCGTCGGGCTCAACTTCTCCGCCAGGCAGGGAAGGATCGGCTGCAAGCTTTCCGCGAAAGGTCGACTGGTTAACCCGGAAGATCAGTTCGGACACCTCCCAGCTGGAAAACCGGCGGAGCGTTTTCTCCATCTCAGGGCTAAAGGTCTGCTGGCGAATCCAGCCCTGCAATTTGAGGGACTGATTGCGCAATGCGTTCAGGTCTTCGTGCGTGTACATGCCTCAGGTCTCGTAGTTTGGAACGTAAATTTCTGCTCGTTTCCTATTTACGCCTGATTTGCACTTTACGCAAAAGAAATTATGATGAGGGTGCGCTCTTACCCGTGGGTAAGAAAACAAGGCCTTAAACCCTACGAAGCGATTCGGCGGACCCTGTGAATACCATAAGGCCCGGAAGGCCCCCGGCGACCAGTATATAGGGGGGCATTCTGGCAAGAAATGCTACATATAGGGGGACATAAAGAGCCGATAGGGGGACACCCAGAATGGCCCCCATCACCAATACTTCACCAAATTTCTTTTAGTTTTTTGAGATTGATCCGCACAAGATCAGGCGAAGTTCCAGTCTCTTCTTGACAGAATCGAAGCTTTGGACGCTAATTATCCCAAGATGGTGAAAAGCGTTGGCAAACGGCGCGAGATTGGCGGGACACACCCGCCTGAGGCAGACAGAGCGGTGAGAACGGGTATGCAGCTTGCGAAACCGGTCGGGCGAAATGCGCCGGCTTTAAAATACGATATACTGTCCGCACTGACCGTTCATGCGCTGTCAGGCGACAAGCACCGGCAACGAAGTATTCTGCGTATCATTGCGTTGATTACAACCCGATATAACTGGCGTAACAACGAATTATCCATTGGGCGGGAAGAAATTGCGCGCCTGTGGACAGTGAACGAAAGAACAGTAAAGCGCGAAATGTCCAGATTTCGCGCATTAGGTTGGATAACGGTAAAACGGCCTGCTGCGCGGGGTCGTGTTGCTGTGTACGAGATTGACCTGAAACAAATCCTGATAGACACCGAAGAGGTTTGGCCTGTTATCGGAACAGACTTTCAAGCCCGGATGACCGACGTGCCAGAACCTGAAACGAATGTTATTCCTTTCGCGACCAAACCAAATACCCCGGAAAGCACCGAAGGGGATGTGTGGTCTCAGGTTCAGGCGATTCTTCACGGGCGCGATCCAGAACTATGGGCCAGCTGGTTTCAACATCTGTCCGAAGCAGAAAGGGCAGGGGGGCGCGTTGTTCTTGTCGCGCCGTCACGCTTCATGGCCGACTATATTTCGCAAAAGTGGACAGCGCGACTGTTGGCTGCCTACAGCCGCGTCGATCCGGGCATCAGGACGGTTCGCGTGGACGCTGCCGAATAACTGACTTTTGCTGTGTATCCTGCGGGATCTCCTCGTTCAGTTGACCAGGGAAACAGGTACGAATACCCAATCGAAGCGAGCGTGTTGCACAAATCGTTTCCGATGCGTAGCTGGTCCTTTGATTTGACTGCGGGATGCTGTGATGCCTTTCAAATTCAATGCGTCGC
>NZ_JBQFXM010000050.1:0-4565 GCF_056540845.1 Ruegeria sp. AL2
TCAGCCAGTAAAGATCGCTCATGACACCGCTCCGTTTTCCGAGCCGTGAATCACGCAGCGCGTTGGAAATCAATGCATCCTGACCCTAGCGACCACGGACTGGCCAACTGAAACCAAAATGCCGGACGTAGTATTTGTCATGCATGTACTTCAGATCATCTTCCCAATCGGAAATCGCATCCTCATAGCCGCGTGACTGCATCTTCTTGAAATTTTTAGCCAAACCCGCAATGTGATAGGCGATTTTTCTAAGTCTCAACGCCGAATTTGGTTCGCCCCATGTTCGAAGCGCTAAAATCCCCTCGACTGGCGGGAGATGCCCCGAGAAACAGCGATCCAGGATTAACTGCCGCGTGGACGCCGGTAAGCCGTTTGTTTTCCCGACGGTGTATCCGAGTACTTTTAGAAAGCTCTCGTCAGCCCTTTCAAAGTCTCCGCCACCGTGACCACTACCAGCATCTGTGGTGGGCCATTTAAAGGCTTCCACTTCGGGTAGTTCACGGATTCTTCGCCGCCACTCCTTTTCAACAGCGGTAACAATCAAAAGGTGTTCATGCTTCTTTTGACCTGTCGAATTAGCTGCGCGTGATGTGTTCGCTTTCCACAAATTCAGGAGTTGCTCATTATTGGACTTTGATAGGGAAGAGCGAATTCTTTTTCCACTCGCAACTAGCGACGACATTTCTCGCTTTTGACGGGTTTGTGCTTGCTTCTCCCGAGCTTGTGCTTGCCGTTTCAGCTCTTCATCTCTTCGAGCTTCTTTTGTTTTTCGCTTCTCCAGTATTTTTTGGGCTTTTCTCTCTTTGGCTGCCCTCTGTTGATCGAGATGCCGCTGCTTTCTTTCAGCTGCTTTGATACTCTTGGCGAGCAAACGAAAGTGCTGTCGGAAGATTGCGTCTATTTCTGCTGGATGGCGGATCACGGTTTGCCCTTTGAAAGTTAAGCCAACCGTGAATTTTGGACCTTCCTTTGCAGAGTCGACCCACATTTCTTCGCGCATCACTGTGAAGAGGCGCACGAAGACTTTATTGAAGACCGGATCTTCGAAAAAGCCGTGCAGTTCCTGGTAAGCTTTTCCGACCGCTACCCACTCTTTTGGCTGATCTGCGAGGCTGTTCAACACAAAAAGAGACAGCTCCTTTACCGCATCCAGATCAAGTTCAAATTTGGGTTTGCTCACGTGCGATCACTTTCGAGAATAGTTTACTGCTGGCTTTACAAAGAGAATCTCCGTCGTGATTGATGCAACAAAGCCGCTCTGACCTTAAGTCCTGTCAGGAACAAAAATTGATTTTCAAGCATCCCTGCGTCAAGTCTTTCTAGAACGCTAAAAGTGACTACCAGGGAGTCACCGCAGAACGTCCTTAGCCGGCAATTGACGCGATTCTGACCTTTTCGGAAAATCGCTATCGAGCAGAGTTTGTCTGTTTTTAGCGATGACCTTCTTGCGCGTCTCTGGGTGCTTGGGAAGACGCAAGGCAACTAACTGAAGCACAGCATAGCACTTCCGGCGGATATTTTAGAAACGGCCCTTCGCATCCAACAACAAGTAAATTTCAGGGGTTGCAAGAACCGCATCGGCCCGGGAGATCCGCATCAGGTTGTGGGCCTTGTTGCACCCAAGACTTTCCATGATATCAAAGTGCTGAAACCGCTTAATGCGCACCTGGAGTATGGTAAACGACAAATGGCCCATCCTACCGATAGTTCCGAGAGAAAAAATATTGGAATCGTCGCTTTTACGATTGCAGGGCTGTTGACCATACTCCTTGGAATTTTTGGCTTGTTTGGGAAAAGCGATTGGAACCCATTTGTTTCAGCGGCTGAGGGAACTGCGCAAGATATAGCGAAGGCCTCAATTGGCGTGTATGTTTCGTTGCGGGCGATCAACGCAGCACTTTCCACTGCCCAAGAAATCGAGGTGGGCGCATCAGTTGTTGGGCAGGCCAGCCTCCAGCCACTTAAGGTGTTGGAACCCGTCGATGATACGGTAGAGCGCGTTGCTGATGTCGTGTTTCTCGTGGCAACCGGGGCAGCACTCGCGGGAGTCGGATTGGCCCCAGTGGTATCTGTAGGGTTGATCGTTCTTGGAGCCGGACTGCTTGGAAAACTTGGCTTCCGAAATTATCCCACCTTTGCAAGGGTGTTGAGACCCATATGCGATAAAGGAGTAACAATTGGTCTCGCTGTCGGCCTCGCCATACCCTTGATGTTTGTACTCGGCGTTTGGATCGGAGAACGAGCAACTGCGGCACAAATGAATGCGGCCGTGGAGGAGCTTGACTCCGTCGCCAGACAAGCCAGCGTTCTCATAGGGGCGGGCGCGACCGATACACAGGAGATTTCTGAAGCGGACGCCGAAGCTACAGGAGTTTTAGCTTGGCTGAGTGATCAGTTTGCGGGGGTCCGCGATGGCGTGAGCAGCGTATTTGAACAAAGCACTCAGTATTTGGACGCAGCTCAAGTCTTTGTTGATGAAGCAGACACCATCCTCGAAGCGTCTTTGACTATAATTGGCATCTTCGCGCTGCGATTGCTCATAATGCCAGTCCTTCTGTTTGTGGGAGCAATTGCTTTGCTCAGGACTCTTCAACGGCGTGTGCCATAATTGAATAGCGACCCTAAGATATTGCCTCGATGGAATGTCGCGTAAGCAGGGTCACTCCTCGAGGCGTTACCTTGCCCTATAGATGTCTCTACTCAAAAATTTATGCGCGGGTTCAGAAGAGTAGTTGCGACCGACTGAAGTGATCTCCGAAGCAGAAAGCTCCGGAGATTGAAATTACAGCTTAAAATCTGTGCCGCTGTCATTCAGGAAAGAAATCAGGGACAGCTCGAAAGCTCGAACGACGGTGAGCTCCTTAGCCTCACGTAGTTCGTCCCATGCCGCATAAAGCGCTGGGTTCACATCCGAAGTAAACGTTTTTGTCCGAAGCGCTGCTCTTCGTCGACTCGGGCTCATCTGGGCCAATTTCAACTGTGACGGCGATACCGGTGCCTTGCGCTCGAAACTCATGTCGTCTGGTGTGTGTTCCTGAATGCTGCCAATATTCGGTACTTTTGTGTGTGTGCTCATCCGGCTCTCCTTATGCATGTTCGTGGCCAGGTGTTGTGGCGCGCAGTAGAACTTCGCGAGCCAGTGCCCTCGCATTTTCGCAAGCTGATTTTGGTGAAGATCCTTGAAACGCACGCGGTAGATCGACGTAGTCTCCACCCAGACTCATCATCGCTTGAAATATGGGTCGAGCCGCCAATTGCGTTTTGAAAATTGGCGCGCCGGCTTCTTCGAGAATGGCCTTAATGGCGCCTGTGATCCGGAACTCTACTGCCCCGGGTTCAGTCTGGTTGAGCAGTACACCAGCCGGAATTTTCCGACCCAGAACCTGGCCTTTCTGACATACTTGCTTGAGAACCTGTACGGCTCCTAGTGCATCCATCCTGCTTGCCCGGCATGGTACAACTACAAAGTCAGAAACCAAGACTGCGTCAATCAGGCTGGCATCGTTTGAGCCTTCAACATCCACCAGTACAAAATCCGCCTCTACTGCGGATTTGAAGACGACATCCGTAAGGTTCTCTTGGTCAACTGGGCGCACATCGATATTGCTGTTCAGCTGTTTCAGGTTTGCCCAACTGGAAATCCAGCGTTTTGGATCAGTGTCCAGGATGATTGAGGATAGGTCCAACCTTGAGAGTTCTTGTGAAATCAACGCACAGACGGTTGACTTTCCGCAACCACCCTTTGGAGAAAGAAACGAAATAACAGGCACTTATAGACTCCTTTTTCTTGCCTGGTTCCATAATGGCAGATCGACCTTTCGGAAAATTTAAGGATGCTTTGGAAAACCAAGAATTTGGAGGCCAAGTCTCAGATTGGCATTCTTTGTCTTGGGTTTACGAGGATTGCCATACCAAGACTTGGCTATTTTAGGCTTGCCTTTCCAAGCCCTTCCTATCCTCGGGTAAGCCCTGGTGTTGTGTGAAGTTAACAAAACCTAAACGCCAGCCTTGAGTCTCGGCTTTAGAAACCACCGCTAAACCAAAGGTCGGGACACTCCGCATGTCAGCAATTTCGCTGGCCAATGGATGAGAGCCCAACGGCAGGACCCGAGCAGTGTCAGTCAATTTGAGAATTTTCGCATTACGTAAACTGAACGCGCCTGGCTATGTGCTCCAGGAGAAACACCCATGGCAATTGATGCCAAGCGAACAACTAAGGTCGCTGCCAAAACTAATGTATTCAAAGTAACTGTCTTAGAGGCCAGCACCAATAAACCTCAAACGAAGGTGTTTCATCCAGGCGGGGTGGAGCGCAGCAGTCGAGCAAAACACTTCAAACCTCATGAAGCCAAAATCTCAGGGTTTGATGGTCTTGCAGCTTTGCTCGCAAAGCTGGCTCACGAGCCCTCCAAAGTGGTCGTGATGGGCTCAGTCACCGAGGCATGCCGCAATCAACAGAAAATACGAAGATTGGCTGTTGATTTCCGCTGAGAAGTGACCCGGTAAGCCAGATAATTTTCACTGAGAATTGACCCATGTGAGCACATTGCCCCGACGTTTTCGTT
>NZ_JBQFXM010000051.1:0-4406 GCF_056540845.1 Ruegeria sp. AL2
ACCAACAGAGGACAACCATGAAACAGAAGAGATCAATTTATGCGGTTTTGGCGTTCGGTTTACTGACGGCGACGGCTGCGGCATCGGAAACGGAACTGACGGTATACACTGCTGTTGAGGCTGAGGATCTTGCTCGGTATGCGGAGACGTTCAATCAGAGCAATCCGGATATCAAGATCAACTGGGTCCGGGACTCGACGGGGATCATCACCGCGAAACTGCTGGCTGAACGGGACAACCCACAGGCGGATGTGGTCTGGGGGTTGGCTGCGACCTCTCTGCTGCTGTTGAAATCCGAAGGGATGCTGGAGCCTTATGCCCCGGTTGGCGTAGACAAGCTGGATGCGAAATTCGTCGATGGTGACAACCCGCCTGCCTGGGTTGGCATGGACGCCTGGGTTGCCTCGATTTGCTACAACACGGTTGAGGCGGAAAAGGCCGGGCTGAAGCCGCCGACCTCGTGGAAGGACCTGACTGATCCGATGTACAAGGATCAGGTTATCATGCCGAACCCGAATTCCTCTGGCACGGGGTTCCTTGATGTGTCCAGCTGGCTTCAAATGTTTGGTGAAGAAGGTGGCTGGGAATACATGGATGCGCTGCACGAGAATATTGCGCGCTACACCCATTCCGGCTCGAAGCCTTGCAAACTGGCGGCGGCGGGCGAGATCCCGATTGGTATTTCTTTTGCGTTCCGTGGGGCGAAATCCAAAGCTGATGGCGCACCGCTGGAAATCATTGTGCCTTCGGAAGGCGTCGGCTGGGACATGGAAGCAACCGCGATTGTGGCCGGCACTGCAAATCTGGAAGCCGCGCAGAAGCTGGTGGACTTCACCGTCACCAAAGAGGCCAACGAGATGTACAATACCGGCTATGCGGTCGTGGCGTATCCCGGCGTTGCAAAACCGGTTGAACACTTCCCAGAGGGTCTTCTGGATGCGATGATCAACAATGATTTCGAATATGCCGCCAACAATCGCGCGGCAATCCTGAAGGAATGGCAGTCTCGCTATGACGGAAAGTCTGAAGCGAAGTAATTCCATTGGCAGGAGGGGCTTTTGTGCCTCTCCTGCCCGCCACTCTCTTGTTCCCACCAACACAACCAACTCACCCGGCGCGCACCGGCCAGGATCGGTCGTGCCCGAGGTGCAGATGTGAGGACCTCTCCCGTGCTTCAGAAAACACCACCCGGTGAACTGTATCTCAGCATCCAGAATTTGTGGAAAGCGTTCGGCAGCTTTCTGGCACTCAAGGACATCTCTCTTGAAATCAAAGAAGGTGAATTCATTTGTTTCCTCGGCCCGTCCGGCTGCGGCAAGACCACCTTGTTGCGGGCGATTGCAGGGCTGGATCTGCAGACCAAGGGTACGATTATGCAGGATGGCAAGGACGTCTCCAACCTGCCTCCGTCCGAGCGCGATTTCGGGATTGTGTTCCAGTCCTATGCGCTGTTCCCGAACCTGACGATCGAAAAGAACATCGCATTTGGCCTTGAAAACACGGGCCGCAGCAAGTCGGATATCGCGGTTCGGGTGAGCGAGCTGCTGAACCTTGTTGGTCTGCCGGATCAGGGCAGGAAATACCCGGCGCAATTGTCCGGTGGCCAGCAGCAGAGGATTGCGCTGGCCCGCGCCATTGCAACCAATCCCGGTCTGCTGCTGCTGGACGAACCCCTGTCGGCGCTGGACGCCAAGGTGCGCGTTCACCTGCGGCATGAGATCAAGGAATTGCAGCGCAAGCTGGGTGTGACCACCGTGATGGTGACGCACGATCAGGAAGAAGCGCTGGCCATGGCCGACCGCATCGTGGTGATGAACCACGGGGTGATCGAACAAGTTGGATCGCCCACGGAGATCTACCGCGAACCGGCCAACCTGTTCGTGGCCGACTTTATCGGTGAAATGAACCAGATCCAGTCTCAGGTTACGAAAGGCGGGCGGTTGAGCGTCGGGGAAAAGACCTTTGCCTGCCTCAGCCACACGTTCAATGATGGAACCCCTGTCATTGCGGCCATTCGTCCCGAAGACATCATCCCTCATGAAGCTGGTTATCTTGACACGGGCGGCAATCGGAACTGCATCGAGGTCACGCTCGATGAAATGGAGTTTCTGGGCTCGTTCTGGCGCTGCCGCCTGAACAACGAGCGGTTCGGATCTTCGGAACTGATCGCGGATTTTTCGATCAACGCCGTGCGTCGTCTTGAGCTGGAAGAGGGGTGCAGCATGGTGATTGAGCTTCCCGAGAACCGCCTGATGGCGTTTGACCTTCCGGAGGCTGCGGCATGAGCACGATGTCGACCAATCAGGACACATTGCCTGTCGGGCCGGATATCAGGCCCAGGCTCAGCCGCGATGACATCCTGATGCGCGGAAGCATGATGGTGATCGCGCTCTATCTGATCGTGACACTGGCACTGCCGCTTTACACGATGCTTTCCAAGTCCTTCTCGACCTACCGGGTCGAGCTGTCCCAGTATGAGTTTCAGGTCAGTGATGAAGCGGGTGTGTTCGACGGAACGATCCTGACGGCTGACGAACTGAACAGGCAATTGGGGGTGTATTCCGACACCGATCTGACAACCGGCTCGGACGGGCGTTTGCCGGTGACCGGGTTCTTTCCGGAATTCAGCTTTCGCAGCCCGGTCATGTACCAGATGCGGAACACGACGGAGGCCGGGCGCTTTCTGGTCGGGTCGACTTTGAACGAAGGCACCGATTGGGTCGAGCTTGATTCCAACACGTTCCGCCGGGTGCAGATGCGGCCGGTTCAAGCGCGGGGTCTGGGCAACTTCATCAACTACTTCTCGACACCAGCCCTGTTCAACTCGATCAAGAATTCCCTTTGGATTTCGGTTGTCAGCACAATCGTTACGGTGACGCTGGCGTTCTGGTTTGCCTATGCGCTGAACCGAAGCTGCATGCGGTTCAAGGGGGTCTTTCGCCTGATCGCGATGGCGCCGATTCTGGTTCCCTCGCTGCTGCCGGGCATCGCGCTGGTCTACCTGTTCGGCAATCAGGGGATGATCAAGGAGTTGTTGTTCGGTGCCAGTATCTACGGCCCCATAGGCATCGTGATCGGATCGGTCTTCTTTACCTTTCCACACGCGTTCCTGATCATATCGACTGCGCTCGCGATATCGGATGCGCGGTTGTACGAGGCCGCTGTCAGCTTGCGCTCTACCCCCTGGCGGACATTCTGGACCGTTACCATACCCGGCGCGCGCTATGGCCTGATTTCCGCAGCCTTTGTCGTGTTCAATCTGGTGATCACCGATTTCGGCCTGCCAAAGGTGATCGGCGGCCAGTTCAACGTGCTTGCCGTGGATATCTACAAACAGGTGATCGGCCAGCAGAACTTTGAGATGGGCGCCGTGGTCTCGGTGGTTCTGGTCATCCCCGCAATTCTGGCTTTTGCCATCGACCGGATGGTTCAGTCCAAGCAGGTGGCGCTGCTTTCTGCGCGCTCGGTTCCATATCAGGCAACACCAAACCCAAAGGCTGATCGCATATTCCTGATCTACTGCAGCTTGGTCGGCCTGTTCATCATTGGTCTTCTGGCCGTGTGTCAGTTTGCGGCGCTGATCAAGTTCTGGCCCTACGATCTGAGCCTGAGCCTCAAGAACTACCAGTTCGACAAGATGGATGGCGGCGGCTGGGGGTCGTATTTCAACTCGATCAAACTGGCCTTCCTGACGGCGGTGATCGGCACGACGGTTGTCTTCTTCGGGGCGTATCTGGTGGAAAAATCGAACGGCTTCAAAACCGGACGGTCGATCTTTCAGATGTTCGCCATGCTGCCGATGGCCATCCCGGGCATGGTTCTGGGGCTGTCCTATATCTTCTTCTTCAACAACCCGTCCAATCCGTTCAATGCGATCTACGGCACCATGGCAATCCTGGTGGTTTGCACGGTGACGCATTTCTATACCGTATCGCACCTGACGGCGGTCACCGCTCTCAAGCAGATGGATAAAGAGTTCGAGTCGGTGTCAGCCTCTCTCAAACAGCCAACAATGAAGCTGTTTGCCCGCGTGACGGTGCCGGTCTGCCTGCCTGCGGTGCTGGATATCTCGATCTATCTGTTCGTCAACGCAATGACGACCGTGTCGGCGGTTGTGTTTCTCTATTCACCCAAAACCACACTCGCGTCCATCGCGGTGCTGAACATGGATGATGCCGGGGACATCGCACCCGCAGCCGCAATGGGCATGATGATCTTCTACACCAACGCCGCCGCCCGGATCTTCCACCTGATGGCATCAAAAGGCATCCTGGCCCGCACACAGGCCTGGCGCAGCAGGTAATCCACAAAAAAACTCAAGAACCCGCCGGTCACATATCTCCGGCGGTTTCCTTCTCCCCAAGAACCCGCTCCGCAAAGTCCATAAACGCCCGTATGATCTTGAC
>NZ_JBQFXM010000052.1:0-3933 GCF_056540845.1 Ruegeria sp. AL2
ACATTGACCACAACATAAACGCTGAGACATAAACAAAGGTGGGTCAAATCTCGGTGAAAATACCGGGTCACTTCTCAGCGGAAATCAACACCGTCCTATTCGAACCCGAAGCTACCCAAACGAGTGGCGGAAAGCCATTGTTTAAGTGGTTTTGCGGCACGCGCCAGTGAATCACGCGGAAACTGTCTGCCGCAGTGGTCTCGGGTCCACGCCCGAGATCCCCGACACCGAGAGACCGCTTCGGGCTCGACTCGGTCATACGACCGTTTCTTTCAGATGACTGGTTCGATGCGGGTAGCCGACGTTTACAGCAGAATTTTCGAAGTTCCGGCCGCGAACGGCTGCTTACATCAAGAGCAGACGGTGGCGAAAATTGAAGCTATGTCCGAGTCGCGGGACCAATCGGACCGATGTACGAGCGGCAAGCCTGATCGTCCAGATCACCATCAGACGGTCAGCCCATCGCTGCAGCGCAGCTTGGTTTCACAAAAGCGGTCGTTCGAGCATCGCCGTAAGGGCCAGATCGGAAGCGGTCGTTCGCCGCGCGGCAGCTTGATGTCTCACAAGCGGGACGAAGCTGACAATTGCCTTACTACTCGGCTCATTTGGCTGCTGGGGTATTGGTGCTGACTCCGATTGGGGAGCATACCCCAGATTTCGCGATCCCTTCGACAAGAAGAGAGTTGTGCTCGGGCAGGCGATACAAGGCAAGACGCCCCGACACGATGCTATCCAGAAAAGTCGGCGCGAAAGCAGCTAAAGCATCGGCATGTGGCCGGGCTTCATGCGGTCGGTCGAGGTGGGCTGAAGCAGCGATCATTAACGCCCGCCGAATTGGGGCGCGAGGCGTCATCTGAATGGCACGTTCCCCCCAATGCTGGGCCTCAACAAAATTGCTCTCAGCAAAATATGCCTGAGCGAGTGCAAGATAGGCGTTGCCTACCCAGACATCGGCATCTCGGGGCGATAAGCGTAACGCGAGCTGTGCGTGTTCCTTTGCTTCGTCGAGCCGTCCGACAAGCGATTCGTGCCAAGCCATCAATAGAATGTTCAGGGCGAAATTCGGATTGAGTTCGAAGGAGCGTCGAAAATCAGAGGTCGCCTCGTCGTATGCGCGCCGGAAATGGCGGATTATGCCACGGACCGTCAAAGCCCTTGGGTCGGACCTGTCACTTTGAAAAAGGCGTTCCGCCGCCGCTTCAGCAAGCCCAAGCGTTTCGTCTGGATTGTCGTCGAGTTGATAGAGATAGCGGTTGGCGTAGGCATAGGCTTTGATCCAAATTGCGTGCATGTTGCGCGGGTCGAGGTCGATTGCTTTTTGCGCCAATGCCAAGACTTTCTCGTAGCCCATGTCGTCTGAATATGCGCCTTCCTGAAAGAGTGCTTGGGCCCTGAGGGCCAGATCATAGGAATTGAAGTCGATATCCTGCACTCGGCTTGCGCGTACAAGTTCGGCCTGAGTAATTTGCGGTGCGATTGCGCCGACGACGCTTCGCGTTATCTCGTCCTGAAGTTCGAAGATGTCTTCAAGAATGCGGTCGTAGCGCTCCGCCCAGATGTGGGTACCTGTCCCGCATTCGATCAACTGAGCATTGATGCGTATACGCTTCGACGCTCGGCGGAGACTACCTTCAAGCATGTATCTTACGCCGAGTTCCCGGGCAACGTCCCGGGGCGTCACTGATCGCCCCTTGAAGGAGAACGAAGAGTTTCGGGCGATGACAAACAGTTCCTCGAACCGCGAGAGTTCGACGATAATGTCCTCGCTGACGCCGTCGCAGAAATACTCCTGCTCCGGATCACCGGACATGTTGTCGAATGGCAGCACGGCAATGCCTGGCTTGTCGATGGTCGAGGCCGTTTGCTTCAGCGCCGAACCATCAGGCCAACGCCAAACCCCAACGCGACGCTGAATGTTTTTCAACTGAGCGTTTCCACCGCCGAAGAACAGTGCAGCGGCGGTTCTGTCCAGGCTGTTATGAGCTGTATCCGATAGCAATATTTGCCCGGGCTCGGCCAATGCCTCGAGACGCGCAGCAATGTTGATTCCATCGCCGAAGATGTCTTCCCCGTCGGTAATGACTTCGCCGATGTGAACGCCGATGCGGAGCTGGATGTCTGCCCGCTTTTCGGCTGATTGGATGGAAATCGCGCATGCGGCGGCATTTGAGGCTGACCGGAACTCGACGATCCAGCCGTCCCCCATGCTCTTGATCAGTCGTCCACCATGTTCAGCGAGCGCGGGCATCAAGGTCTCTTCTCGGAAAGTCTTGAGAGCTTTGAGCGTTTGGTCCCGCCTATGGTCCATCAATGCTGAGTATCCGACAACATCCGCCGCCAGAACCGCAGCAAGCCTTTTTTCCATTGCTACCTCCCTGTTATTACGAGGCTAGCCCGGAGCTTGAGAGCTGTCAGCCCAATTTCCCAGTTAGTGCGATTGACGCAAGCGAAATAGAACAAAAGCCATGTCTGCTTTGGGCTCGGAGCAGACGTTCGTCTGAATACCGCGAGCGAGCGCTATGCGGAGAGGCTGTGTGAAAACTCTGACCTTCCAGCGAAATATGCCGACAACCCGCTTTATGTGCGCTCTCTCGCGCTGCTGTGCGAGCTTTTGCACAGGCGCTGAAAACCAGCGGGACGAGAGAGAGAGAGAGACCACGAGCCCGGGTTTTCACACACCCTCCGGACCAAGCTGACGTCCATTTAGTGGAAGGTTTCAGCAACAGATGGAAACGGTCGTTTCTGCGACGCCTGACCCGCTTCCTAGTTTTTCAACACGTTCGGCGTCTCGGTCGTCATCGTCTCCGTCGACGGGACGGGTTCCGGCTTGATCGGTTGCGCCAGCGGTCGGAGGATGGCAGCATTGAAGAAGTTGGAGAACCCCAGCTCAAGGAAACGGAGTGCGCCGAATGGACATTGCGGGAAAGCCGGCTCTCATTGTCGGCGGCAGCGGTGGTCTGGGCCGCCGATTGGTAGAGCGGCTCGCGGAGGCAGGCGCCGACGTCGCCGTAGGGTGGAGCGGCGGCAAGGGTCGCGCGGCCGAGGCCTGCGACGCGGTCGAGAAGCTCGGACGTCGCGCGGTCGCCGTCCGTATCGATCTGCGCGACCCGGCCTCAGTCGAGGCGGGCGTAGCACAGGCGGCCGAAGCGCTTGGCGGCCTCGCGATCCTGATGAATGCCGCCGGAGCGGCTGGGGGGCCGCCAGCGGGCGATCTCGCCGCCTACGACCCCGAGACTTGGGACCGCATCAGCGACATTAACTTCCGCGGCCCCTTCCTCGCCTCCCGGGCCGCGGCGCCGCACCTGCGGGCCGCGCGGGGCGCCATCGTCAATTTTGGCTCCACCATCGGGCACGGGACCTGGGGCGCTGACCGGGCCTTTCAGCCCACGAAGGCAGCCGTCTCGGGCCTGACTCGGTTTCTCGCGGCCTCGCTGGCGCCGGACGTGCGTGTGAACTGCGTGGCGCCGGGACTGATGGAGAACACGGTGATGAGCAGCGGGGCGCCGGAAAGCTTCGTTTCGACGTGGCGCGAGGCGGCAAAGCTCAAGAAGACCACTTCCATCGACGACGTGGTCGATCAGGCACTAACGTTCTGTCGGGCGGAGTCGGTCACCGGCCAGACGCTGGTCATCGACGGCGGCCTGACCTTCCGATAGACCCCCGCTCACTATTGAATAGCTACGCTGCGACCTCGAGGCGGAGCGGAACAGACAGTCAGTGGTGCTTTTTTTTTTGCTGCGATTTTCTGGTCGGCCGCATCAGATTTCGGCTCAGGCTCGGCGATCGCAACTGGCTAATGCCGATTAATGCGGTCGTTTTTGGCCCGCCCAAACGCCGGCTTCGGGCTCTGAGCGGCCGCTACGGTCAATCATGAGAGACGTCCGGTATGAGATGGCGGACGACTGCGGCCGTCCGCCAAGGCCTCAGATGTCG
>NZ_JBQFXM010000053.1:0-3325 GCF_056540845.1 Ruegeria sp. AL2
GCAACAGACGGTTGAGGTTAGGTGTTATGGAGATTGAGCGGACGGGGTTGTCGGGTGTGTTGGTTATTCGCCCGCAGCGGCATGGGGATTTGCGGGGGTTTTTTTCTGAAAGCTGGAACAAGGCGCGGCTGGAAGAGGCTGGGGTTGTGTTGCCGGAGTTTGTGCAGGACAACCATTCGTTGTCGTCCGCGGTGGGGACATTGCGCGGCCTGCATTTTCAGGCGCCCCCGCATGCGCAGGGCAAATTGGTGCGGGCGGGCCGGGGCGCGCTTTATGATGTCGCTGTCGATATCCGCAAGGGATCGCCGACCTATGGGCAATCTTTCGGCATCGAGCTCAGCTTTGAGAACGGGCGACAGCTTTGGGTGCCGGCGGGTTTTGCCCATGGTTTTGTGACGTTAGAGCCCGACACCGAAATCTGCTACAAATGTACCAGCTCTTACAATGCGGATGCTGATGGGGGTGTGCGCTGGGACAGCTGTGGTATTGATTGGCCCTTGCAGGGGAACCCGGTGCTGAGCGACAAGGACAGGATTGCGCCTGCGCTGGCCGATTTTGACAGCCCGTTTGTTTACGAAGGATAGAATATGAAACTGTTGGTGACAGGTGGTGCGGGTTTCATCGGGTCCGCGGTCGTGCGGCGTGCCATTGCGGACGGACATCAGGTCGTGAACCTTGATGCGCTGACCTATGCGGCCTGCCTCGACAATGTTGCCGAGGTTGCAGAGAACCCGAACTATGCCTTTGTTCACGCAGATATCCGCGACCCTGCGGCCCTGAAGGCGGTGTTTGCCGAACATGCGCCTGATGCGGTAATGCACCTGGCGGCAGAATCCCATGTTGACCGGTCCATCGACGGGCCGGGGGCTTTCATCGAAACCAATGTCCTGGGCACATACAACATGCTGGAGGCGGCGCGCCGCTATTGGGCCGGACAGGGAAAACCGGACACTTTCAGGTTCCACCATATCTCGACCGATGAAGTCTTTGGCAGCCTGGGCCCCACCGGCCAGTTCACCGAGGATACTCCCTATGATCCGCGGTCACCCTATTCCGCATCGAAAGCCTCCAGCGATCATCTGGTCCGGGCCTGGCACGAGACCTATGGCCTGCCGGTGGTGCTGACCAACTGTTCGAACAATTACGGACCCTATCATTTCCCTGAAAAGCTGATCCCCGTTGTGATCCTGAACGCAATCGCGGGCAAGGCGCTGCCGATCTATGGTGACGGCTCGAATGTCCGCGACTGGCTGTATGTCGAGGATCACGCCGACGCGCTTTTGCTGGTGGTGCAAAAGGGGGCTGTCGGCCGGTCCTACAACATCGGTGGCGAGAACGAGCGCAGCAATCTGGAACTGGTGCAGACGCTTTGCACGATCCTGGACGACCTGCGCCCGAAACCGCAGGGGGTCTATGCGGACCAGATCACCTTTGTCACAGACCGCCCCGGGCATGATGCGCGTTACGCCATCGATCCCTCGCGGATGCGCAACGAAATGAACTGGCGCCCATCCGTGACGGTAGAGGAGGGTCTGCGCAGAACGGTTGAATGGTACCTGAACAATGAAGAGTGGTGGCGGTCCCTGCAAGGCCGGTCCGGCGTTGGCGAACGGCTGGGGGTCAGCGCATGAAACTTCTGGTCTTCGGGGCGACCGGTCAGCTGGGCCGGGAACTGATCCGGTGTGGCGGGGAAATCTCGGTTGAAGCGCTTGGGCGCGACAAGGCGGATTTTACCGATCCCGAAGGGTGCGCGGCCCTGGTTCGCAACACCGATGCGGATGCGGTGATCAACGCCGCCGCATATACCGCCGTCGACAAGGCCGAGGCGGAGGAAGACCTTGCCCTGCTGATCAACGGAACCACGCCCACGGCGCTGGCCAAAGCTGCGGCCGGGCGCGGATTGCCGTTTGTTCAGGTCTCGACGGATTATGTGTTTGACGGGGCGGGCACGGCCCCGTTTCCACCCGACCACGCGACCGGCCCGCTGGGCGCTTATGGGCGCACCAAGCTGGCGGGTGAGGCCGGTGTGATTGCGGCGGGCGGACCCCATGCAATCATACGAACCTCGTGGGTGGTGTCGTCACATGGACATAACTTCGTCAAAACCATGCTGCGCCTCGGCAAAGAGCGTGACCGCCTGACGATCGTCGCAGACCAGATTGGCGGGCCAACCCCGGCGGCGGAACTGGCCGGGGCCTGTGTGGGCGCGGCCCGTGCCCTTTTGACAAACCCGGATGAAAAGACCGGAATTTACCATTGCAGCGGTGGCCCTGATGTCAGCTGGGCCGATTTTGCCCGCGAGATCTTCGATCAGGCCGGCATTGACTGCAATGTCGAAGACATCCCGTCCAGCGCATACCCGACCCCCGCGAAACGCCCCCTGAACAGCCGCCTGGACTGCACGACACTGACAACGGACCTGGGCGTGCCCCGTCCGGATTGGAAGGCGGGCCTGCACAGCATACTTGAAGACCTTGGAGAGCTCGGCACATGACGACCCGGAACGGCAAGAAACGCAAAGGTATCATTCTGGCAGGCGGGTCAGGTACCCGTCTTTATCCGATCACGATGGGCGTCTCGAAGCAGCTTTTGCCCATCTATGACAAGCCGATGATCTATTACCCCCTTTCGGTGCTGATGCTGGCCGGGATCCGCGACATCGCGATGATCACGACGCCGCAGGATCAGGAGCAGTTTCAGCGCCTGTTGGGCGACGGAAGCCAATGGGGCCTGTCCCTGACCTGGATTGTTCAACCTTCTCCTGACGGGTTAGCGCAAGCCTATATTCTGGCAGAAGACTTTCTGGATGGTGCCCCCTCGGCCATGGTGCTGGGCGACAACATTTTCTTCGGGCACGGCCTGCCCGAGATCCTGCAATCGGCAGACGCCAAAGAGACGGGAGGCACCGTCTTCGGCTATCGGGTCGCTGATCCCGAACGCTACGGGGTCGTGGCCTATGACGAGGCTGGCGCCGTCACCCAGATTGTCGAGAAACCTCAAGTGCCGCCATCGAACTACGCCGTGACCGGGCTGTACTTTCTGGACGGCTCTGCCCCTGAACGGGCCCGCGCCGTAAAACCGTCTGCACGCGGCGAGCTTGAGATTGTCACCTTGCTTGAAATGTACCTTGAGGCCGGGTTGCTCAGCGTCAACCGCATGGGACGCGGTTATGCCTGGCTGGATACCGGAACCCATGCAAGCCTGCTGGACGCCGGAAACTTCGTGCGCACGCTTCAGGACAGGCAAGGCCTGCAAACCGGATCACCCGACGAAATCGCCCATACGCTGGGCTGGATCAACGACCACGACCTCGAAGCCCGCGCCC
>NZ_JBQFXM010000054.1:0-3059 GCF_056540845.1 Ruegeria sp. AL2
CAGGTCTCGTGCCAAGCTGGTCTCCGTCGTAGATACCAGCTTGAATCATGCCCGCCGACAGATGTGAATCCCTTTTGTCAACATGACCTAGTGCCGCTCCGGTTGCTCACTTAAGCGACCTTTCTTTCGAAGGCCAAGGGGCTTTTCCAGCCGAGAGCTGAATGCCTGCGTCGTGGATTGTAGAACCCGTTTATGTATTCGAAGATGGCTATCTCGGCATCGCGGCGTGTCTGCCAGGATCGTTGCCAAATCCCCCCAACCAAAACCGTCGGGGAAGTGTGTTCACATGGGTCAATTCTCAGTGACAATTTATGGGCATACCGGGTCAGTTCTCAGTGACAATCAACAACGTTCGATGCCGGTGGAGCAGTAGCCATCCACCTCATCCGCTTTGGGCCGGTCAGTCTTGATCGTTATTTAGCCGAGCTGCAGAAGCTGAAGCCGCCAAAATTATCAAGCTCCAAATGGTCTTGGGTTTTAGCACTTCTAAGATTGGTCATTCTGTTTCTGACGACCGAGCCCACAAATTGATATCTTCTTCCGAACTGATTGCATCGATCCTTGCCAACTCTTCATCACTGAAGGCGAGGTTATCGACTACGCCTGCGCAATCTACGATCTGACCCGGCCGGGACGCACCAATAAGCGCGGTCGTTACGCGTCCGCCTCTTAACACCCAGGCCAGGGCCATTTGCGCCAGAGTTTGCCCGCGTGCCTCAGCCATGTCGTTCAGAGCACGGACACTTGCCAGAGATCGCTCGTTGATCATGCCATCAAGTAGCGACTTCCCTTGTGTAGCACGGCTGCCATCCGGAATATCGCGCAGGTATTTTGACGTTAGAATGCCTTGTGCCAGCGGCGTGAACGCAATCGATCCTACCCCAAGATCGTTCAGGGTATCGAGCAAACCGTCCCGCTCCACCCAACGGTTGAGCAGATTGTAAGAAGGCTGGTGAATCAGGCAAGGTGTGCCAAGGTCGTTGAGAATCTTCACAGCCTCGCGTGTGCATTGGGAGTTGTAGCTCGAGATACCTGCGTAGAGCGCGCGACCCGACCGTACGATATGATCCAACGCGCCCATCGTCTCTTCGAGCGGGGTGTCGGGGTCAAATCGGTGGGAATAAAAGATGTCGACGTAATCAAGCCCCATGCGCGCGAGTGATTGGTCACAGGACGCGATCATGTACTTGCGCGACCCCCATTCTCCGTAGGGTCCCGGCCACATGTCGTAGCCTGCTTTGGAGGAAATGATCAATTCATCCCTGTAGCCCGTGAAATCAGTTCTTAGGATTTCGCCAAATGCCTCTTCTGCCGATCCGGGTGGTGGACCGTAGTTGTTCGCCAGATCAAAATGAGTGATCCCATGGTCGAATGCGGTCCGACACATTGCTCGCTTGTTTTCGTGCGTCGAGTCCGCACCGAAATTATGCCACAGGCCCAAGCTGACAACAGGAAGCTTCACACCCGACCTCCCACATCGCCGATAAACCATTCGCTCATAGCGGTTCGGCTCCGGGGTGTAAGGAATGGGTTTTGGCTTTGGCGGTCGTTGAGCTTTGGTCATGCGCACATAATCAATGGAATGTTGGGCCTGTCAAACGGATCAACTCCGGTAAGATCGACACGAGTTTCTGCGCGTCCTAGATGGGTGCTTATGGTTAGTCTTACTCCTGCACCAATGTCTTACGATTTGATCGATTGCATTCGGTACCGTCGCATAGACGCAGCGAAAGTCCGCAAGCGGGCTGCAACCGCAGCATCAATATGGCGGGTTGGATGTCGGCTCTGGGCCGTTATAACAAGTGGCGGAAAGACATCACGGTATCACCTTAGATATCAGCGCTATCGCTCAGATTGAACTAAGTTGGCTACGCCAATTCGCTGGCCATCGATTTCAGGTGGCGCATGTCGGTACCGCAGCACCCTCCAAATACTTGGATCGACGGATTCTGCCTCGCAATCGAGGCAATCTGTTTACCAAGTTCAGCTGGATCGCCTTCGTCCAGCTCATCTGCTTCGTCAAGTTCCGCATGCGAGCAACTCGAAGCGTTTGCCACCATGCCTTTAAGCCGGGGGTGGTTGCCAAGCGCTCCGGCGAAATGGGTCGGATGAGCGCAGTTGACCATAAAAAACAGCGCCGCCGAGTCCGTTGCCGCGTCAATCTGGTCAATTCCGTCCACAAGTTTGGTTCTGTCTGCCAGGCATCCGTCTGTCTCAACAACCAGAGACATGATGATCGGCAGTTCAGCGTCTCGGGCAGCGAGGATACATCCGGCTGCCTCGCTTGGACGGTTGAATGTATAAGCAGTGACCAGGTCGACGCTAGTGTCTTTCAGACTTTGCATTTGAACAGCATGGTATTGACGCGCATCTTCGACGGGTACCGGCGGGATGTCGGCGTAAGGATCATAGCGCGGGCCGATACAGGCCGACACCAGTATATCATCGCGAGCGGCAGCCTGGCGGACGTCCTCCATTAGGCTGACCGCATCTTTGTTCACTTCAACGAGCCGTTCTGCATCGTACCCCAAAGGCGCTGCCCGGTCGGCGTTCGCCATCCATGTGGGCGCATCAAGGATACACCCGACATTCATTTCACCGGCGAGATCAACAAGTGTCTGCATTTGACCGGCCAGTATTGCCCTGGTGCCAGGTTCTTCCAGCAATGGAAACGACGCGAAACCGGGTAAATCAACTCCGTGATTGAATATCAGGTCGGTGCCAGTACCCGCATAAACCAGAAAGGTCTTGTTACCTTCGAGTGGGAACTGTCGCGCCATTCTGATCCACGCCTAAATACCGTTACATCTTCACGAGAAACATACATCGTCTCGGGTCTCCTGTGAACCTTAGGGCGACGACAGGATGAATTCCGTGAGCATGACCTCATCTTCCCGGGTAACTCTCAACCGCAGCGAAATTCTCCTTCGGCGGGCCGCACTGCAGCGTCATCAAGCCATAGCCAATGTCTGTGGGTGGCTCCTGCATTGCAAGAGTTTTTTGGCGATTTCTGCGGTCGATTTCGTCAGTACTGTCGTCTGTCCGGCCTGTTCGTGCGG
>NZ_JBQFXM010000055.1:0-2626 GCF_056540845.1 Ruegeria sp. AL2
AGCGAAAGCCCTTCAGACGCGGCATGCTGGATGGAATGTTCATTCATTGCATTTAGTCGTCGTCGAAATGCCAGACAACTTGGCAATACCGTAAGTTTCTCATGTAGGCTAGTCTTGTTTTATCAACTCCCTGAAGCGGGGATGGTCGCGGATCGCATCAAGATCCGGATCGACCGATAGCCATTGAAGCACGTCAGGTCCTGCATCTTTGGCAGTACGTTCGAGCACATTCAGAGCCAGATCCGTATCGCCCAAAAGCGAATAGACACAAGCAATGTTGAAACTACCACCGTCACTTCCGCCCCGTATTCGCAATGCGCGGTCCAACCATTCCCGCGCGCGGTCAAACTCGCCTCGCTGGGCGAGTATCGACGCGCCAAGTTCGAGCGGGTCAGGATTGTCAGGATACAGATCGGCGGCAATTTCTGCCCTGCGCAAGCCTAGATCGACATAATCCCTCCCTGTCTTCTTTTCACCTAACCTAGTCAGGATCATGTTAAGGAGTAGTGGTGAGCGGTAATCATCTGGCCGAATTTCAAGCGCGCGGATGAAGTGGAGTTTGGCTTTCTCAGTGTCTCCGGATGTCCAGCAGTAACGCGCGTAGTAGTAATGTGCCTCATAACACAACGGATCGACAGTAAGCGCATGTTCCATCGAAGCACGCGCTGCGCTTTCCTGCCCCGCTCCCAACAGGGCCTGCCCCTTGGCAGCATGCGCTTCGGCTAGGTTCGGTTCAAGTTCGATGGCCTTTTCGGCTGAGGCAAGTATCGCGTCGCGATCGATGCCTGCGCCCAACCAACTTGTTGACCAGGAGTCGCAGTCCGCGATGCCCGCATAGGCGCGCGCAAATGTGGGGTCGAGCTTTACAGCTTCCTCAAACATGGCGCGCGCGCGCGCCATGTAGTCATGCATCCGCAGATGGTAGAAGTGTCTGCCCTTCAGGTAGTAGCTATAGGCGTCGACATCGCGAGTTGGAGCCGCAGCGATGGAACGTTCTTCCGACACATTCAGCTCGATGCGCAACTGATCGACGATAGTTCGCGTGATTTCGTCCTGCACCTCGAAAATGTCTTCCAGGTCGCGGTCGTAACGGTCAGCCCAGACATGCCCCCCCGTCGTGCCGTCAATCAGCTGCGCCGTCACGCGCACGCGTTTGCCAGCGCGTCTCACACTGCCTTCAAGCAGGTATCGTACGCCCAGTTCGCGTGCTATCTGCGAGGAGTTGCCCGATTTGCCCTTGTAGGCAAACACAGCATTGCGCCCGACCACGAACAAGGCGGAAATCTTTGACAAATCCACGATCAGGTCTTCCGTGATCCCGTCGGCAAAATAGTCCTGTTCCCGGTCTTCGCTCAGATTGATCAGTGGCAGCACCGCAACTGATTTGTTGCGTTGCAGCGGTGCATCTGCTGGAAGCTCCTGTGCGCCGCTGCTGGCTAGATGAAACACCTGTAAAGGCTGATCGATGTTCTTTAAGATATGTTCCCCACCATCTTCGAAGCGAAGCCCTGAATCCACGCTGATCTGAGCACGCGTAGGCGCGCTCACAGCTATGCCACCGGGGCGTGCCAAAGATTCGATCCTGGCTGCAATATTGACGCCATCGCCGAAGACATCATCGCCATCATGAATGATGTCTCCGACATTAATGCCAATCCGGAACTCAATCCGCCTGTCGATGGGAATGTCAAGATTGCGGGTGCGCATACGAGATTGTATTTCGGCACCACAGGTTGCTGCGTTGACGACGCTCGGAAACTCGGCAATGAAGCCATCGCCGGTACTTTTGACGACCCGCCCGGCATGCTCCCTAACTTGGCCTTCGACTACATCGTCGAGGTGACTCTTCAAAGCCTGCAGCGTGGCAATCTCATTGGCCCGCATCAGGCGGCTAAAGCCAACCACGTCAGTTACCATGATTGCTGACAGCCGTCGTTCCACTTATGACTCCGATCAATTTCCTATGCTTGGCATCCATACAAAGCGGAGCCTAATTTGCAGAGCGCAATCGGTCCAGAACCAGAAGAAAAATGTCAGGAAAACCTTATTTGCACGGTCCCAATTGGGCTCAATAGCCGACCTCGGTGGTGGTGCAGCCCGTCAGAGGAGACATTCGCTGTGTCAACGGCGGTGAGAAAGTCTGCCATTGGGCGGAGCAAAAGTCGTCCACTGTTTGGGTGACCGGCGCCTTGGCAAACGCGCCCCCAAATAGCTGGCGGTTGCCAAGGCGTCTTGGTCCGTCAGGACCAATCTCTTCTGTGCCTTAGGAGTTCTGCCGGGCCCTGCTCTGTGCCAGGCGATAGCTTTCTCCGTTCATCTCCAGAATGCTGACGTGGTGGGTCAGCCGGTCGAGCAAGGCACCAGTGAGGCGCTCCGATCCGAATGTTTCGGTCCATTCATCGAAGGGCAGGTTCGAGGTGATCAGGATCGAGCCGCGCTCATAGCGTTGGCTGATGACCTCGAACAGCAATTCCGCCCCGGTCTTTGACAACGACACAAAACCAAGTTCGCCGATGATCAGCAGGTCCTGTGCTGGAGCGTGTTGCACAAATCGTTTCCGATGCGTAGCTGGTCCTTTGATTTGACTGCGGGATGCTGTGATGCCTTTCAAATTCAATGCGTCGCG
>NZ_JBQFXM010000056.1:0-2526 GCF_056540845.1 Ruegeria sp. AL2
CCCGTCTAGGTCGTGCGACCTATGAACGTGTCGCATAACGAACCGGGGAAAGGGGCAAATGCGGCCCAAGCGCTATTCGTGCAACGCGGTCTTAAGTACCTATTCTCGCCTCGCGTCATCGCTCAACCACTATCATTCGGCGGTCAACAAGGCCGCGGCACTAATGGTGTCGACCCAAATCTGTGATAGGTGGCGGCACGGGTGTCAATCGCTTAACGACAGTAACAGGTCCAAGCCGGAATCTGCATGATCGTCAATCCAGACACAAAAGCTTGCGACATATCCTTGACGCATTCGGGCGCGCGTTACGGGCTATACATCTGAACCAAAAACCACTATCGCCAGATCTTTCCCGGCAATTGGTGACCTATGAATGATTTCTCTGCCCTCCCGAAAACCCTGTCCGCAGCTCTGTCCCAAAAAGGCTATAGCAACTTGACGCCTGTACAAGAGGCTGTGTCAGATGAAGCGCTGGCAGGAAAAGATCTGCTTGTCTCTGCGCAAACCGGTTCCGGCAAGACCGTGGGCTTCGGGCTGGCGATGGCGGAAGAACTTCTCGACAAGCACGGCCGTTTTGACCGACCAGCAGCGCCTTTGGCCGTGGTCATCGCACCCACGCGCGAACTGGCTCTGCAAGTGCGGAGAGAATTCGACTGGCTGTTTGCCGAAGCCGGGATCGTTACTGCATCGGCTGTCGGTGGTATGGATGCGCGCACAGAGCGCAGGGCGCTTGAACGCGGCGCACATGTCGTAGTCGCCACACCTGGGCGGCTGCGCGATCATATCACACGTGGGGTGATCGACCTGAGCGATCTGCGGACCGTCGTCCTCGACGAAGCCGATGAAATGCTGGACATGGGGTTCGCCGAAGATCTTGAATACATCCTTGATCAAACGCCCGAAAACCGGCGCACCCTGATGTTCTCTGCCACTGTTCCACGAGGCATTGCCAGGCTTGCCCGGACCTACCAGAAAGAGGGTGCGCAGCGGATCAAGGTCGGAAGCGCAGATGTCCAGCATTCGGATATAACCTATAGTGCCTTGAACGTAGCTCCGTCGGATATTGAAAAAGCGATCATCAATTTGCTGTGTTATCACGACGTTCAAACCACGATTGTGTTCGCCAACACCCGGTCTATGGTGGCGCGCCTGACCGCGAAACTTTCCAATCGGGGGTTTTCTGTCGTCTCACTGTCAGGGGAACTCAGTCAGGCAGAGCGCACCAACGCGATGCAAGCCCTGCGTGACGGGCGCGCGCAGGTTTGCGTTGCGACCGACGTGGCCGCCCGCGGCATTGATCTTCCAGGGTTGGAGTTGGTGATCCATGCGGATCTGCCCTCAAATGCGGAAACTTTGTTGCATCGCTCTGGACGGACAGGCCGTGCCGGACGCAAGGGAACATCCATTCTGATCGTGCCGGCTCGGCAGCGTTCAAAGGCACAACGATTGCTGAAAACCGCCAAGCTGGAGGCCGAATGGGGCGCACCACCCTCAGCCGATGAGGTGTTTAAACGGGAAGAGGAACGCATCATTTCCAATCCCGCCCTGGATGAGCCGCCAAGTGCTGAGGAAACGGCTTTTGCCGAGCGGCTGCTCAGCGGAAGAACTCCCGAGCAGATCGCCGCAGCCTATATGCGCCTCTACCGAGAGCGCCACTCGGCACCCGAGATCCTTGGAACGGCACCAGAGTCTGGAAAACGCGACACTGATCGGCGCGCGGCGTTTGGGCCAAGCACATGGTTCTCACTTTCTTTGGGACGCAAACAGCGTGCGGAGCCGCGTTGGTTGCTGCCAATGCTGTGCCGCAACGCGGGTTTGTCCAAAGACGCTATCGGCGCAATCCGCGTTCAGTATCAAGAGACCTTTGTCGAGATCGCCAATGATGCTGTGCCCGCAATGAAACAAGAACTGGGCGCTGATCTCATCATAGAACAAGGTGCGACGTTGACCGAGCTGGTGGGCACGCCAGATTTCGATGCCTCGCCCAAAGGCCCGCCTGCAGCCCCACAATCATCGGACGAGCCCGCCAAATCCCGAGGGCTTGATTCAGGCAAGCCGTCGAAAGCTGCGCCTGGCTTCGAGCGTTCTGACCAAGATGTCCGGACTGAATCCGAGCGCCCTAAGAGCAAAGGAAAATCTGCGGCACGCACGTCGAACAAACAAGCAAGCGAAGACAAGAAAAAACGGGACTCGGCTCCGCAAGCGCGACCGACGCGTGAGCGCGGAAAGGCCAAACCACAGCCCGTCGCAACGGATAAGAAGCGACAAAAGCAAGATAAGAACGCTTCTGACACATCCAAATCTCTGAAAGCACAAAAGGCGCGTTTCAAGACCGACACCAAAGACTCGAAAGCGCCGCGTTCAAAAAGCAAAAACGGCAAGGGCGGAGAAGCAAGGCCTTTCCGCAAGCCTTCAAAGAGAAACTGAGCGCTCGGGGAGCGTGTTGCACAAATCGTTTCCGATGCGTAGCTGGTCCTTTGATTTGACTGCGGGATGCTGTGATGCCTTTCAAATTCAATGCGTCGC
>NZ_JBQFXM010000057.1:0-2039 GCF_056540845.1 Ruegeria sp. AL2
GTCCCAAAATTGTTCGATCTGGGCACCGAAGGCCGGATTGCCAGAAATGGGCGGCTGCATTTGCTTGAAAACATCCAAAAGTGAGGTCGGGTTATTTGTGTTGGATTTCTTTGTCGACATCGAAAACTCCTCCGCGTTTTCTGAATGAGCTATTGTGCTACCTGCGGCGCGCTTTCGCCTTAATACAGATCAATATCCCTTATTTTTAGTACCCTCGGCATAGGCTGCAACGGGACACTCACATTCTCTCAGACATCGGTTCCTAGAGGACAGTGTTGGAGTTAGAGTAGTCTAGATAAGAACTTAACGTTTGGGTTTCTATGCACATTGCCGGCTTTCTGATTACCCTTGGTGTCCTCTTCCTTGCCGGATTCGCGGCCGACCAACTTGGCCGGGCCACGCATCTTCCTCGTGTTACAACCTTACTTTTCCTCGGTCTGATCGCCGGGAACGCCGGAATGGGGTTGATCCCACTCGGCGTTGCAATGTGGTTCGACGAGATATCCATTGTGGCCTTGACGATGGTCGCGTTCCTTCTTGGAGGATCTTTGACATGCGAGAACCTGGTACGGCATGGCCGAGCCATTCTGACGATTTCGATTTCAATCGTGGTTGCAACCCTTGTTATTGTGTCTGCTGGACTGACCGCAATTGGCGTACCCTTCGGGTTGGCGTTGGTGCTGGCGGCAATTGCTACGGCTACGGCTCCGGCCGCCATGACGGACGTGATCAAACAATCTGGGGTGTCCAACAGCTTCACCGAGACATTAAAGGGCATAGTCGCAATTGATGACGCTTGGGGTCTGATCGTTTTCAGCGTCGCATTGGTTCTGGCCGGTCATTCGGACGGTTGGGCCACCATCACGACCACAGCGATGTGGGATTTCGGAGGGGCTATTTTTTTGGGTTCCGCACTAGGCGTGCCATCCGCTTACCTAACTGGCCGCTTAAACCCAGGAGAGCCGATGCAAGCCGAAGCGGTGGGAATCGTCTTTCTGACAGCAGGCCTTTCGTTGTGGCTAGAAGTTTCGTTCCTTGTCGCAGGCATGGTTGCGGGCGCAGTGATCGGAAATCTTGCCCGCCATCATGACAGTGCTTTTCATGAGATCGAGCACATTCAGTGGCCGTTCATGATTTTGTTCTTCCTACTGGCTGGCGCCACGTTGGAAATTGAAGCCTTCGGCTTGATGGGCTGGGCTGGTGCTCTTTTCCTATTCTTGCGCGCCGTCGCCCGCCTCGTCGGGGGTTATTGCGGAGCGAGACTTGGCGGCCTGCCTCGCCGTGAGACCCGCTGGTACGGTCCCGCTTTGTTGCCACAGGCCGGTGTTGCGGTAGGAATGGCCCTCGTCGCCGGAGAGCAATTTCCACATTGGGCCGCGTTGATCATGGCCTTTACTCTAGCCAGTACTGTGGCCTTCGAGGTGTTGGGGCCGCCGTTGACTCTCATGTCAATCAGACGAACGGCTGACATGGATGAGCAGATTGGTCAGTGACTATTCAGACTGGATCGATTCAAGAAAGGCGAGCAAATTCGCCAACGGCAGGCCTACCATCATAGGTTGCCCATTAGGTAGAGCCACTGCGATTTGTTGGTCTGTCTCAAACACCGCGCCAAAGATTGGCATTTCGCCCCCATGGGCGAGCAATTGTGAACGACCATCAATCTGTTCAGCTATGCGAACTATCGGAAACACACCGTCGTTTTCGCCTGCCAATTTGGTAAGGTCGGTTGTACGAATAGCAAGCATTTCCGCCATTGGTCCGTCTCCGGTCGCTTCGAAACCGTGACACTGCCAACAATACGTCCGATACAAATCACTTCCCTCACCGACGCTGACCTCCTGCGCTAGTGCAGGCCCCGTGACTAACAGTGCCAGTAAAATCCCTCGATAAACCTGCATATTCTCCTCCTGTCCGTCGTCAGGGATATTGGGACAGATGGCCGCCTGAGTGTTGATTTCCGCTGAGAAGTGACCCGGTAAGCCAGATAATTTTCACTGAGAATTGACCCATGTGAGCACATTGCCCCGACGTTTTCG
>NZ_JBQFXM010000058.1:0-1979 GCF_056540845.1 Ruegeria sp. AL2
AGCTCCCCCTATTACTCTGCGACTTTTTGTTTGTGTTTATTGAACTGTTGGTCGAAGAGGTTTTTGAAGGGGCCGTTTTTCTGCATGAGTTGGTCGAGGTTTCCCTGTTCGGCGATAGCGCCGTCCTGGATGACGATGATCTTGTCTGCCTCCAGCACGGTTGACAGGCGGTGGGCGATGACGATGACGGTGACATCCTGTGTCAGGGCGTCCAGCGCCTCTTTGACCAGCGATTCCGATTCCGCGTCCAGCGCGCTTGTGGCCTCGTCCAGCAGCAGGATCTCGGCCTTGCGCAGAATGGCACGGGCAATTGCGATGCGCTGTTTCTGGCCGCCTGACAGAAAGGTTCCGTTCTCGCCCACCGGGGTCTCATAGCCCTGCGGCAGGTCGGTGATGAACTGATGCGCATGTGCGGCCCGGGCTGCCGCGATCACCTCTTCGTCGCTCGCATCGGGCGCCGAGCAGCGCAGGTTGTCCATCACCGAGGCCGAGAACAGGAACGTATCCTGACCGACATACGAGATTTTCCGCCGCAGCGAGGCAAAGCTAACATCCCTCAGGTCCCGGCCATCGATCTCGACGCTGCCCTGATCGGGGTCGTAAAACCGCATGATCAGGCCAAACAACGTGGATTTGCCACCACCGGACTGGCCGACAAGGGCGGTGGTTTTCCCGGCCTCGAAAGTGGCGCTCATGTTGTCGATCACCGGCACCGTGCCCTGATAGCCAAAGGTCACATTGCGCAGCGTGATCTGTCCGGGGCCGTCACTCAGGTCACGGGCCCGGGGGCTTTCCACCATCGTGTCCTCCTGATCCAGCAGGCTGAACAACAGGCCGACCCCGACCATGCAGGTTTCAATCTGGACCCGCATCCTGGACAGGCGCTTGGCAGGTTCATAGGCCATCAGCAAAGCGGTGATGAAGGACATCAGCTGACCCGCGGTCGGCTGTTCGGCACCCGCGATACCCATCGTGCTGACAATGAGAACCCCGGCAACCGCCAGACCGGCCAGAAACTCCATCAGCGGGCTGGCAATGGCCTGCAGCCGGGCGATGTCGTTCGAGCGCTGTTCGACCTTCCGGATCGCGGTCTCCATTCGGTCGATCATGCGATCTTCAAGCGCAAACACCTTGATCACCTTGATCCCCGCCGAGGTCTCCTGCAGCACCCGGATGATCTCTGCCAGCGATTTGAACTCGGCCTGCATGATCGAGCGCACGCTTTTCAGCAGATACCGCACCCCCAGCAGGGCAATCGGGCCCACCACAAAGAACATCACCGACAGGACCGGCTGCTGATACACCATGACCACAATCAGGCCGACCAGGGTCAGGGCATCGCGGACAAACCCGGTGACCAGAACATCGATCAGGCTCCGGGCCGATTGCGCGCCATTGGTCGTGCGCATCAGCAGATCCGACGATTCAGTGGTCGAGAAGAACGACACTCCGTGCCGGACCAGCTTGCGGTACAGCTTCTCCTGCTGCTGGGCCACAATCCGGTTGCCCGCGCGTGCCAGAAAAACGGCCTGAATATACGAGGCCACCGCCTTGGTCAGGAACAGAAGCACAACCCCCAGCGCAATGACATGCACCCATCCCCGCAATTCCGGGCTGGTCATGGCATCGATGATATATTCCATCATGTAAGCCGAGCCGGCGGTGGTGACCGCCACCGCGATCATCGCCAGGATCGCAATGCCGTAAAGCCCGCCCTGCGCATAAAAGCTCTCACCGACAAGCCGGCCCATATAGCCCGATCGCCACTTGTTCCAGGCGCGCTTCATCATTGCGTTCTCCAAATCCGTGAAACGGTGCGCACGCCCAGATACCCCATATCCCGCCGCGCCTAAAGGACAGATGCAACCCTGCGGCAGACCAACCCATCCCAACATCCAAACACGCTAAATAAGACCTAACCCTCAAACCCGCAACCAATACCAAATACTCAAGCAATCCAATACCGCAATCGAACGGCT
>NZ_JBQFXM010000059.1:0-1940 GCF_056540845.1 Ruegeria sp. AL2
GCAGATCGGTGGGGTCTTTCTTACTACGCGGACATCGGGGCAGGCGAAAGTGATCTGACTGCGCAACTCAGTGCCGCCGTCAATTACCGGATCAACAATTGGGACTTGGTGTTTGGTTACCGGTATCTGACCTGGGATCTCGGTAACTCCCAGGTGCTGTCTGATCTGACTTTTCAGGGACCGTTCATTGGCGCAAGGTTCGGGTTTTGAGCCGACAAATGTCAGACCCCCTCGGCCGGCTCGGAGCAAAGAACATCAAGACGTAAGTCCGACAAAGCAATGGAGAGAGATATGAACCTGATTAGATCAATTGGCGCGACCCTCCTTCTTGTCCGTCATCGAATGATTTGGAACACGAGCGTTTGATTGGCTTAGGAGGATCAGGCTCGCCGCAGTTTCAATCTACGCCGCGTTCTGATGATGCAGCAAGCGGCGTTTCTGGATTGTCTGGTGTTTGATTTCCTTTCTGCGTCTGAGGATTGTTTCGGCTCGACCGAAATAGACATCGGCGGGTGTCAGATTGCTGATGCTCTCGTGGTATCGGTTGTGGTTGTAGTGATTGATGAAGTCGCCGATGGCCTGTTCGAGCGCTCCTGGCAGATAGTAGTTTTCCAGCAGGACACGGTTCTTCATCGTCTGATGCCATCGCTCAATCTTGCCCTGGGTCTGCGGATGGTTGGGCGCTCCCCGAACATGATCCATACCCTGCTCATCCAGCCATTTCGCCAACTCGCCAGAGATGTAACTGCTGCCGTTGTCGCTGAGCAGCCGGGGCTTGTGGGCAACGGTGACACTGTCACAACCTGATGCAGCCAAAGCGTCTTCCAGCGTTCCTGTGACATCGTCAGCTTTCATCGTGGTGCAAAGGCGCCAAGAGACAACGTAACGGCTGTAATCATCCAGGATCGTAGACAGGTAGAACCAGCCCCAACCGATGACTTTGAGATAGGTGAAGTCGGTCTGCCAAAGCTGGTTCGGCCGCACAGTCTTCTCATGGAATTCATCCGCCGCTTTGATGGTGATGCAGGCTGGGCTAGTGATCAGATCTTGTGCCTTCAGAAGCCTGTAAACACTGGCCTCAGAAACGAAGTAGCGCCTGGTGTCGGTGAACCGCACCGCAAGCTCGCGGGGCGATAACTCGGGTTCTTCCAGAGCCAGTTCCACGATCTGCTTGCGCACCTTGTCGGGGATGCGGTTCCAAACCCTACCTGGCCGGGAATGGCGATCCTCAAGCCCGGCCTCGCCGAAAGACAGATACCTGTCGTACCAGCGGTAGAAGGTCGTTCTGGGAATGCCGAGCTTTTCCAGTGTGCGTTTGATCGGCAGGTGCGAACCGTCAACCAGCCGGATGATCTCAAGCTTTTCGGATGCGGGATATCTCATTCGTCGTCTCCCCCATCCTCGAACATGCTTTTTTTGAGCAGCCGGTTCTCAAGGGTCAGGTCGGCGACTACCTCTTTCAGCGCCGACGATTCCGCTCTCAAATCCTTCACCTCAGAGCTGGTAGCCTGGCGTGCGGTATCGCCAGCCAACCGCTTCTTACCGGCCTCAAGGAACTCTTTCGACCAGCTGTAATACAGGCTCGTAGCTATTCCTTCACGGCGACACAGCTCCGCTATGCTGTCTTCACCACGAAGCCCATCCAACACAATACGGATCTTCTCCTCTGCCGAATGCTGGCGCCGTGTCTTCCTGCGGATGTCTTTGACAACTCTCTCTGCTGACGCTTTCTGTTTCCCGGATTTCATTCTCATCTCCACTCTCTGATGGTTACGATGAGCCTGAAATCCTCCGCTACGCAATCAACCTAGTCTGTTCCATGGGTGCTGATGGCGGACAGGCCAGCCCTGTTCCGAATACGTGGCATAAACTTGGGCAAAGCCGTCGGGCATGGATACGCGACCGTTTTCCAGCGTGCATCCCTGCCTGTCTCCCGGCTC
>NZ_JBQFXM010000060.1:0-1897 GCF_056540845.1 Ruegeria sp. AL2
AGCACCCCTATGAAGATGACGACGGAAGAGGCCTTTGTTAAGGTTTTGCAGATGCATGGAATTGAGCATGCGTTTGGGATCATTGGCTCGGCGATGATGCCGATTTCGGACCTGTTTCCGAAGGCTGGGATCATGTTCTGGGACTGTGCGCATGAGGGCAGCGCGGGGATGATGGCGGATGGCTACACCCGGGCGACTGGCAAGATGTCGATGATGATTGCGCAGAACGGCCCGGGTATCACCAACTTTGTGACCGCCGTCAAGACTGCCTACTGGAACCACACGCCGCTTCTGCTGGTGACCCCGCAGGCGGCCAACAAGACGATCGGTCAGGGTGGCTTTCAGGAAGTCGAGCAGATGAAGCTGTTCGAGGACATGGTCGCCTATCAGGAAGAGGTCCGCGACCCGACCCGCGTCTGCGAGGTTCTGAACCGTGTGATCATGCAGGCCAAGCGCGCCAGCGCCCCGGCGCAGCTGAACATCCCGCGCGACATGTGGACCCAGGTTGTCGATATCGACCTGCCCGCCATTGTCGAGTTCGAGCGCCCCTCGGGCGGCGAAACCGCCGTGGCCCAGGCGGCCGAGCTGCTGTCGAACGCCAGGAACCCTGTCATTCTGAACGGCGCCGGTGTGGTTCTGGCCGAAGGCGGCATCGAGGCGTCGAAAGCGCTGGCCGAGCGTCTGGATGCGCCGGTCTGCGTCGGCTACCAGCACAATGACGCCTTCCCGGGCAGCCACCCGCTGTTTGCCGGCCCGCTGGGCTATAACGGTTCGAAAGCGGGGATGGAGCTGATCAGCGAGGCGGATGTTGTCCTGTGCCTCGGCACCCGTCTGAACCCGTTCTCGACCCTGCCGGGCTATGGCATCAACTACTGGCCCGCGGATGCCAAGATCATCCAGGTTGACATCAACCCCGACCGTATCGGCCTGACCAAAGCGGTCAGCGTCGGTATCATCGGCGACGCTGCCAAGGTGGCAAAGGGCATTCTGGCCCAGCTGAGCGACACCGCCGGTGACGAAGGCCGCAAGGAGCGCAAAGAGCGCATCGCGCAGAAGAAATCGGCCTGGGCGCAGGAACTGACCTCGATGACCCACGAGGATGACGATCCGGGCACCACCTGGAACCAGCGTGCCCGCGCGGCCAAGCCCGACTGGATGAGCCCGCGCATGGCGTGGCGCGCCATTCAGGCGGCACTGCCGAAAGAGGCGATCATCAGCTCGGACATCGGCAACAACTGCGCCATCGGCAACGCCTATCCGTCGTTTGAAGAGGGGCGCAAATACCTGGCGCCGGGCCTGTTCGGCCCCTGCGGCTATGGCCTGCCCGCCGTCGTCGGTGCCAAGATCGGCTGCCCGGATGTTCCGGTTGTGGGCTTTGCCGGTGACGGTGCCTTTGGCATCGCGGTGAACGAGTTGACCGCGATCGGCCGCGAGGAATGGCCCGCCGTGACCCAGATCGTGTTCCGCAACTACCAATGGGGCGCGGAAAAGCGCAACTCGACCCTGTGGTTCGACGACAACTTCGTGGGCACCGAGCTGGACACCAAGGTGTCTTATGCCGGTATCGCGCAGGCCTGTGGCCTGAAAGGCGTTGTCGCGCGCACCCAGGACGAGCTGACCGCGGCGCTGAACCAGGCGATCGAGGACCAGAAGAACGGCATCACCACGCTGATCGAGGCCCTGATCAACCAGGAGCTTGGCGAGCCTTTCCGCCGCGACGCGATGAAAAAACCCGTCGCAGTCGCCGGCATCAGCGCCGATGACATGAAAGCGCAGGGCGCATAACCCCAGGACGAGGCCGGAGCACATGACCCTGACACCCGTCGAGCTGTTGCGGCAAAACGCTCCGGCCACCCGTCCCATAATCGCCCTCAGCGAAGGCAACGACCCCCGCATC
>NZ_JBQFXM010000061.1:0-1754 GCF_056540845.1 Ruegeria sp. AL2
CTAGGCTGTCAGCTAGTCTTGAGAAATTACCGGTCTTGAACTCAGGCAAGCAAAACGAATGCTTGGGATCAGAGGGGTTTAAATGCTTGGTTGGATATTCAAAACCTTGCTGTCGCAATACCTCTGAGTTTGAATAGCACCAGTTTTGGATTGCCGTGGTTCCTGTCTTCGGTAATCCAATATGCAAATAAATCTTCATCTTTCTGTGTTCCCCACCGATGTATCGCAAGTTACAAGTTATCGGCCACCAAAATCGCCAAGGTTTTCTCAATGGGCAATTACATTTCGCCCCGAAAGGCCCCTGCGGCCACAAATATAGCTGGAGCTTTGTGGATAAGACCCCGAAAGATCTCTTTGCACATCTTGCGATCATCCTTTCGAACGGCGGCTTTGTCCGGATAGTGTTGAAAAACTCCATTTCCGCCGAAAACCAGTGAAAAACTTACATGCTGAGAGGCAGTTGAGAGTTTCGGCCAGAGGGGGGTGGCCAAAAAACTGGTCTGGCGATGGGAGAGGCTGTCGCGGCCCGCACTGGGCAAGTGGTGCAGACTTTGATGAGGTAATGGAAATTGGTAGAAAATTGAGCGCGCCTAATTTTCTGGTGTTTTCAACACAATCTCCGCATTGCTGTCGCTCGAGACATTTCGGCGACTGACCGCACTGAGCCCAACCTGGACGTTATGTCAAAGCCTGAATAGATTAAAAGGGTGGGCTTTAGAATACCGCACTGGCGTCAGCGTACTTCTTTGAAGTGACGAGCAAGGCCGATAGAGCGGTCAAGTGTAAGATTCCAATTCATAAGGATTTTGATGCATTAATTCGTCCACAATTACTTCTTGTTGGATACGGTCAGTTTCGCCCAAAGGACTTCTGAAACTCGTTGCGAGCCCTGCCTGAGGGTTTTGATTTTTCTGTAAAACCGCGTTTACTTCTTCCATTTCGAATATTGGATCACTGGTTCCCGTCAAAAACCGAGCAACATCTCCAAAATTAGAAGCCTGCGTAAGCTGTTCCAATGTAATTGAGAAGCAATCACAACCACGAGTTGGAAGCCAGCTTGTGTAGAATTCCTGCCGACGTTCAATTTCCCGAGCATACCAGAAGCACAGTTGATAATCGCTCAGTTTTTCCCAATCAGGAACCTTCCAAACACCAGTGTCAGATGGTCCGAGAAGCACTAGTCTTCCGCTTCCTGTTCTTTCAGGAATGCAATTTATAGAATAAAGGCTCGCTGCTACTTCATGCGCAGAACGCTTCAAAACTATGAAATCGGGACGAAGGCCAAGTTGAATTGTTGGCTCGATGAACCCTTTACAGAATAAATGTGAAGTCTCCAGGTAAACCGGTTGTTCTATTGCCGCAGCGACCGATGGATACATTTCACTTTCTAGCCACCACTTTGCTGCTTCCGGAAAACTCAAAACACCACGCATCACGTAGTTCATTCTAGGATGCGCCTCGTGGACTGCCTTAACATCTTGCAGAACACTCGCGAGCGCTGTCAGCAATTTGGATCCGCTTCTGCCGGACGTAACGGTGAATACCAGCCTATAATCTTGCAGTTTTTCGATGGCTTCATTTGCGATCATTGTGTACCTGACCTACTATCACGCGCTCCGCTGACACGAGTGAACGAAGTATATTTGAAAGGCAAGGCCTCCACTGCGAAAATGCAACATGTTCACCTGACCCATGCGAGTAGTATGTAGATGCGCCTTGTTTGGCCGCCACATTTGAAGGTCCTCTTCGTCCGC
>NZ_JBQFXM010000062.1:0-1533 GCF_056540845.1 Ruegeria sp. AL2
GATATTGTTGAAAAACAACGTGTTGCTGGCGCAGAGAGAGGCGTACCGAACTGAGCGCGAGTGCCTTTCTTGTCAGGCTTTGCTCGTTTGCTGCGGTGCGGGAAAGATCTTGGCCAGTTTTCGGAGGTTCTGGGCGGTGGCGGCGAGGAGGAATTCGTCGGTTGCACCACAAGGGCCACGTAATCGGAGTCGTCCCAGCCCGAGAATGCGTTTGAGGTGGGCAAACAGCATCTCAACCTTCTTTCGGAGCTTTGCCGAGACTTTGTATTGGGGCGTTTTGCGAATGGCGCGTGCCACATCGCGTGCGTCTTCATGTTCTTCGCGGGTGATTTTGCGAGCATCGGCGTTTGGGCAGCACTTCATCTTCGACGGGCACGCCAGGCAGGTGTGTTTGAGGGCCTGATACTTGGCCACGCCCTTGCCCGTCGGGCCACGGTTCGGATCAGAGTAGTTGCGACGAAACTGCTTGAGCGCTTCGCCCTCAGGGCAGATGTATTGGTTGTTCTCGGGATCCCATTCAAAGTCTGCACGGGACCATGTGCCATCTGTCCGGCCAGCTTTGTCGATAACGGGAATGTGCGGCGCGATCTTGCGCTTCACCAGCCAGTCCAGCATGGGGCCGGAACCGTAAGCGGTATCTGCGATTAACCGTTCTGGGTGCAGGTCGAACTTGTCTTTGACCCGGTTCAACATCGTCTTTGTTGAACCGACTTCTGCCTGTCGGATTGATCTGGTGGCTTCGACATCGACGATTACACCGTGATCCGTATCAATCAGATAATTGTCGGAATAGCTGAAGAATGCAGGGCCTTTGCGGGCTGCAGTCCATTGGCTGGCGGGGTCAGAATGTGAGGTGAACTTGGGCTGTACCTCGCTGGCCGCGCCGAATGCCGCCTCGTCCAGCGTGTCGAGATACTCGCGGACCGCGCGGGACGCATCTGCCGGGTCAATGCTTGCCGCGTCCCAGTCTTCCTTCGGTGTTGAGTTCCGTTTGTTAGCATCGGCTTCGATCAGGCTGGCATCAATCGCCATGCGCTGGCCGCTGACGAGACCTTCCTCAATGCAGCGTGCCACAGTTGTCTCAAACAGACGACGCAACAGTTCGCTTTCCCGGAAACGGCCGTGCCGGTTCTTGGAAAACGTGGAATGGTCTGGCACCCGGTCGTTCAAGTCGAGACGGCAGAACCAGCGGTATGCCAGGTTCAAATGCACCTCTTCGCAGAGCCGTCGCTCGGATCGAATACCGAAGCAATAGCCAACCAACAGCATGCGGATCAGCAGTTCGGGATCGACGGAGGGCCGGCCCGTGTGGCTGTAGAAATCCGTAAGGTGCGCGCGAATGCTGCCCAGATCGACGAACCGGTCAATCGAGCGCAAAAGGTGGTCTTGCGGGACATGATCCTCCAGCGAGAACTCGTAAAACAGCGACGCTTGCGCTTCCTGTCTCGGTCCCATCATGGCTGATCCCTCCCTTTAGGAAGAATTGAATCAGCAACTTACCAACCGATCAAGCCCGAGTTTTTCAACAAAATA
>NZ_JBQFXM010000063.1:0-1483 GCF_056540845.1 Ruegeria sp. AL2
ACATTGACCACAACATAAACGCTGAGACATAAACAAAGGTGGGTCAAATCTCGGTGAAAATACCGGGTCACTTCTCAGCGGAAATCAACACTCTGACCGAAGGCGAGATCAGTGAGTTGCATGTGGGTCTCAAGGGGACCATGAACCAACTGTTCCTCAAAGATCTGGCCGACAAAACTCGACGTGGTCTGCGCGGACGGGTCGAGCTTGGCCGTTCCGGCGGCGGCAACAGCTACGGTTACGACGTCGTCCGGCGTCTTGGGGCCGACGGCCAACCCGTCACGGGAGAACGAATGATCAATGCAGCAGAAGCTGAGATTGTCCGGCGGGTGTTTCAAGAGTTCTCCGATGGGCATTCTCCCAAAGCCATCGCGCGCCGCCTGAACGCCGAAGGTATTCCCGGTCCCCGTGGCAAGTTATGGCGTGACACGGCCATTCGAGGGCACCGAGTGCGTGGGACGGGCCTTCTCAACAATGAGCTCTACATCGGCCGCCTTGTTTGGAACCGGCTGCGCTACATCAAGGATCCGGAGACCGGCAGACGTGTGTCCCGTCTCAACGATCCCTCCAAATGTATCATCAGGGAAGTCCCTGAGTTGCGGATTGTCGGGGTTGAACTTTGGGAGGCGGTCAAGCAGCGGCAAGGCGAGATCGAATCCGACCCCCGCGTCAAAGCCATTAAGCAAACCCGGTTTTGGGAGAAGCGTCGCAAGAAGCACCTCCTGACAGGTCTTGTATTCTGCGGCACCTGCGGAGGGACACTCGCCACAGTCGGACGCGACTACCTTGCCTGCTCTGCCGCTCGCAAACTCGGTACTTGTTCCCATAAGCAATCCATTCGCCGCAATGTCCTGGAAGACGCCGTTTTGGATTTGCTTCGTCGTCGCCTGATGCAGCCCGACGCAGTGGCCGCTTTTATCAAATCCTTCAGCGAAGCCGCCAACGCAGAAGCAGGTACAGTAGAGGCAGTCCGGACCCGTCTACAATCCGAGCGGGACAAAGCCGTACGCAAATTGAATGGGTTCTATGATGCAATCGCGGAGGGCATTCGTACCCCCGGCCTTCAAACGCGGCTCGAAGAACTCGAAGCGCAGATCGCCGATCTGGATGCCAAGCTCTCCGGACCTAAGCCTTCACCGGTGCGACTGCACCCAAATCTGTCGGAACTTTATCGCTCCAAGGTCGCAGATCTGGCACAGGCGCTATCGGATCCGTCGATCCGCACCGGGGCCTTGGAGATTATCCGGGGCCTGATTGAACGTGTTACGATCAAACATGAACGGGATGGCGTGCAGATCGAACTGGAGGGTGCCCTGGCAGCGATGATTGGGTTGGCCCAGAATGAACAAAGCCGCCCAGGGGCGGCTTGTTCGAGACTCTGTTCGACCCAAGTGGTTGCGGGAGTAGGATTTGAACCTACGACCTTCAGGTTATGAGCCTGACGAGCTACCGGGCTGCTCCATCCCGCGACACTTTAGTGGTC
>NZ_JBQFXM010000064.1:0-1450 GCF_056540845.1 Ruegeria sp. AL2
CAGGACAGGCAAGGCCTGCAAACCGGATCACCCGACGAAATCGCCCATACGCTGGGCTGGATCAACGACCACGACCTCGAAGCCCGCGCCCAAAGATTCGGCAAAAACGAATACGGAAAATACCTCAAAAACCTGCTCAACCAGTAGACTAAGCCAGCGGCATCTGCTTCGGTAAGGCGATCCCAGAAACTTCATAAATTGAATTAAGCGGATTTTGTTCCTGATCCCGCAACTGAACATTATGGCTTTCACTGGCGGTAAGGTGTCTCGCGCGCTCTCCTGCGCTTGCCGGTGGATCGTCAATCATGATCTGTCGGACAAACCGGATCAAAACCAAACTGATCGGCATAAGAGAAGAGCCGCTAAACACTAACAGATCCTGTTCAATTTTCGTGGAGCGGTTCAGTCTTGCTTTGCCCAGTCACAGCCGGAATCCTGAAGATTGTTTAAGGTGTTGTCACATTAACTCCTGCGCACCAAGGAATACTGATGCTCGAACTTCAAGCGGCTCGAGTAGTGGCATTCCAGGCGTCAAATGCCTCGAGGCGGTGATATCGAATTGTTAAGGCTGAACGACGACGAGCGGGGGCACAGAAGCTACTCCGAATGGCTGAATGGGTGCCCACGAACCTCTGCGAACCTCCTGGGAACCGAAATCTCTGCATCGTCCGTTCCCGCTTTCGGAATGGGAGATGACTGTTTTCAGATCGATTATTCAAGCCCTTGTGCGACCAATGATCCAGACCCGGCGCGACTTCTCGCTTGGCAGCGCCATAGGAGCGCAATTTGTCCGTAATGATCCGCTCAGGATTGAAACCAAGACGCTTTTTCAGGCGGCGTAACAGCCGTTTTGCTGCCCGTTTGTCCCGTTTCGGCTGGAGTATTTCATCCAGAATAACGCCATGCTGATCGACCGCGCGCCAAAGCCAATATTTGCGACCAGAGAGTCTCACGACACCTTCATCCAGATGCCAGACATCACCTGAACGACCCTGTCTTTGACGCAAGTTTTGAGCTATCGTCGGCGCGAATTTGATGACCCAACGCCGGACAGTTTCGTAAGACGCATCGATCCCGCGCTGCAACATCAACTCTTCAACTTCCCGCAGGCTCAGATTGAAGCGAACGTACAGCAACACCGCGTGTGCGATGATCTGAGGAGGATACCGATGGCGCTTGTAGGTGAGATTGGCGATGATTTCATCGATGTCACCTACGTCCAATTAAGGACATGAACAACCAAACGGCAAGTTAACGTGACATCACCGTGGCATGGTCCGGGAACAGGATATCCGGCTCGTGATTGTGTTCTTTGACAGCGCCGTGAACATGCCGGATGTCATGCGCCGTGATGACAGCCTGTTGATTTCCGCTGAGAAGTGACCCGGTAAGCCAGATAATTTTCACTGAGAATTGACCCATGTGAGCACATTGCCCCGACGTTTTCGTT
>NZ_JBQFXM010000065.1:0-1273 GCF_056540845.1 Ruegeria sp. AL2
TTACAAGTTCGGGTAGATGGGGAAGCGGTTGCAGAGATCTGCGACCTGGGCGCGGACGCGGGCTTCGACTTCGGAGTTGCCGTCTTCGCCGTTGGCTGCCAGGCCGTCGACCACTTCGATGATCCAGTCGGCGATCTGGCGGAATTCGGTCTCGCCAAAGCCGCGGGTGGTGCCGGCGGGGCTGCCCAGGCGGATGCCCGACGTGATGGTCGGCTTTTCCGGGTCAAATGGCACGCCGTTCTTGTTGCAGGTGATATGCGCCCGGCCCAGGGCCTTTTCGGTGGCGTTGCCCTTGACGCCCTTGGGGCGCAGGTCAACCAGCACCACATGGGTGTCGGTGCCGTGGGTCACGGTGTCGAGCCCGCCCTTGATCAGCTGATCGCTGAGCGCCTGCGCATTGGTCACGACCTGCTGGATATAGCTTTTGAACTCGGGGCGCAGCGCCTCGCCAAAGGCCACGGCCTTGGCCGCGATCACATGCATCAGCGGGCCGCCCTGAATGCCGGGGAAGATCGCCGAATTCACTTTCTTAGCGATATCTTCATCATTGGTCAGGATCATGCCCCCACGTGGGCCGCGCAGGGTCTTGTGTGTGGTGGTGGTCGCCACATGCGCGTAGGGGAACGGGCTGGGATGCTCGCCTGCCGCGACCAGACCGGCGAAATGCGCCATGTCCACGTGCAGATAGGCGCCGACCATGTCGGCGATCTCGCGCATGCGGGCAAAGTCGATCTGACGCGGGATGGCCGAACCGCCCGCGATGATCAGCTTGGGGTTATGCTCTTTCGCCAGCGCCTCGACCTGATCATAGTCCAGCATGTTGTCCTGCTGGCGCACGCCGTATTGCACGGCGTTGAACCACTTGCCCGACTGGTTGGGCCGCGCGCCGTGGGTCAGGTGGCCACCGGCATCCAGGCTCATGCCCAGAATGGTGTCGCCGGGCTGGATCAGCGCCTGGAACACGCCCTGGTTGGCCTGGCTGCCCGAGTTCGGCTGCACATTGGCGAAACCACAGCCAAACAGCTGCTTGGCGCGGTCAATGGCCAGATTCTCGGCGATATCAACAAACTCGCAGCCCCCGTAATAGCGCCGGCCCGGGTAGCCTTCGGCATATTTGTTGGTCATCACCGAACCCTGCGCCTCCATCACGGCGGCAGAGACGATGTTCTCGGACGCAATCAGCTCGATCTCGTCGCGCTGACGACCCAGCTCAGACCGGATCGAGCCAAAAAGCTCAGGATCGCGGTCCGACAAGGACTGGGTGAAAAATCCG
>NZ_JBQFXM010000066.1:0-1046 GCF_056540845.1 Ruegeria sp. AL2
GCGAAGCGCAGGCCCTGCTCCATCGCGATCGGTGCGATCAGTTCAACGCCGAACGACACGTTGTCGCCGGGCATGACCATCTCGGTGCCTTCCGCCAGGGTCACGGTGCCGGTCACGTCAGTCGTACGGAAGTAGAACTGCGGACGGTAGTTCGCGAAGAACGGGGTGTGACGGCCGCCTTCTTCCTTGGTCAGGATATAGGCTTCGGCTTCGAACTTGGTGTGCGGTGTAACCGAACCCGGCTTACACAGAACCTGACCACGCTCAACGCCTTCACGGTCCACACCACGCAGCAGGGCGCCGATGTTGTCGCCTGCTTCACCGCGGTCCAGCAGCTTGCGGAACATTTCAACGCCGGTGCAGGTGGTTTTGCTGGTGTCGCGGATGCCGACGATTTCAATCTCGTCGCCAACGTTGATCACGCCACGCTCGATACGGCCGGTCACAACGGTACCACGGCCCGAGATCGAGAACACGTCTTCGATCGGCATCAGGAACGGCTGGTCAACAGCACGCTCGGGCGTGTCGATATATTCGTCAACAGCCGCCATCAGCTCGCGGATCTTGTTCTCGCCGATTTCAGGGTCACGGCCTTCCATCGCGGCCAGAGCCGAACCTGCGATGATCGGAATATCGTCGCCGGGGTATTCATACGAAGACAGCAGCTCGCGGATTTCCATTTCCACCAGTTCCAGCAGCTCTTCGTCGTCAACCTGGTCAACCTTGTTCATGAACACGACCATCTTCGGGATGCCAACCTGGCGGCCCAGCAGGATGTGCTCGCGGGTCTGCGGCATCGGGCCGTCCGCGGCGTTCACAACCAGGATCGCGCCGTCCATCTGAGCAGCACCGGTGATCATGTTCTTGACGTAGTCGGCGTGGCCGGGGCAGTCGACATGCGCATAGTGGCGCGCGTCGGTCTCGTATTCCACATGCGCGGTCGAGATGGTGATGCCGCGGGCTTTCTCTTCCGGCGCGCCGTCAATCTGGTCATACGCCTTGAAGTCACCAAAATACTTGGTGATCGCTGCGGTCAGCGTCGTCTT
>NZ_JBQFXM010000067.1:0-1008 GCF_056540845.1 Ruegeria sp. AL2
GCCACTCTTTGCAAGAAATGAAATTGACGACTAGTTGTGGTATTAAGGCTCCCACAACCGGGGGGATGCCGCAATGAACAGAACTTGGAAAACATTTCTCGCGGGGGTGGCTGCGCTATGCGCCACCATGTCGACAAGTTCCGCTGAAATGATCCACTTGATGGCTCGAAAAGGCGATGTCGCAAAAGTTATGTCAGAAATCGAAAAAGGAGTGCCGGTGGATCTGCCGAGCACCACAGGCGCTCGTTTTGAAGGTTCGTCACCACTCGTAGTAGCATCTCGGTTCGGTCGTACGGACGTGGTCGCGGCCCTGTTGGAGGCTGGGGCCGACCCAAACTACTCTCTTCCCAATGCTGAGTACGAAAAAACTTTTGCATACCCAATCCATGTTGCGTCAAGCAACGGACACACAGAAGTTGTTCGATTGCTTTTGGAAGCCGGTGCTGATCCAACTGTCGTGGATCCTTGGCTTGGGACAGCACTGCATTTCGCCTCGTTGCGTGGGCACGACGAAATCGTGACCATCCTATTGGATGCTGGCGTACCTACAAGTGCAAGTATCCCTAGTGTGAAGCACTTGATTGGTAATGCCGATAGGGGCCGAGGAGAAACTCTGGCAGGTGCCTGCAAAGCCTGTCACAGCCTGGAGAACAATGGGCAAGTTCAAGCCAATGAAGGTCCGCCACTTTGGGGAGTTCTCGGGCGCACCATTGGCTCGTACGATGGCTACGAGTACTCGACGGCTTTCTCAGCGACTTCAGGTGTCTGGGACTACGACAATCTCAACTCGTTTCTTGGGCGTCCACGAGAATACATTCCGGGAACAAAGATGGACTTAGATGGAGTTTGGGTTGATCAGGATCGCGCAGACTTGATTTCTTACCTCCGGACACTCGATGAAAACCCGGTCGCATTGCCTTAACAACCAATCGAAATTGAGCGTAGGATACGTGTTGGTGAGGTCAGAAGCAGCCATCAGAAAGAGCTCGTTGGGCGTCTGCTTTGCGG
>NZ_JBQFXM010000068.1:0-857 GCF_056540845.1 Ruegeria sp. AL2
TGGGCTCCGAGCAGACCAACGCACCGCAGCTAGGCTTGAAGAAACAGATGTTCGCGAAGCGGACACTCGTCCTCTTAAGGTAAAATCCGCGCGTTGGCACGGTGCCGATGCCTGGTGTGGGAGGGCTGGACGGAGACTCCATCATGTCCAGTAAACAGCTACCGGCAATCCGACCATCACGTCCGCCGTGGAACAAGGGGCGGCTGATCGGCCAGAAACGCCCGCTCCTGCCAAGGCAGGTTTGGGCCATTCGCGCTTGGCTAGAGCTCGCGGATAACCTGCGCGACTTGGCATTGTTCAATCTCGCCATAGACAGCAAGCTCCGCGGGTGTGACTTGGTTCGACTCAAGGTCGTGGACCTCGTCGCTGGTGGAAACGTCCGGGACCGCGTGTCGGTCATCCAGAGCAAGACCGGGCGTCCAGTTCAGTTCGAGGTGTCCGAGAATACACGCAGAAGCGTGCTCGCATGGGTCACATCGTCCCAAATGCTTGGACAGGTCAACCTGTTCCCAAGCAGGTTCCACGGCTCACCGCACATCTCGACAAGGCAGTATGCGCGCCTTGTTCATGACTGGGTGTGTGCAATCGGACTGGATCCAAGCGGCTACGGCACGCATTCGCTGCGACGGACCAAGGCCGCACTGATCTACAGGAAGACCGGCAATCTCCGCGCCGTCCAGCTCCTGCTGGGTCACACCAAGGTGGACAGCACGGTGCGATACCTCGGCGTCGAACTCGATGACGCGCTCAGCATCGCCGAGAAGATCGACATCTGAGGCCTTGGCGGACGGCCGCAGTCGTCCGCCATCTCATACCGGACGTCTCTCATGATTGACCGTAGCGGCCGCTCAGAGCCC
>NZ_JBQFXM010000069.1:0-855 GCF_056540845.1 Ruegeria sp. AL2
TAGGTCATGTTGACAAAAGGGATTCACATCTGTCGGCGGGCATGATTCAAGCTGGTATCTACGACGGAGACCAGCTTGGCACGAGACCTGATGTCGGACGAGGAATGGGCGTTCTTTGAGCGGTTCATCTTGGCTGTCCGCGCCCCGAATGGACGCAAGCCTATCAACCACCGCCTTGTTCTTGATGGGATTTTCTGGATTTCCAGGACAGGGGCTCCGTGGCGCGACCTGCCGGAAGAGTTCGGCAAGTGGTTCAGCGTCTACCGACAGTTTCGGCGCTGGACACTGGCGGGGTTATGGGAAGAGATTATGGACGCCTTGAACCGAAGTGGAGCAGTGCCAGACGCCCTGCAAATGATCGATAGCACCGTAATCCGCGCCCATCATCAGGCAGCGGGTGCAAAAGGGGGACTCCGCGACAGGGTTTTGGCCGTTCGAGAGGTGGCTTCACGACCAAGATCCACCTTCTCGTAAACGCACACGGCTTGCCTATGAGGACCGAGATCACACCGGGCCAGACATCTGACTATCGTGGTTTCGATTTGGTCATGGCAGATAATTTGCCTCAGCCGCGCGTGTTATTAGCAGATCGCGGCTATGATGCTGACAAAATACGCAAAAAGATGAATGATCGAGATGTGATGACCCAGATTCCCATGCGGAAAACCAGAAAGATGCGCGTTGGCGTCGACCGCTCACTTTATCGTCTGCGAAATCGGGTCGAGCGCTGCTTCAACAAGCTCAAGAACGCTCGGCGTGTTGCAACCCGCTACGACAAGACCGCAGAAAGCTTCCTGGGATTCATCGATATAACGTCCATCCGACTTTGGTTTCGCCATTTGTCAACATGACCTA
>NZ_JBQFXM010000070.1:0-851 GCF_056540845.1 Ruegeria sp. AL2
ACGAGCAAAGCCTGACAAGAAAGGCACTCGCGCTCAGTTCGGTACGCCTCTCTCTGCGCCAGCAACACGTTGTTTTTCAACAATATCGGCTGCCACCGGTCATTAATGTGAAAAGTAACGAAAGGCGACAACAAGCCCAATGCGGGCTTTGCCAACCTTTCAAATCAGCATCATCCCCGACCATTTCAGTTCGAGTTTCAATCCCTAGCGGGCAAGGCAACCTCGCCTTCCCAGTCAGAAATACGGTGCGGTAGCGCCAGGAGTTTTGACGCCACACGTGTTTTGGTCGTTCCACTTCCAGTCATCCCCGAATATTTGCCGGTGGAGGAAACAATCCGCCAGTTGTTGACGCCGAAGGCAACAACCTCCCATCTCATGGTGAACGTGTCCTCTTCTTCACCATAAACACAGACGCCACCGCCGCTGACACCGCTGGGTCCGCCGAAACCCGAGCCCACGCACCGGACAAAACCAGGATCGATTGGTCCCTCGTCAACGGTATAAGTCCCATAGTTGTCCTCTTTCCAGAACACGTCCTCGCCCGCGGAAATTTGCTCTTGGTTGACGACATAGAAGTTCGTTGCCGACACTTTCTCTGCAGCAGTCAGACAATGAGGCGCAAAGAGAACTGCGGGGATAAGCATTGAACGCAACATGTTGTTTCCTTCGACAGTGGGGCAAAACCAGCATGATAGAGACTACGAAATTTATTGCTAGGAAAGGAACGCATAGCCGGACCTGAAAAGTCAGCTTCGTCCCGCTGTTGATTTCCGCTGAGAAGTGACCCGGTATTTTCACCGAGATTTGACCCACCTTTGTTTATGTCTCAGCGTTTATGTTGTGGTCAATGT
>NZ_JBQFXM010000071.1:0-837 GCF_056540845.1 Ruegeria sp. AL2
TAGGGTCAGGATTCATAACCAATAGATGACGGTTGCGGCCAGAGCGATGGCTGAGAGGAAGACCTTGGGACAGCGATCATAGCGTGTCGCCACACGCCGCCAGTCCTTGAGCCTGCCGAACATGATCTCGATGCGGTTGCGTCGTTTGTATCGGCGCTTGTCGTATTTGACCGGGGTCTTGCGTTGCTTTCTGCCGGGGATACAGGCGCGTATGCCTTTGTCTTTCAACGCGTCCCGGAACCAGTCGGCGTCATAGCCACGATCCCCGAGCAACCAGTCGACCTTTGGCAGGCTGCTGAGCAGCGCCCGCGCGCCGATGAAGTCGCTGACCTGGCCGGCGGTGACGAACAGGTTGAGCGGTCGCCCCTGGCTATCGCAGATGGCATGAAGTTTGGTGTTCATGCCGCCCTTGGTCCGACCGATCAGGCGTCCACGCCCCCCTTTTTCGCGGCCATGCTGGTCGCAGTGCGGTGTGCCTTCAAGTAGGTCGCATCGATCATCACGGTCTTTTCCTCGCCGTGTTCGGCAGCCAGGCCGACCATCATCTGCGCGAAGATGCCTTTCTCGCTCCAACGCTTCCATCGGCTGTACAGCGTCTTGTGGGGACCATATTCCCGCGGCGCATCCCGCCAGCGCAACCCATTGCGATTGATGAAGATAATCCCACTCAACACCCGTCTGTCATCGACCCGTGGCTTGCCATGCGACTTCGGGAAGAAAGGGGCAAGTTTGGCCATCTGCTCGTCGGTCAGCCAGTAAAGATCGCTCATGACACCGCTCCGTTTTCCGAGCCGTGAATCACGCAGCGCGTTGGAAATCAATGCATCCTGACCCTAG
>NZ_JBQFXM010000072.1:0-819 GCF_056540845.1 Ruegeria sp. AL2
GGTGCTGTCAGACGAATTCGAACCAGTCTCAGTTTGCCGCGGAAACCGCGAACCTATCCGGAACAAAGCTGACGCCACTCGCTAAGAGCGGCGGCGCGGGTCAGCTTGAAGGTGTCTCGACTGGCTAGCGATCTTTCCTGGTTGAAGTGATTGTAGACGGAGGAATGGACGGAGGCGAATTTCTGTAGACTTCGCATGCGCCTGAAACGCTGCATCGCGCGTTCGCGTCGTCGAAACGGCAGGTGTGAATTCTCGGCGCGGTTGTTGAGCCACCTGCCCGTCTGTTGTTTTTCGAACGCGCCTATTTCTCTGAGCGCAGCCTTGTAGGAAGCGAAGCGATCTGTGACGACCTCCTTGGCGCAACCGTGCCGTTTCATCAATTTCCTGAGGAATTTTAGTGCTGCAGCCTTGTTTCGGCGCTTGGTGACAACTGCTTCCAGCACTTCACCTTCGTGATCTACTGCACGCCACAGATAATGTCGCTTGCCATTCACCTTTACGAAAACCTCGTCCACGTGCCACTTCCATTTCGAGAACGCGCGCAGCTGCTGCACACGCTTCCGTCGGATCTCAGCTGCAAACATTGGACCAAACCTGTTCCACCAATATCGGACGGTTTCGTGGCTCACGTCGATGCCTCGCTCGTGCAACAGATCTTCGACATTTCGAAGCGAGAGCGGGAAACGGATGTACAGCATCACCGCAAGGCGGATGACCTCGGGGCTGGTTTTGAAGTACTTGAAAGAGGCAGGTTTGGTCATGGGCAAAAGCTACGCAACCGTCCTGCCTGCCTCAAGACAAGTTCTTCTGACAAGACCC
>NZ_JBQFXM010000073.1:0-809 GCF_056540845.1 Ruegeria sp. AL2
GGTATTGCCAAGTTGTTGCCGGCCGATTGTGAAGCATTGGAAAAGTAGGGTTATGCTGCCATTTCGGCGGTGTAAGCGGCCCAGAGACTGAACGCATCGTTGCGGGCATGGCGGTATGAGGTTGCGGTGAGTTGATAGCGGCGGGGACGGTATATCAGGTTGATCTGGTCATGCGCGGACAGAAACCTCTGAGCTTGTCGATGTGACTTGAACCGACCAAACAACTTCTCCCGCTTACGGGTCATTCTGTGCGAAACTTCGATCGCATTATTCAACCCTTTGTGGGCCCGGTGGTCGGCCTGTGGTGCCAAGGCGCTGACGGGCTTGATGTAGCTGCGCAACTTGTCTGTGATCACGACCCTTGGCTCACCAAACTGAGCGACCAATCTTTTGAAAAACCGCTTGGCCGCCTTTGCATTTCGCCGCGTTTGCACGAGGATATCGAGAACGTCGCCGTTCGCGTCGATGGCCCGCCACAACCAGTGCTTCTTGCCGCGGATCGTGATGACAACCTCGTCCATGTGCCATTTGTCGTTTGGCTTAGGGCGATCGCGCCGGATGCAGGCGGCAAAATGCGCGCCGAACCGATTAACCCAGAGCCGAATGGTTTCTCGGCTCACGATGACACCCCGTTCCGCTAAGAGATCTTCGACATCCGCAGTGCTCAAGGCAAACCGATGGTATGCCCAAACCGCGTAGGCAATGACCTCACGAGGGTAGCGAAAGCCCTTCAGACGCGGCATGCTGGATGGAATGTTCATTCATTGCATTTAGTCGTCGTCGAAATGCCAGACAACTTGGCAATACCG
>NZ_JBQFXM010000074.1:0-776 GCF_056540845.1 Ruegeria sp. AL2
GCGCTCCGGCAAGCGCGGTGGTCAACAACGATATTCTGATCTGTCGATTGAGACCTGCTTGACCTTGCGCGCCGTGTTCGGCTTACCGCTTCGCCAAACGCAGGGCTTTGTCCGCAGTCTGCTGCGGCTCATGCAGACGGACCTCCCCGTGCCGGATTTTTCGACGCTTTGCCGGCGTGCGCCATCGCTTCAGATCGCGCCCGACACCCAGACAGCCAGTGGTCCGATCGCGCTGGTTGTGGACAGCACAGGGCTGCGTGTCCACGGTGGCCGCGAGTGGATGCGTGAGAAGCACGGGCTGCCGAAGGCCCGCAAGATATGGCGCAAACTGCATGTCGGCTTCGATCTGGAGAGCGGCGAGCTTGTGGCGTCCTGCCTGACACCCCAGCAGGTCGGGGACACCGGCGCTCTGCCCGACCTTCTTGCCGAGGTGTCCGGTCCGGTGCGCCGTTTCATCGGTGACGGGGCTTATGATGGTGTACCAACCGCCGCGACCATCCGGCATGCGTTTGGCCCGGATGTCGAGCTGATTATTCCGCCGCCGAAGAACGCCGTTCCCGGAGATTGCCAGGCACGTAACGCCCATATCGACATGATAACCGAAACTGGCCGAATGGCATGGCAGAAGGCCACCGGTTATGGTCAGAGATCGCGCGGCGAGGCCCAGATCGGGCGATACAAACAGGTCATCGGACTGGAACTGCGCAGCCGCAACATGGAGACCCAGACAACCGAAGCCCGCATCGCTGTCAAAGCCCTCAACCGCATGACCCGTC
>NZ_JBQFXM010000075.1:0-684 GCF_056540845.1 Ruegeria sp. AL2
CCCGACCTCACTTTTGGATGTTTTCAAGCAAATGCAGCCGCCCATTTCTGGCAATCCGGCCTTCGGTGCCCAGATCGAACAATTTTGGGACGCGCAAGAGAAATTGCTCGAAGAAACCGAGGCCTTTGCGCAGCATTGGTTCGAACGGCGTCATGAGGCGGTCCGGACGGCTCTAAAAGCTGCACGCAATGTGTCTTCCGCGAACCCGTCCGATCCTTCTAAAGCCTTTCAGAGCATGGCGGAGTGGCAGCGCCATTCGGCGGAGCGGTTGGTTGCTGACGCTCAGGAATGGTTTGAAACCGTGTCCCGTTGTGCATCTTATGTCGCTGAAACCGAAGCTGAAGCTGTTGAGAAAACAGTTGATGATGTTGTAGCCGCTACAAAGGGCGCGGGGAAATCTTCAAAGTCTGAGCCTGTGTAGGTTTCCTGCTGCCGAGGAACCAAACTGGATTCATCGAAGCAGTAGATAGGAGGTCAAATGTACAAGAATATCCTGATCCCGGTTGCTCTGGACCAAGAATACGACACACAAGCGTCGTTTGAAGCCGCGCGCCAATTGGCTGATGCGGACGCTGTATTCACTGTGATACACGTCCAAGAGCCAATTCCGGCGTATGTAGGGTCTCAGATTCCCAGCGAAGTACTTGCCAATACGCGGCATGAAATCCTGGAAAACCTGCATCA
>NZ_JBQFXM010000076.1:0-671 GCF_056540845.1 Ruegeria sp. AL2
CCATTGCGGTTGATGAAAATTATCCCGCTCAGAATCCGCCTGTCGTCGACCCTTGGCTTACCGTGCGACTTTGGAAAGTAGGGTTTCAGACACGCCATCTGTGCGTCGGTCAGCCAGAAAAGACTGCTCATGTCACCGCTCTGTTTTCGGAGCCGTGAATCACGCAGCGCTCGGGAAATCAATGCATCCTGACCCTAGTAGGCGGAGTTGGAGTTAGAGTAGTCTAGACATGAACTTAACGCTTGGTTTTCTATGCACGTTGCCGGCTTTCTGATTACCCTTGGTGTCCTCTTCCTTGCCGGATTGGCGGCCGACCAGCTTGGCAGGGCCACGCATCTTCCTCGTGTTACAACCTTACTTTTCCTCGGTCTGATCGCAGGGAACGCCGGGATGGGGTTGATCCCACTCGACGTTGCCATTTGGTTCGACGAGGTATCCATTGTGGCCTTGACGATGGTCGCGTTTCTTCTTGGAGGATCTTTAACCCGAGAGAACTTGGTTCGGCATGGCCGTGCCATTCTGACGATTTCGATATCGATTGTAATTGCGACCTTTCTTATCGTGTCGGCTGGACTAACTGCGGTATTGCCAAGTTGTCTGGCATTTCGACGACGACTAAATGCAATGAATGAACATTCCATCCAGCATGCCGCGTCTGAAGGGCTTTCGCT
>NZ_JBQFXM010000077.1:0-668 GCF_056540845.1 Ruegeria sp. AL2
AAACGAAAACGTCGGGGCAATGTGCTCACATGGGTCAATTCTCAGTGAAAATTATCTGGCTTACCGGGTCACTTCTCAGCGGAAATCAACAACTTGCGAGCAGAATGGCAAGCAGCAGCCCGCTTTCGCGTTTTAAAGACACGGTGGTGCCCCGGAATACTACAGGTTCCAACGAAATCATGGCGCTATTCTTCTCCATTGAGTCTGTGTCGTCCTACTGGTCAAGCCAATGCCATGAAATGCATCTCTTGAACCGCAACACAACATATCGTCGCCTGCAGCACCAAGCTTCTGTGCCTTCGCCGGCTTCAGAGCCGACAGGCATCTTCTCCGAGGCCGGAAGTGGCAACCCTACTGCGATGCAGCAAGGGCTCTCGTGTCACCTATCCCTTGGACAAATACGAACTTTCAACCAACTGGCCTGATTTCGCCGCCATGGCGTCGGTTTCCCACCCTGATTCCAGCCGTTCCATCTGGCGGACTCGTCAAACGTTGATGTGGCGTTGATGTAAAACGCGACATCAAAAACTGAATCGGCCGAAGCCGATTTCAAGTATTTGAAATTATTATGGAATTTTGGTTGCGGGAGTAGGATTTGAACCTACGACCTTCAGGTTATGAGCCTGACGAGCTACCGGGCTGCTCCATCCCGCGACACTTTAGTGGTC
>NZ_JBQFXM010000078.1:0-620 GCF_056540845.1 Ruegeria sp. AL2
CCAAGGTGGCGCGCTTCCCCTCTTACAAAGACCTCGCAGGCTTCGACTTCAAATCCAGTGAGATCAACGAGGCCACTGTCCGGCAATTGCACCGCGGAGAGTTCATGGAAAATGCAGAGAACGTTGTCCTGATCGGCGGCCCCGGTACTGGCAAGAGCCACATCGCGACTGCCATCGGCGTTCAGGCCATCGAACATCACAGGCGTAAAGTCCGCTTCTATTCGACAGTGGAACTGGTCAATGCGCTGGAGCAGGAAAAGGTGCTAGGCAAAACCGGGAAGATGGCTGAGATGATGACCAAGGTCGACTTGGTCATTCTCGACGAGCTCGGCTACCTGCCATTCAGCTCATCCGGCGGCGCACTGCTATTCCACCTGCTCAGCAAGCTCTATGAGCGCACCAGCGTCATCATCACAACCAACCTCAGCTTCTCTGAATGGGCGCAGGTCTTCGGGGATGCAAAGATGACAACAGCTCTCCTCGACCGCCTCACGCACCGCTGCCACATCCTCGAAACCGGTAACGACAGCTACCGCTTCAAGGCAAGTTCTGAAGCAAGGAAAACGAGAAAGGAAACGCCAACATTGACCACAACATAAACGCTGAGACATAAACAAAGG